>JAEYSR010000090.1 GCA_023434535.1 Actinomycetes bacterium
GCAGTCGAGCAGTTCCTGTGGGAGGGAAACACTCTCGACTGCTCCATTGACGAGTCGGTCGATTTCTACGTTCCGACCGCCGAGCTCCTAGGGGCGGCGCGCTGGGTTGGCCGCCGGTCCGAGTGGAGCGTTGAAGGCAAGGTGGTGGTGAAGGCCGTACACCACCCCGGCGGGCGCCACGGCCAGGACGTGCTTCTGGTCGACACCGATTGGCTTGATGCGAGGCTGCTCGAACTCGACGCTGACATGGTGATTGGGACTTTGAGTGAGCGCCACGCGATGCCGGTGGATGACGGTCCCAATCCGAAGATGGAGTGGTCCGATGTCTGGTACGTGGCATTGGTGACGACAGGGGGCATGGCCCAGACATCCGGTCCGCACATCACCGTGCGCTGAGAGCCGGGATTGCCGCGACGTCAGGCGACATCCGAGCCGTGGCGCCGGGGGCCGGGCGACACGACGCCCCGGCGCACCGGCTGGACTCGGTCGCCCCGACCGACAACACGTCGGTGCTCAGGATGACCACCGACTGCCTCCTCGCATGGTCAGAGATGACTGCGACGGCTGGGTCGCCCTAGCCCGAGAGCCCGCCGAGCCGGGGGAGATCCACGCTGGCATCAGATCGGCGATGCTGATCCGCCAGCAGCGAATGCACTGCCGGGGGACATGTCCATCGATGCGGGGCAAGTCCAGCGCCGTCCGGTTCTGAAAATCGATCCCGGTACGATTCAGCGGTCGGCCTTTGTGGGAGAGGAACCAGTGGCCAACGCGACTCCGAGAGACACCCGCGCCGGGTTCGACAGCTTCAAGTCGTCGGGCGGACAGATCGCGCTCGATGACCTAAACGCGCAGCTCTACGAGGCTGGCTACGGACCCGTCAGCAAGCGAACTCATCGCCACTATCGGAACCTGATCGACGCGGGGTTCAGTCGCTACATCTCGATCAACCGCTTCGACGTCGCGCGCGCCGCCGATCCGTACGGTGACCCATCGTCGAACGCGCGCTACTTCTACGAGGAGTCGGATCAGGGCGTCAGAGTGGTCTTCGCGAAGTCGAACAAGCTTATGGAGACCTTCGGGCGGGCAACCGAGGTCGGCGAGGTGGGAGCGCTGCTCAGAGTCGAGGAGCGCGACGTGATCGACGGCCTACGGAAGATGAAGCCGCAGGCGGGCGACATGGTAACGGTGCGGTTCCTGGAGATGGGTCGCAGCGTTGGTGGAACCGTGGTCGAGGCTGATGTTAAGAGCGAACCATCGGTCGTCGAGATCGAGTACGGCCGCCTCATCACCATCGCATCGCTGGGTCTCGGTGATCCACTGCCGACGGCTGAAGCGCGGTTCGTCCTGAGTGGGCCCGCGGATGACGACACCACGCTCGACGTGACCGGGCAGCGCCTGTACCACTCTTCGAATTTGTCGAGGGCCTGCGCTCGGTGGCGAACGAAGCCGGTCCTCAACAGGATCGGCCGGCCTACGCGGCGCCGCCTGACCTGCGCCTGCTGTCGGTCGCGTCGCCAGCAGAGATCGTCCTCGAACTGGCTGCGGTCGTTCCGCAGCTACTTCCGGGTGGCCTGATCGGCGCGCTGCTTGCCATGGCCCGGAACCTTCCCGCCAAGCGCAAGGAGTGGCTAGAGGGCGATGGTCAGCGCGAGCAGAACAAGATCCTGAAGATCGACAAGGAGCTGAAGCAGCTCGAGCTGGAGCAGAAGAAGCAGGAGGCGGCGTTCAGAGCCGAGATGCTCGGACGAATCCGATCCGCCTTTCCCGACTCGTCGATATCTGATGCCGACGCCGGACGAGCGATCGAGGAATTCGTGATTCGCCCGTTGGATGCTCTGGGCCGAACCGGCATCACTGACCTGGGTGCGGCGGACCCCGAACCACGTGCGGGTGACGGCGACGAGCCGTCGTCCGCCTGGCCTGGACTGCGGGGAGATGCCCGCCTTCAACGACGTGAGGCCGGTTCGGCGAGCACCTGATGGAGTCTTCACCAGGCACTGGCCACAGGGCCATGGTGGTTTCCGCTGACCGCGTCAGGCTTGAAGGAGCGGGTGATCCCGGAGGTGTAGCGGGCGCGACTCCGAGGCCCCTCAGCTCGGCGCGGTGTATGCGGGATGTGTGCAAAGTCGTTACGACTGCCCTGATCCCGGCTGCTCAGCCGGATTGGGATTCGCCGAGAACCTGCAATTCCAAGACTTCCAACAACCAGACGGACTCTTCAGCACACGCCCGAGCTGACTGGGGGTCAAGAGGTCGGGAGTTCGAATCTCTCCAGCCCGACGGTACGAAGCCCCTGCAGCTGCAGGGGCTTCGCCGCGTTTCCGGTGCGGTCGGGGCTCGCGAGGACGCATCGCCGGCGCAGCGCACGTCCATGGCACGGAGTGGGGATGCCCGCCATCCGAGGTCGCGGTTCAGTCGATCCAACGACGCCTCGGAGGTTGAAGATGGACTGGATCGATACGAACGGTGACGGAACGGGCGATGTACTCGCTCTGGACGAGAACGGCGACGGCTACGCCGAGGCCATCGCCCTCGAAACGAACGGTGACGGCAGCACGGAGACCTGGGCGGTCGACTCGGACCTCGACGGCTACGCCGAGACGGTGATGAGCGACGGTGACGGCTCGGGCACCCTCGATGCGACTGCAGTCGACAGCGACGGCAACGGTGTGTTCGACGCCTGGGGCGTCGACACGGACGGCAACGGCGTCCTCGACTCGTTCGTCATCGATGCCAACGAGAACGGGGTCGCCGAGAGGTCGGGGTTCGACATCGATGGCAACGGCACCGTCGATGTGGTGCAGGTCGATGGCGACGAGAACGGCGTGGTCGACCCGACCGGCTCCATCACTGGCGGTGGTACGCCCGCTCCCGGTCCCGGGTACCAGGTGCCGACCGGCGGTGCGTCGTTCGTCGACGTCGTCACGCCGTCACCCGACCCGTTCGTGTCGGACCAGCCGGACACCGGCCCCTACGGCGAGGAGCACGGGCCGTACAGCTCGACGACCCACGACACGGATGGCGACCTGGTCGAGGATGCGTTCGACCCGAATCCCCGTTCCGACGAAGAGGGCTTCTACCGGCCGGAGTCGAATCGGTTCCCCGACGAGAGAGGCTGACGCTCTGTCGGCCTGCTGCGTCCGACCCGGCGTCGGACCAGGGGAGTCGGCGCTCGCGTCGCGCTCGACCTCTGACAGCACCCGAGCGGTGTGCTCAGAGGTCGATGCGCAGGCACAGGAGCGGGAAGAAGGCGTTCGACGACGGTGGGATGTCGGGATCCGGCCTCCAGCCCTCACGCTCGTAGAAGCGTCGGGCTCGCTCCTGGGCCTCGACGACCCGGAGTCGCATGCGGTCGGCGCCGGAGGCCCGTGCGACGTCGACGGAGCGGTGCAGCAACGCAGCGGCGAGACCGGAACCCCAGAACTCCGGTGCGACGTAAAGGAGCTCCAACCACGTCCCGGTCACGTCCTCGGTCGGGTCGGGGCCGACCTTCGCCACGCCCGCGGCGACGCCGTCGACCGAGCCCAGCCCGAACCAGCTGTCGGGCTCGGCGAGGGCGGCAGCCCAGTCGTGGGCGGCGCGCAGCTCTGCGACGGGGCGGAGCCGATCCGCCGCGACGAGCCCGTCGTAGCCGGCGAGCCAGGACCGCAGGTACACCTCGCCGATCGTCGCTGCATCGGCGACCGTTGCGGTGCGGACCGCGAGCGAGCGGTCGCGGGACTGCAGGGGCGGGGCCACGTCGACGACGTTGCCACGGGAGTCCGCCCCTCGCCCGCGAGTTCTGGGAACGCCGCTCCGTAGACTCGAACGGTGGGAGAGCTCCTGACCCGGGTCCTGCCGTTGGCCGTGGGTGCGGCGATCAGTCCGACCGTGCTCGCGGTCGCGCTGCTGATCATGTCCTCGGACCGGCGACCGGTCGCGCGTGGTGTGGCGTTCGTCGGTGGCGTCGTGGTCGTCGTCGCCGGTCTGACGGCCGCCGGCCTGGCGGTGAGCGGACAGGTCGGGAAGCCGTCGCACATGCGGGTCGAGATCACCCGGACGATCGACCTGGTGGTCGGTGTGCTCCTGCTGGTCCTGGCCGCCTCCACGGTCCTGCGCATGCTCACCGCCCATCGGGCCGCTGCGACGGATCCGACCGATCCGGCCGATCCGACCGCTCCGGACGCTGCGACCACCGCCCGCCATCACGACGGCCTGGTCACGGCCGGGCTGTTGGGGGCGGCGATGATGCTGAGCAACTTCTCGACGATCCTGCTGTACCTGCCGGCCATGCATGCGATCTCCCGGAGCCACGTCCCGGACGGTCAGAAGGTCGTCGTCGTCGTGGTGGTGGCGTTCATCACGACCCTGCCCGCCACCGCGCCGCTGCTGATGAGGGTTGTCGCTCCGGGCCCCGCCGCCCGGACCTTCGGCGTGCTGCACAGCTGGGTGACCCGTCACTCGGCACAGGTCGCCCTGGTGGTCGAGCTCGTCTTCGGCGCCTGGCTGGTGTGGAAGGGGCTGCGCTGACGCCGGGGGAGTGGCTGGAGCCGCGGCTCTCGTCGGCCTCCTCGAGCCGTCGTCGTCAGTCGGCCCGCCCCATGACCGCCACGACGAAGTCCGAGTCGGGTCCGAACGGCCGGAGGTCCCAGGTCGACAGCCGCAGCTCTACGGCCAGACCGGCTGCTCCCACGTCGGCGAAGAAGTCGTCGAACTCGTAGTCCCGTCCGGAGCCGAAGCCGACGACGAGTCGGCCGTCGGTCGCGAGGTGCGAGCCGAGACGCTCGAGGACCGTGCGACGGGTCGACGGGTCGAGGAACGCCATCACGTTGCCGGCGCTGACGACGGCGTCGAACTCCCTCGGGTCGTCGGGGTCGAGGTCGCTCGGGCCGTCGTGGGCGGTCAGATCCAGCTCCGACAGGTCGCCGACCAGCCACGTGGCGCCAGGGTGGTCCGCCCGGGCGGCGGCCACGAGGGTCGGATCCAGATCGACTCCGACCACCCGATGCCCGAGATCGGCGAGTCGTCCTCCCACCCGACCGGTGCCGCAGCCGGCGTCGAGGATCCGGGCCGATCGGCCGACCATGGCGTCGACCATCCGGGCCTCGCCGTCGAGGTCCTTGCCCTCGGCCGCCATCGAGCGGAAGCGCTCGATGTACCAGTCGGAGTGTCCGGGGTTCTCCTCGAGCAGCTGGAGCCAGCGGTTCTCGGTCATCGGGCGACGGTACCGCCCGCCCGGCGCGTCAGGCCCGTCGGCGCGGGGCGGCGGCCCGCTGCTCGATCGTGATCCTGCGCTTGGTGGCGGCCCAGGAGCAGATCGGACATGTCGTCAGGTCGTGGCGCAGCGCCGGGCAGTGCTCGCGGCCGAAGTAGATGATCTGGAGGTGCCGCCGGTTCCAGGTGTCGATGGGGAACACGGCCTTGAGGTCCCGCTCGGTCCGCTCGACCGTCGTGCCGTTCGACAGCCCCCAACGGGCGGCGAGCCGGTGGATGTGGGTGTCGACGGCGAAGGCCGGCACCCCGAACCCCTGGGACATGACCACGCTGGCGGTCTTGTGGCCGACCCCGGCGAGGGACTCGAGGAACTCCCAGTCGGGCCGGACCTGGCCGCCGTCGTCGACGATCTGGTTGGCGGCCAGCCACAGGTTCCGGGCCTTGGTCGGCGCCAGGCCGATCTCCCGGATGAGCTCGAGTATCCGATCGGGTCCGAGATCGACCATCTGCTCGGGCGTGCTGGCCTCGGCGAACAGGGCGGGCGTCACCTGGTTGACCTTCTTGTCGGTCGTCTGGGCCGACAGCGCCACGGCGACCAGCAAGGTGTACGGATCGGTGTGGTCGAGGGGGATCGGGGTCTCGGGGTAGAGGTCGTCGAGGATCTCGCCGATCCGGTCCGCCTTGTCCTGCCGCTTCACCCCGGGGACCATACCGGCGCCCTCTAACGTGGCCCGACGCCGCCCACCGACGGGCGATGGCGACGACGAGGGGAGGGGCCGCGGATGGGCGAGCGTGCGTTCGACGTCGACCTCGACCGGCTGCGCCGTCGGCGCACGGTCAAGTGGTCGCTCTACGGCCCCGACGTCCTGGCCGCGTGGGTCGCCGAGATGGACTTCGACGTGGCGCCCGAGGTGGTCGGCGCCATCCGAGCGGCCGTCGACAGGGAGGACTTCGGCTACCCCGAGGCGGACCTCTCGGCCTTGTCGGCGGCCTGCGCGACGTTCCTGACGGAGCGTCACGACTGGCAGGTGTCGCCGCACCGGATCTTCCCCGTCGCCGACGTCCTCGCGGGCATCGGCGGGGCCCTGGACCTCCACGTGCCGGCCGGCGCTCCGGTCGTGCTGCCGACCCCGGCCTACCCGCCGCTGTTCGAGGTGATCGAGCTGTCGGGCCGGGCGGTCGCGCCGGTGCCGATGGTCGTCGAGGCCGACCGGTTCGTCCTCGATCTGGACCGGATCGACGCGGCCCTCGCCGCCGGCGCAGGTGCCGTCCTGCTCACCAGCCCCCACAACCCGACCGGTCGCGTGTTCGGCGTGGCCGAGCAGGAGGCTCTGTCGCAGGTCGTCGAGCACCACGGAGCCAGGGTCATCAGCGACGAGGTCCACGCCCCGCTCGTGCCGCCCGGTCACCGCCACGTCC
>JAEYSR010000295.1 GCA_023434535.1 Actinomycetes bacterium
CCGTCAGACGTCCATGTACTTGCGCTTGGTGCGTCGCGTCCCGAGGCCGATGCCGACGAGCACCCCGAGCACGGCGGTGCCGGCCAGCACGAGCCAGAGCGGCAGGGTCACGGTCGTGACGAACAGCGTGACCTCGGCGTCATCGGTGTTCGTGACGATGAACACCAGCAGCAGGACGGCGATGACCGCCCCGACGATCTGACGTCCGGACGGCCGGAACGGCTCCTTGGGTTCGGGGCGTGCCCCACCGGCCATCATCGTCGTGGCACCTCCGTCAGCGCGGTCGCCGCCGACATCCGGAGCCCGAGGCGCTCAGACGTCGGCGTTGGGGTCAGGGTAGGGGAGGGCCCCGTCGTGGTCGGCGATCCAGGCGGAGATCTCCTTCATCATCCACTTGGTGTCGAACAGGTCCTTCTGCTCGCTGATCTTGCCCCCGCCCGCGTAGGTGAGCACCGACGCCCCGGGCACGTCGTAGAACGTCCCGTCCGGGCGCGTGCCGGGGAGCCGGTTGACCCAGTGGTTGAGGATCACGCCGTGCTCGGTGTCGTAGGCGACGGCGGAGATCGGGAACTCCCAGTCGTCCAGACCCGCCATCGACTCCTTGAGGAAGGCCCGGATCGCCGGCAGCCCGTGGCTCCACCCGTAGACCGAGTCGAGGTACGACGCGTCGTCGGTGAAGAGATCGCCGAGCCCGTCCCAGTCACCTGCCTCGTGGAGCGCCCGGTGGCGTGCGTAGAACTCGGCGAGCTCCTCTGAGCTGTAGGTCATGTCGGTCCCCCTGTGGACGTGTCGGACAGTTCGGTGCTGGCCCTTACCCTCGCAGCTGCGCGATCAGCCGGGCCTGGTCCTCGAGGACGGGCAGCACCTCGTCGGTCGGTGCCGACGGGATGCGGAAGACGCACTCGGTGACCCCGATCGAGGCGAAGTGCTCGAGCTTCTCGGCCGTCGGCAGCGACCCGAACGGGATGATCTGCATGGCCTCGGGGTCACGTCCCGCGGCGGCGACCGCCTCCTTGTAGCGGGGGATGGCCTCGGTCAGGCCCGCGCCCCCGATCGGGATCCAGCCGTCGGCGTACTCGGCGAGGTGGGCGAACATCTTCGGCCCGGCGCCGCCGCCGATGAGGACCGGCACCTTCACGTCGGGCTTCGGCCACGACCACGTCTCGGGGAACGACACGAACTCACCGTCGTAGCTCGCCACGTCCTCGGTCCACAGCGCCTGCATGGCGAGGACGTGCTCGCGGGTGTGCTCGCGGCGCGTCGAGTAGCGCACGCCGTGGTCCTCCATCTCGTCCTCGTTCCACCCGAAGCCGATGCCCATCTCGAACCGCCCGCCCGAGAGGTTCTGGAGGGTGGCGACGGCCTTGGCCGTGACGATGGGTTCCCGCTGGGCGGGGAGGAGGATCCCCGTGCCCAGTCGGATCGTGCTCGTCAGCGACGCCGCGGCTGCGAGGGCGATCAGCGGGTCGACCGACCGCTTGTACTCCTCGGCCAGCTCGGCGTCGCCGGTCGGCGCCGGAGTCCGACGGCTGGTCGGGATGTGGGTGTGCTCGGGAATCCACACCGAGTCGAACCCGCGCTCCTCCGCCGCGACCGCGAGGTCGGTGACGGGCATGGACACGTCGGTGGAGAAGATCGTCACGCCGAAGCGCACTCCGGAACCCCCTGGTTCGATGTGCAGCCGCTCGGACGGCCGCGCGCTGCGGGGCCGCAGCGACGGCTGCGGAGCGTACCGGGTTTGTGCCCGATGTGACGGGGTGTCAGATTCTGTGCCCTATGGGAATCTGCGACGGACGTGTGGTGATCGTGACCGGTGCCGGTCGTGGGCTCGGACGTGCCCACGCCCTGGCCTTCGCCCAGGCGGGCGCCAAGGTGGTCGTGAACGACCTGGGGGTGGCCCAGGACGGGTCCGACCCGTCCGACACGCCGGCCCAGCAGGTGGTCGACGAGATCGTCGCCGCCGGCGGCGAGGCCATCACCTCCAGCCACGACGTCGCCGACTGGGACGCCGCCGGCGAGATGGTCCAGTCCGCGATCGATGCGTTCGGCGGGCTCGACGTCGTCGTGAACAACGCCGGGATCGTGCGGGACCGCATGTTCGTCAACTCGGAGCAGGCCGAGTGGGAGGCCGTGCTGCGGGTCCACGTGATGGGCCACGCCGCGCCGTCCCGACACGCCGCCACCTACTGGCGCGCCCGGTCCAAGGCGGGCGAGCCGGTCGACGCCCGGATCATCAACACCTCCTCGGGCGCCGGCCTGATGGGTTCGATCGCGCAGGCCGCCTACTCCGCGGCCAAGGGTGCGATCGCCAGCCTGACCCTGGTGCAGGCGGCGGAGCTCGGACGCATCGGCGTGACGGCGAACGCTCTCGCTCCGGCGGCACGCACCCGCATGACCGAGGAGGCCTTCGCCGACATGATGGCCGAGGTCGAGGAGGGCGCCTTCGACGCCATGGCGCCCGAGAACGTGTCGCCCCTCGTGGTGTGGCTCGGCTCGTCGGAGTCCGCCGACGTCACCGGCCGCGTCTTCGAGGTGGAGGGCGGCATCATCGGCATCGCCGAGGGCTTCCGCCACGGCCCCCGCTTCGACAAGGGGGCGCGCTGGGAGCCCGAGGAGGTCGGACCCGTCGTGGCCGACCTGCTGCGCGAGGCCACCGAGCCCACGCCTGTGTACGGCGCCGGCTGAACCGCCCCCCGGAACGACCTGGCCCCACCCGAAAGAACTGGCTGTCACATTCCCGGTCCTGACCGGGAATGTGACAGCCAGTTCGAGCTGAGGGCGGCGGGTTGTACCGTGTTGGCGCAGCGCGCACCCGCACGGGGCGCGACCGACACAGGAGCACCGCCATGTCCGAGGCCCGCCGACGCATGTTCGCGTCCAAGATCCACCGCGCCACCGTGACCGGGGCGGACGTCGACTACGAGGGCTCGGTCACGATCGACCGCGACCTCCTCGACGCCGCCGGCATCCTCGAGTGGGAGGAGGTCCAGGTCTGGGACGTCACCAACGGTGCACGGCTGGCCACCTACGCCATCGCCGGGGAGCGCGGCTCGGGCGACATCTGCATCAACGGCGCGGCCGCCCACCTGGTCCGACCGGGCGACCTCGTGATCCTCGCCACGTTCATCGACCTCGACGACGCCGCGGCGCGCGAGCACACGCCCACCGTCGTCTTCGTCGACGAGGCCAACCGCGTGCGCGAGCAGCGGGCCGAGGTCGCCGGACCTGCGGCCGCGCCGTCGCTGAACTGACGGACCCCTCGCGGAACTGACCCCGGACGCGGTTCTGGCGTACGGAACAGTCGAACTCCGACCGTTGCGTACGCCAGAACGAGAGCGTGCGGGCGCTCAGCAGGCGATCAGCTGAGGCGCTCGACGACCATGGCCATGCCCTGGCCGCCGCCGACGCACATGGTCTCCACGCCGAAGGTCTTGTCCGACTCCTGGAGGTTGTGGATCAGCGTCGTCATGATGCGGGCGCCGGTCATGCCGAACGGGTGGCCGAGGGCGATCGAGCCACCGCGGGTGTTCAGCTTCTCCATCGGGATGCCGAGCTGGCGGGCCGACGGCAGCACCTGGGCGGCGAACGCCTCGTTGATCTCGAACAGGTCGATGTCGTCGACCGACATCCCGGCCCGACCGAGGG
>JAEYSR010000014.1 GCA_023434535.1 Actinomycetes bacterium
CCTGCCGTACTCCTACGAGGACATCGCGCCGTGCGTCGCCCGGGAGTGGGCCGACGACGAGGGAGCCAACACGACTCGGCTCGCCGAGGTCTTCGAGGCCCGCCTGGACCTGGAGGGCCCGGTCACGTCGCCGGGCATCGCGCGCGAGTCCATCGAGAACTCGACGGGGTGCCTGGACGACTTCGACGACCCGGGTTCCACGGGCCCGACGACGACCGCCCCGACCACCACCGTCACGACCGCGGCCCCGCCGTCGACCCTGCCGACCCAGTCCATCACCATGCTGTCGATGCTGACGCCCGGCACCTGCCTGCTGGCGGTTCCCGAGACGGTGACCGTCTCCGTGACCACGATCGACTGCACCCAGCCCCACGTGGCGGAGGTCGTCGCCGCCGGTCTGGGCGGACAGCTCCCCGATGACCACTGCTCGACGGCGGAGACGAACTACTCCGGCGGCCGGCCCCTCGACTGGCCGGCCACCATCGTCACCTGGACCCGGGAGGACCTGCCCGGGGCCGTCCGAACGGTGTGCCTCATCAAGACCGCCGACGGGCGCAGCGTCGTCGGGTCGGTCCGCGCCGGCTGACGAATCGCTCGCTGAACTTCTGGCACTCGGAATGTCCGATCGTCCATCAACTTCCCGTCGCCGATTCCGATGGAGTTGGAGCACCAGATGGGTGCGCGGCGCCGGGAGAGGGCTGTCGACGATGAGAGTTGAGAGTGATGAAGTCGAGAATGACCAAGGTCCTGCTGGGGGCCTTGCTGGCGATGGGGCTCTCCGGAGCCGCTGCTGCCAGCCTCGGCGGGCTGACCGGAGGATCCCTCGGTGCGGACGACCAGATCGTCGCATCGTGTGACACCGACGGCATCTCGAGCAGCTACACCACGGCGTACAACGCCGCATCCCAGGAGTACAGAGTGACCGGGGTGAACTTCTCCGGCGTCAACGCCGCCTGCAACGCCAAGGCCGCATCGGTCTCGCTGCGCAACGGCACGACCAACCTCGGGACCACGAACGCGGCGTCGATCACCGTCGCCAGCGGCAGCTTCTCCGTCGCGCTGGGCACGCCGGTGTCCGCGTCGGCGGTCAACGGTCTGTCCGTGGTCATCTCCGGCTGACGCCGGAGAGCGGAACGGCGGGAACCCCGGGTGGTGACGTCGACCGTGCGTCGATTCATCGCTCTGGTGGTCGTCGGCGGCGCAGCCCTCGCATCGGCGTACGCAGCGTCGGTGGGAGGGCTCGCCTCCGCGTCCATCCTGTCGTTCGCCCAGGCCGGCGCGTCGGGGGCTCCCACGGTGATCGGCTGCGACAACTTCACCGGGACCACGGGAGCGACGATCGACGCCAGGGCCGCGACCACCGCCACGAGCTGCGCCGGTCGGACCTGGGCCGTGGAGGCCGGCGCGTGGACGATCCAGTCGGCGAAGGCCGCCCCGAACGCGACGGCGGACGCCGTCGTGACGCTCAACACGGCCCAGTCGAGCGCGACGGTGCAGACGGACCTCACCGCGATCAACGCCAACAACCGCAGCGGCGGCGTCGTGCTGTCCCACGACGGGACGAGCACGTACCTGGCTGCCGTCGCGGTCAACACGACCACGGACCGCGTCGACCTGAAGGTGGTGAAGTCCGGGACGGCCACAACTGTGGCCACGGCGACTGCGTCGCTCGCCGCGACGACGACCACCCTGCGCATGACCCGCAGCGGCACCACCGTCACCGTCTGGGTCAACGGCACGTCGGTCCTCACCCACACGCTGAGCACCGCCAACAACTCGGCGCTGACGGGCGGACGGGCCGGACTCATCGGAGGCTCATCGAGCGTCCGCTTCGACGACGTGCTGGTGACCTCGCCGTGAGCCTCACTCGACTCCGGGAGGCAGCGCTCGCCGTCCTGTGCCTGGCCGCGGTCGCGTGGCTCTGGCCGGCGTCGCTCGGAGGCGCCACCACCGTCCTCGTGGTCAGCGGGACGTCGATGGAACCCACCTACCGGACCGGCGACGTGGTGATCGTCCGGTCCGCACCGCACCCCGAGGTCGGCGACGTCGTGGTCGTCGAGCTCGGCGGCAGCTCCGACACCCGCGTCGTCCACCGGGTCGTGGAACGTCGCTCCGACGGGCGGCTCGTCACCAAGGGCGACAACCGCAGCACGGAGGACGGCTTCCTGACCGAACCGGACCACGTCATCGGGACCGCCCGCTTCCACATCCCGTTCGTCGGCAGGATGATCTTCGCCATGTCGCGGTGGTGGATGATCGCCGCCCTGTGCGGGTGCCTGGCAGCGCTGTCGATCTGGTCACGGACCGAGCCGCCCGCTCGACGACGACGGGTCGTCATCCCCGACGAGCTCGTCCGCTACCGGGAGGCCGACGCCGCTGCCGCCGCCGCGCTCACCTCCGACGGCGAGCCCGACGTCGGCACCGAGGACGCCGAGGGCGCCACGACGGCCGCGCCGATCAGAACGGCGGCTTGGGAAGCGTCGACAGGATGACGATGCAGTACAGGAGGATCAGCGAGCCGATGGCGACCAGTCCGACGCGGGCGCCGTGGAGCTTGAAGTGCCCGCTGATGCCGACCAGGAACAGGACCGACGCGAGGAGCACGGTGACCCGCACGTAGTCGTCGGCCGTCCCCCCGGTGCGAGAGCCCTCCTCGAAGGCCTCGTCGGCCTGCTTCGAGAGCTCCTTGCTCTTCTCCTTCTGGGGCTGGGCGTACTCGTCCATGTAGGTCGGTCCCGGAGGCGCGTCCGGGTTGCCGGCCGGATCGGTCGCCCACCACGCGTCGAAGGCCACTCGGAACTCCGGTCGGAACCGCCGTTCGGCGAGGGCCATCCCCTCGGCGTCGTCCTGGATCCAGGCGTCGAACCAGGCGTTGAACGCGATGCCGTCGAAGTCGCGGAGCTCCCCCGCCTCGAGGTCGGCCTGGCTCGACTTCACCCGCAGGGCCGAGGCGTGGGCGAGGTCCAGCCGCGACTCGGTGCTCCACTTCGCGGCCGCGTAGCCCGACCACGCCGCCAGAAGAGCGACCACTGCGAGCAGCACCGCCTCCGCGATGCTCACCGCACGGTGCTCGTTGCCGCCGTCGGAGCTGTGCTTCCTGTGCTCCGAGATCTCCTTGCCGACCTCCGCGGCCGACAGTCCCTCACCCACGTCCGTGCTCCTGGTTCCGAGCGGGCTCCCGACCCGCGACCGACTCGATTCGCCTACATGATGGGCGACGGCGATCGTCCGTCAGTCGATACCGAACCAGGTCCTCACAGCTGCCTCGTGGTCCACGTAGCGGTCGCCGGAGACGTCGACCACGACCTTGTCGATCCGACCGCCGGTGAACGGGAACGTGCCGCGGTCGGCGTAGTCGGTCGTGACCGGCGACGCGCTGTCCCGGCCGACGCAGATGCCGTCGCCGACGACGCAGAAATAGCCGGGCTGGGTCACGATGCGGTCCGATCCGACCGCCGTGTCGTCGACGTAGAGCGTGAGGGTGCCCTCGTAGCCCGGCATGGCCGGATCCGAGCTCGGGCCGTCCACCCGGAACTCGGCCACCACCACGTGCGGACCGGGGCTGAGCTCCGACTCCGCCGTGATCGTCTGGGGTCGGGACCCGACCCAGTTGAAGGCGTACTTCAGACGTCGGTCCTTGACGTACAGGCTGTGCCCACCGGCGACGCCGCCGTGCGCGTACACCACCCCCTCTGCGTCCACGGAGTCCAGGACGACGCCGGCGGTCAGGGTGTAGGAACGACCGTTGATCGCCACTCCCGCCGACTCGGGAACGTCCGCGCAGTCGGGGTAGTAGACGTAGCGGCTGCGATCCGACGTCCCCTTGGGTCTCGTCGCCAGGACCTGCTCGAGAGCGCTGCGGTCGTCGAGCGGCAGCCCGTTGTAGCGACCCGCGTAGTAGAACCACAGGCCCTTGAGCCGGTCCAGCACGTCGGGGTGCTCGGCGGCCACGTTGCGGGTCTGGGAGCGATCGACCTCCAGGTGGAACAGCTCCCACTCGTCGGCCTCGAAGTCGCCCCAGCCGGCGAGGGGCGGGTGCACCGTGGACGCCAACCAACCGTCGCTGTAGATCGAGCGCTGGCCGAGCATGGCGTAGAACTGGTCCTTCTTCCCCGGAGCGTCGGCGTCGGTCAGCGCTGCGGCGAAGCTCTCACCCTCGATGGGGAGCTGCGGGAAGCCCTTGATGACCTCGGGTGGTTCGATGTCGAGCAGGTCGTAGATCGTCGGGACGACGTCCACCGCATGGACGTACTGCTGGCGGGGCGTCCGGTCCGCAGCGATGCGCGCCGGCCAGCTGATCACGCACATGTCGGCGACCCCGCCTTCGGCTCCGGCCCAGCGCTTCCAGTAGGGGAACGGCGTGTCCAGCGCCCAGGCCCAACCGGTGTTGTAGTGGTTGTACGCGCTGGGCGAACCGAGCTCGTCGATCCTCGAGAGGGTGAGCGACGGATCGCTCGGCAGGCCGTTGAAGAACCGCCACTCGTTGATCTCGCCGTTCGGTCCTCCCTCGCCGCTGGCACCGTTGTCGGACACGGCCACGATCAGGGTGTTGTCCAGCTCGCCGGACTTCTCGAGGTGGTCGAGGACCCGGCCCATCCGGTCGTCCCAGTAGGAGACGTAGCCGGCGAACACCTCCATCATCCGGGCGAAGAGTCGCTGCTCGTCCGCGTCGAGGGAGTCCCAGGGCCGGACGGTGTCGAGCTCGGGCCAGGCCTGGCCGCCGGGCCCGGTCCGCTCCGGCTCCCCGTGCGGGTTGATCTCCGACAGCTCCGTCCCGTCGGGCAGCAGGCCGAGCTCGATCTGACGCGCCAGGATCTGGGCACGGATGGCCTCGTAGCCCTCGTCGAAGCGCCCCCGGTACCGCTCGATCCACTCCTTCGGAACCTGGTGCGGAGCGTGGCCGCACTGGGGGGCGAGGTACATGAAGAACGGCTTGTCGGGATCCACCGCCTTGGCGTCCTGGATGAACCCGATCGCCCTGTCGGCCAGGTCGTCGGCCACGTGGTAGCCGTCCTCGGGTCGTCCGGGCGCCTCGATCTGGTGGTTGTCGTGGACCAGGTCCGGGTACCAGTTGTTGGTCTCGCCGCCGAGCCAACCGTAGAAGCGCTCGAAGCCCCGGCCGAGCGGCCAGCGTCCCTTGAACGCGCCCATGTTGCACTCCTCACCCGGGGTGAGGTGCCACTTGCCGACGCAGTAGGTGTTGTAGCCCCGCTCGGCGAGGACCTCGGAGATGAAGCCCGACTCGAACGGGATGCGGGTGGAGATGCCGGGGAAGCCGGAGCTGAACTCGGCGATGGTCGCCATGCCGTTGGTCGTCGCATTGCGACCGGTCAGCAGCGACGCCCGCGTCGGCGAGCACAGAGCGGTCGTGTGGAAGTTGGCGAACTTCACGCCGCGCTCGGCCAGGCGGGCCATGTTGGGCGTCTCCACCGGTCCGCCGAACAGGTCCATCGTGGCGTAGCCGAGGTCGTCCCACGCCAGGATGAGGACGTTCGGAGCGCCCTCCACCGCCGTCGGGGGCAGATAGGGGGTCCAGTCAGGTTCGGAGTCCCGCACGTCGAGCTCGATCCGGCCGTTCCAGTGCGTGGTCATGCAGCGCTCCTCATCGGGTCCACGCTCGCCGTCGTCGGTCGCTCCGGCGTCACCCGGAGGGGGTGATCGACCTGTGTCGCGACCGGCGCCACGTCCGGCACGACCGGACGGGCCCGCCGCGGTCAGCCCGGGACGTCCGGCGGATCCAGATCCTCGATCACGCCCAGCTCCTCGGCCCGCACCACCGCCTGGCTGCGACTCGACACCCCCAGCTTCCGGTAGATGGACAGCGTGTGGGTCTTGACGGTGTTGCGCGACACGAACAGGTGCTCGCCGATCTCCTCGAGCGACCGGTGCGTCGGCAGCTGACCGAGGACCCTCAGCTCGGCGGCGGTCAGCTCTTGGACCTCCGGATGGGCCCGGGCCGCCCTCAGGCGCTGCTCGAGCACCGACTGCAGGCGCTCCAGCTCGATCGCCGCGGGCTCCTGGGCCAGGTTCGAGCGCGCCGCCGGGAGCAGCCGGGCTGCGATGTCGGGTTCACCTCGGACCAGCGCCGCCTCGGCGATCAGCTGACGGGCCTGCACGGCGGCCCGGGCGTTCATGTGGCGGGTGATCTGCAGGATGGACTCCGCGTCACCGGCGTGACGCCGCGACCGGGGGTGGTCCCCGACCGTCGCTGCGGTCAGGCTCGCGATGCAGTGGACCATCCCGGTCAGGGAGTAGGAGCGCAGTCCGTTCTCGGCAACCTCGTCGAGCGCGGCTCGTGCCAGCCGGTCGGCCTGCGCCCGGTCGCCGGACCTCAGGTGGGCCAGTGCGAGATGCGCGACCGTCAGCGCATGGACGGCGGAGCGTCCCCTCGTGTCGAGCTCCGCTCCGCTCAGTGCCTCGAGCGGGTCGGCCCGCCCGGCCGCGACCAGCATGACCGCCTCGAGCTGTCGGGCGACGGCCCACCACGGGCTCCCGTCGGGACCCGCCTCCACGACGATCCGAACGCTGCGGATCGCAGCATCGAGGCCGTCGATGCAGGCGACCATCTCCAACGCGGCGATCGCCACGCCGAGGTCGACGGTTCCGTCGGGAAGCCGGCCGTCGAGGGAGCTCGCCCGGGCCACGTCCAGGTGGTGCGCCACGGCGCGCCGATCGCCCTCGGTCACCGCCAGCCAGCCGGCGACGACGGACAGGAGCCCGTCGGCCGCCAGCGCCTCGCCCGGGAAGAGGCCCAACCACCTCTCGATCGTCGCCGTCTCACCGCGCTGGATCACCGCAGCATGCCGTCGGTGCACGATCTCCGCCGCGAGGTCGAGGTCTCCCGCAGCGACCGCCTGCAGCACGGCACCGTCGCCGTCCCCGCGCTCGTCGAGCCAGCGGGCGGCACGGCGGCGCACCTCCCGTTCGCGGCCCGGATCGACAGTGCGCAGGTCCTTCAGGAGGAGATCGGCGAAGAGGCGGTGGATGCGATAGGTCGACCCCTGGCCCTGCACCGGCGCCACGAACAGGTTGCCCGAGACGACCAGGCGATCCAGCAGCTCGGCGCTGTCGGAGCGACCGGTCGCCGCGTCGCAGAGAGCGGGCGACAGCGGACCCAGGACCGAGACGTCGAGCAGGAACTGGCGGAGGTCCGGATCCAGGAGGGCGACACCCTCCTGCTGCAGGTAGTCGACGACCCGTCGGTCCGACGCCAGCAGCCCTTCGATCACCACCGGCGGATCGGGATGGTCGCGCAGGGCCAGGACCGCGAGGTGGAGCCCCGCCGGCCACCCCTCGGTCACCCGCAGCACGTCGGCCACCGCGGAAGACGGCAGGTCGGGCAGAGCCCGGGCGAGCAGATCTCGCGACTCGTCGACGGTGTAGGCCAGGTCGGCCTCTCCGAAGCGGGCGACCCCTCCGTCGAGCTCCCGGCGGGCCAACCGCAGCTCCGGCATGGCGCGACCGGACAGGACCACCGTCGAACCGGAGGGGATCAGCTGGGCGAGCTCGTCGCCGATCCTGACCGCTTCGTCCCGGGCCAGCACGTGCACGTCGTCGAGCAGCAGGAGGAACGGCTCGACGGTCCGGTCCAGCACGGACGCCAGCATCGGGAGCACCCGGCGCCTCAGGTCGGGGTCGCTCCCGCCGAGCTCCGCGACCACCTCGCTCACGTCGACCCCCGCATCGCCGAGCGCCCGCACCAGGTGCCGGAAGAAGACGACGGGGTCGTCGTCCGCGGGGTCGAGCGTGACCCAGCCGAACGGACGGCCGTCGGTGGCGGCGATCTGGGTGAGGAGCGTGGACTTGCCGTAGCCGGCCCCCGCCTGCACCACGACGACGACCGGGGCCTCGGACGCGAGCACGCGAGCGACCAGGGCGGTGCGGTGGAGCTGGTCGGGACGGGTCACCGGCGGTCGAAGCCGCTGGGGGACCACGCCCAGGTCGTCGATCAGCGCATGGGCACCACCCGGCCCTGACATCTCGACCTCCGACCTCGTCTCCGCTGTGACCCGACGAGTGTAGGCACGGCGACCGCCACTTCTCCGTGCTGCTCGAGGTGCCCCGAGGGCTCGCTCAGCGAGACGCGCCCTGCGTCGGTTCCCGAGTACCGTCGGCGTCCGATGGCGACCATCCGACGAGACGTCCGCTTCCACCACCCCGCCGACGCGGTGTGGGACGCCGTGGCCGACACGGGAGACCTGGCGTCCTGGTTCCCGGGTCTCTCGGCGTCCGTGCAGGAGGACGACCTGCGGACGGTGACGCTCGGCTCCGGGATCAGCCTGCCCGAGCGCATCGTCACCAACGACCCCATCCAGAGGCGTCTCCAGTACCGGATCGAGGCGGGACCGGTGCGCCACCACCTGGCCACCGTCGACGTGATCGACCTGGAGGACGAGACCTGCCTGGCGGTGTACTCCACCGACGCGGAGCCCGACGTGATGGCGCTCGTCGTCGGAGCGGCGTGCGGCAACGCGCTGCTGGAGCTGCGGCGCCAGTTCGACGACGGCGAACGAACCTACTGAGGCGGAGCGACCATGGGCCGCAAGATCCTGTTCATCACCACCGACCAGCAGCGCTACGACACCCTCGGGTGCAACGGCGGCACGCTGTCGCGGACGCCGGTGCTCGACGGCCTCGCGGCCCAGGGCATCCGCTACGAGCGCGCCGTGCCGCAGTCCGTCGTCTGCATGCCGTCACGTTCGACCATGCTCACCGGCCAGCACCAGCACACCCACGGCGTCTGGATGAACGGTGTCCCCCTGCCCGTCGACGCACCGTCGGTCGCCGCCCTCCTCCACGACAGCGGCTACCGGACGGCGCTGATCGGCAAGGCGCACTTCGAGCCGTTCCTCGACCCGTTCCTGCGCTTCAACGAGAACCGGCTCGCCACGTTGGGGACCGAGACCGTCGAAGAGCGGCAGTTCGGCGGCGGCGTCGGCCCGCATCGCGGTTTCGACCACCTGGAGTTCGCCACCCACGGCGCGGCGGGCTGGCTGCACTACGCCCGTTGGCTGGGAGCGGAGCACCCCGAGGCCGTCGCCGGCTACTACGCGGTCCTGGACAGCGACATGGAGGTGAACGCGCAGGGCTTCGGCGACACCGGAGCGCCGCAGGTGAAGCACAACCCGATCGAGCGCGACTGGTACCACACCGACTGGGTCGCCGATCGGACGATCAACTGGCTGGACGGGCTCGACGCGGACGACGACTTCTTCTGCTGGATGAGCTTCCCCGACCCGCACCACCCGTGGGACCCACCGGCCTCCGAGCTCCACCGGGTCGACTGGCGCGACGTCGACCTCCCCGCCGGCTACCCCGAGTCGGCAGCCGAGCGCGAGGCCCTGCTCGACGCCAAGCCCCGGCACTGGCGGCTCTGGTACGACGGCCAGCTCGTCTCCAACTACGAGGCCCCCGCCCACTGGGTGCCGGCCACGCTGACGAGCGACCAGGTCCGGGAGGTCAACGCGGTCAACGCGGTCGAGGTCGAGCTGATCGACGAGGCGATCGGCCGGGTCCTGGCCGCGATCGACGCCAAGGGGTGGAGCGACGACGTCGACGTGGTGTTCACCACCGACCACGGCGAGCTGCAGGGCGACTTCGGGCTGCTGTTCAAGGGGCCGTACCACGTCGACGGGCTCATGCGGCTGCCGCTCATCTGGCGTCCTGCGCCCTCCGCCGGCGTCGCTCCGGCGACGGTCACCGCACCGGTCGGTCTGGTGGACCTCGCCCCGACGTTCGCCTCGATCGGCGGGGCCGGCCCCCAGGAGTGGATGCAGGGCACCGCGCTGCCCGTCGACGACGGCGACGCGGAGGAGCGTGGCATCCAGGCCCAGCTGACGTCCTGGGACAGCGAGCTCAACGGCACGTCGGTGTACGTGCGGACCATCACCCGGGACAGCTGGGTGTGCACCGCCTACCTCCCGGGCACGGTGCACGACGGGAGCGAGGGCGAGCTGTACTCGCTGGCCGACGACCCCCTCCAGCGGGTGAACCGCTGGGACGACCCCGGCGCCAGGGCGATCCGCGACGACCTGCTGGCGGACCTGTGGGATCGGCAGCCGGACGCGCACGACCCCCGACTGGAGCTCCAGGCCCCGGTCTGAGCGCCCGGCCCGTGACGCGCACCGGCCGTCGGATCCCCGGTCAGGACCGGGAATCCGACGGCCGGTTCGAACCGGGGCGACTCAGCCGGCGAGGATCTTGGCCTTCTGGGCCTCGAACTCGGCCTCGGTGAGGATGCCCTGGGTCTTGAGGTCGCCGAGCTTCTGGAGCTGGGCGATCTTGTCGTCGGTCGACGGCGCGGCCGGCGCCGGAGCGACCGGGGCCTGCTGCGGTGCGACCTGCTGCTCGTAGGCCTGCTCCCGCTGCGCGTAGATGTTGGCGTCGCGGTCGGCGTACTTCTCGGCCTGGCGGCGCTGGACCCGGCCGCTCACGGCGGTGGCGGTTCCGGCGATGACGGCGGTGCGGGCGACGCCCCTGATCAGTCCTGGCATGTTGCTCTCCTGTCTCGTGCTGTCGTGGATGCGGATCGGCGGGCGCTCAGGCCTCGGCCTCGAGCAGGTCGAGGGTCTCGACAAGGTCGGCGACCGGGATCCGACCCGTGGCGACGACCTCGCCACCGGCGTTGTAGGCCGCCGTCACGAAGCGGGACGCCCATGTGTTCTCGAAGACGATCAGAGCGGCGACCGTGCCCGGCTCCATCGCTCCGGCGGCCTCGGCGATGTCGTCGTCGCCGAGCAACCCGGCGCGTGCGCCCTCGAAGGCGGTGAAGGACTCGTGCAGGGCGTCGAGCTCGACGCCGCTGAAACTGCCGTCGGCCTCCTTGCGCACGGCCAGGAGGTCCCAGACCGACACGATGCCGGACTCGACCAGAGCCAGCAGCTCGGCGGCGACGGCGTCGAGCGGGCCGTCTCCGGGGAACTCGATGAGCAGGTAGTCGACGGGTCCGGGGAACTCGCTGTCGGTCATGGGTCTCGGGGCCTCCTGTGGCGTCGCAGCCCATCGTCGGTGCTGCGGTCGCCCGGTGTCGTCACCCGTTGCGGGTGATGGGCCGGGCACTCACGGTCACGGTACTCCCGCCGCAGCGAGGTCCGGACGCGGAACGGCCGCCGGACCGGGAGAACCCGGACCCGACGGCCGTTCCAGCTGACCTGAGGTCAGGACGCGCCGTGCAGGTGCTTCTGGATCTCGGCCTCGTCCTCGGCGCTGAGCGACGTCTTGATGACGTTGCCGCCGAACTTGCTGAGGGCGTCGAGCGCCTTGTCGGTGGTCATCTGCTCCACGATCATGAACAGGGCCGAGGTGCCGGGCTGCATGGCGGCGCGGACCTGCTCCTGGAAGTCCTTGCCGATGGAGTCCTTGGCGAGCTTGCCGCCGAGCGCACCGAAGGCCGCGCCCATGGCGAGGCCGAAGATCGGCACGAAGAACAGGATGCCGAACAGCAGTCCCCAGAACATGCCCCAGGTGGCACCGGCGCCGACCTCGTGCTGGTTCGTGATGGTCTTGAACTTGCCGTCCTCGCTGCGGATCACGGCGGCGACGGCATCGGGCTGGATGATCAACTCGGACGCCAGCACGCCCACCTCGTCCATGGCGGACAGGGCGGTGGTGGTGTCGTCGTAACCGATGGCGATCAGGTCGGGCACTGGGGTCTCCTCGCTAGGCGGTCGTCGAACCCGTCGGGGGTCGACGGATCCGACGATATCGCCGTGGGCGACGATTCCGACCGACGGTCGAGCGACGTCTCAGGCCGGAGCGCCTGCCGTCGCGCCAGCCATCGCGGCGGCCATCGCCGCCACGATCTGGTCGAGGACCTCCTGTCCCGGCTGCGGCGGCGCGGCGACGTCGGGCAGTCGGCGCAGCATCTCGGCGGCCATCCCGATGTTGCTCGCCTCGATCGTCGGGCCGTGCGTGGTGGCGATGGCCGACAGCGGCAGGTCGAGGACACGGCGGCACTCGGTGCGGTAGCGGTCCCTGTCGACGAGGGAGACCCATGGGCTGTTCCACGCGTTGAACGTGGCGAAGCCTTCCTGCCAGTCGGCGGGATCGAGGTCCTCCACGAAGGCGGTGCCGCGGGCGACCGGGGTGGCGAAGCAGTCGGAGCCCCAGTAGACGCCGCTCCGCGGGTCGAAGAGGCCGCGGGTGGTCGGCGAGTCGTAGAGCGGAGGGCGGATGGCCGTCACCACCCGGTCGCCGAGGTCGAGCGAGTCGCCGTCGCCGATCCAACGCCAGCGCGTCGGCGGGACGTGGAGCTCGCCCGCGAGCCGCTCCGTCAGGAACCACGACGTGACGAGAGTGGCGTTGGGGCAGAGGTCCATGACGGCGTCGACGTTGCCGTAGTGGTCCACGTCGTCGTGGGAGAGGAAGACCCATCGGACGTCGGCCGGGTCCACGAGCCCGAACAGGTCGTCGAGGAACCGATCGCGGTTCGACGGCACTCCGGTGTCGACGACCATGGGCTCGGCGCCCCGGATGAGCATCGAGTTCATGTGGACGGCGACGGGAGCGACGCCCTCGCCGGCGGTGTCCTGGATCACGAAGGTGTCGGGAGCGATCTCGACTGGCAGGTGACGCGGCCGCTCGGGGGTGGGCTGGACGGGGGTGTGGTGTGTGTCGTGCATGGGACCACCGTGAGGGCAGGACCCGGTCGGGTGACATCCCCGAGGTCCGTGGATCCGCCCGCCGTCGGCCGTGGGCCGAGCAGGCCCCCACAACTGTGGGGGTGTTCACGGCCGCCCATGACGGCGATCATGGAGGTCGTGGTCAGCTCCCTCACGTTCGACCGGGTCCGCAGCGACGTCGACGTCCTGTCGCGCGCCGGCCTCGACGTCGGGACGTTCATGGCGGAGGTCGCCGAGTCGCTGGCCCGGGCGGTCCCGCACGTCGCGACCTGCATGGCGACGATCGACCCGGCCACCGACATGGTCACCAGCGTGTTCAAGTTCGGCGACCTGTACGGCCGCGACGACCAGGACCAGATGTGGGGCCTGATCGAGTACGGCGTCGACGACCCGACCAACTTCGCAGAGATGCTCCACTCCGAGTCGCCCGCCGTCGGCCTGCACGCGAGCACGGGCGGAGCGGCGCAGTCGGTGCAGCGCATCGAGGAGCTGATCGTCCCCTTCTACGGGTACACCGACGAGCTCCGGCTGGTCGGTCGGACCGGCAACGAGTCGTGGGGCTCGCTCGCCATCTTCCGAGGACCGGACGACGACCCGTTCACCACCGCCGAGGTCGACTTCATGGCGTCGTTGACGACGTCGTACGCAGCAGGCCTGCGCACCGGGATCCTCGCCCGTCACGCCGGCCCGGGTGGAGCGACCGCGCTGCACGGGCCGACGGTGCTGGTCGTCGGTCCGGACGACCGGCTGCGCCAGATGTCGGCCGGCGCCGAGGCGGTGCTCGCGGACCTGTCCAACGGGCCGAACATGGCCAGCTCGTCGTCGATCCTCGGCGCGCTGGTCGCAGGGGCCCGCCGCTACGCAGCCGGTGCCGTGCCGATCCCGCCCCGGGCGAGGATGCGGATGAGCGACGGACGGTGGCTCGTGATGCACGCGTCGCCGCTGACCAGCGCCGACGGCACGGGCGGCGACGTGGTCATCACGGTGGAGGAGGCACGCCCGCCCGAGATCGTGCCGCTGGTGGTCGCGGCGTTCGGCCTCACCGCCAGGGAGCGCGACGTGGTGCAGCTGGTCCTGCAGGGCGAGGGCACCAAGGAGATCGCCACGGCGCTGCACATGTCCCGCTACACGGTGCAGGACCACCTGAAGGCGATCTTCGACAAGGCCGACGTCCGCAGCCGACGGGAGCTGGTCGCCCGGGTCTACTTCGACCAGTACGCCGAGCGGATGGGTGACGAGCTGGCGCCGTCGGGGTGGTTCCGGCCGGCGCCGGGCGACTGACCGTCAGAACACCACGACGGACCGGAGGACCTCTCCCCGCTCCATCTTGTGGAAGGCCTCCTCGACGTCCTCGAGCGCGATGGTCTCGGAGACGAAGGCCTTGAGGTTGAGCCGGCCCTGGAGGTACATGTCGATCAGCATCGGGAAGTCGCGCTCGGGCAGGCAGTCGCCGTACCACGAGGACTTGAGGGCGCCGCCGCGTCCGAACACCTCGATGTAGGGCAGCTCGATCGTCATGTCGGGCCGGGGCACGCCGACGAGCACGACGGTGCCGGCCAGGTCGCGGGCGAAGAAGGCCTGCTCGTAGGTCTGGGGCAGGCCGATCGCCTCGATGACCACGTCGGCCCCGAAGCCGCCGGTGGCGGCGCGGATGGCCTCGACCGGATCCTCCTGCGTGGAGTTCACGGTGTGGGTCGCGCCGAACTGGCGAGCCTGCTCGAGCTTCCGGTCGTCGATGTCCACGGCGACGATCGTCGTCGCGCCGGCCACGCGGGCCCCCTCGATGGCGGCGTCACCCACGCCGCCGCAGCCGAACACGGCCACGGAGTCGCCGCGGGACACCCCGCCGGTGTTGATCGCCGCCCCGATGCCGGCCATGACGCCGCAACCCAGCAGGCCGGCGACCTCGGGCTCTGCGTCCGGATCGACCTTGGTGCACTGGCCCGCGGCCACCAGCGTCTTCTCGGCGAAGGCGCCGATGCCCAGCGCGGGGCTCAGCTCGGTGCCGTCGGCCAGCGTCATCTTCTGGGTCGCGTTGTGCGTGGCGAAGCAGTACCACGGCGTGCCCTTGCGGCAGGCCCGGCACTCGCCGCAGACCGCACGCCAGTTCAGGACCACGAAGTCCCCGGGCTCGACGTTGGTGACGCCCTCGCCGACCTCCTCGACGATGCCGGCCGCCTCGTGACCGAGGAGGAACGGGAACTCGTCGTTGATGCCGCCTTCCCGGTAGTGGAGGTCGGTGTGGCAGACGCCGCAGGCCTGCACCCGCACCAGCGCCTCGCCGGGCCCCGGATCCGGCACGACGATCGTCTCGATCGTGACCGGCTCACCGACGGCCTTCGCCACCACGCCGCGGACCTCGTGTGCCATCGCTCGGTTCCCCCTGGGATCTGGTGCTGCGCCGGGATCGGCGTCGGGCACATCCCATCACACGCGAGCGGCGTCCGTACGCGAACCGGCCCGCTGCTCGCGCAGCGGGCCGGTCCGTCAGATGGTTCCGACCGGGATCAGTTGATCTTGGTCTCGGCCAGGGTCACCGGCGCCGCCAGCGGCGGGGTGACACCCAGGTTGGCGGGGTTCGTCGGGTAGCCGTCGAACACCGGCGTCGTGTTGACGATCAACGTCGCGGAGGTCACGTTGAGGAGCTCCGAGAGGATGAACTTCCCGACCGTCCCGGACGTGGGGCCCGCCTTCAGCGTGAGCTCGAGCGTCGGCATCGTCTGCTGACGACCCCCCTGCAGGCTCACGCCGTTGGGCGTCTGGACGATGATGTACGGCGAGGTGTTGTTGACGTAGTTCCCCGTCGGCGCCTTGGCCGCGCACCCTCCGGCACCCGCCCCGTAGGTGGTGCACAGCGTGGCGGTGGCACCGTTCGTCGGTGCGGAGCTGAACGCGTCGCCGCCGATCAGGCGGTAGCTCTGCACCGTGAACCCGGCAGGGATCGGGTACACCGTGGTGAACCGCGACGAGCCGTTCACCGTCGCATCGCCCGACGACGACGGCGAGAGCCGCGGCACGCCGCTCGCGTTCGGAGCGACACGAACCTTGAAGGTCTCACCGGGATCGACCGTCGCCGGCGCTGTGATCGCCGTGAGGATCTGCTGGTAGGTGTGGCTCGTGATCGTCACGATCACCTGGACCGTGACGTCGGCGCCGATGTTCGACACGACGCTCGGGTTGTAGTGGATCACTCCGGTCGAGCAGTTCGGGTCGGACGCCGAATAGGTCGAGGTCCCGGCACGGCAGATGCCGTAGGTCAGGTCGTAGGTGCCGGTGGGCGTCGCCGACTGCACGTACGTGATGATCCCGTTGTTCGCCGTCGCCGTGACCGTCGACGGGATGCCGCGGGTCGCGGCCGGCGTGTCGCTCAGGATCGTCAACGACGTCGGCGACAGGTTCGTCCTGCCACCGGCGACCGTGAAGACGTCGAAGCGGTTCATGGGCGCATCGGTGATGTAGGCACCCGCCGTCGCGGTGCCGGCGGCACCGTTCGAGGAGCACGTCGCCCAGCTGTTGGTCGCCGCGACGGTCTTGCAGAAGTACGCCTGCGGACCGTTGGCCACCGACTGGATGGTCAGGTTCGTGTAGTTGGTGAACCCGGCCGTGGTGCCGCTGGTGACCGCCATGCTCGTCGCCGAGGCGAGGTTGAGCGAGGCGGTGCTGAGCGTCGTGCTGTGCGCCGCCGGGTTGTAGGCGGCGTAGCCGTCGGACGGGTGCACCGATGCCTCGCCGTCGACGTAGGTGAAGGTGTACTTCACGTCCGCCGCTCCGGAGCACGACGTCGTGTACTTGCCGATCGGGCTCGACGCCGTCGCGGTCGACGTGCAGGTCGCCGGCGTGGCGGGTGCCGTGTCGCCGTCGGTCAGGCCCGAGTAGGACGCTGTGACGACGGGCGCCGTGCCGATCTCGGCGGCCGGCGACGACGCGGTCACGACGACCTCGACCGGGACCGGGTTCACCGTGATGGTGCCGTCGACGTAGGTGATCGAGTAGTTCCCGTCGTCAGCACCGGAGCAGGTGGTGGCGAAGGTGCCGACGATCGAGCCGTCCGCCGTGGTCGAGCAGGTCGCCGGCGTGGCCGGGGCCGTGTCGCCGTTCTCCAGACCGCTGTAGGACGCGGTCACCTCCGGGACGTCGTCGCCGATCGTGATGGTCGCCGACGATGCCGTGACGACCAGCGGGGCCGGGTCCACCGTCACGGTGCCGTCGACGTAGCTGATCGTGTAGTTGCCGTCCGCGGCACCCGAGCAGGTCGAGGCGAAGGTCCCCGGCGCGCTCGTCGCCGTGGCGTCGGTCGAGCACGTGGGAAGGGTGGACGGAGCGACGTCGCCCGCCACGAGACCGGCGTAGGACGGCGTGATCGACGGATCCGTGCCGTAGGTGACCGTCGGCGACGAGGCCGTGATCGCCAGCGCCGCACGGGTGACCTCGACCTCGCCGTCCTCGGACGTGAAGGTGTAGTTGGGGTCGTCGGCTCCGGCGCAGGTGCTGGTGTAGGTGTCCACCGGGCTGGTGGACGTCGCCGTGGTCGAGCACGTCGGAGCGGTCGCCGGAGCGACGTCACCGTTGACGAGACCCGAGTACGACGCCGTGATCGCCGGCACGGAGCCGCCGTAGGTGAACGAGTCGTCCGACGCTGTCACCGTGGCCTCGGCCTTGAGCACGTCGACCGAACCCGGGACCTCGCTGAAGGTGTAGTTCGGGTCTGCCGCGCCGGTGCAGGCGCTGGCGTACGAGCCCACCGGGCTGGACGACGTCGCCGTGGTCGAGCACGTCGGAGCGGTCGCCGGAGCGACGTCGCCGTTGACGAGACCCGAGTACGACGGAGTGATCGTCGGCACGGAGCCGCCGTAGGTCATCGAGTCCGAGGAGGCCGTGACCACAGCGTCCTTCGGGACGATCGTCACGGTTCCGTCGACGTAGTCGAAGGAGTGGTTCGGGTCGTCCGCACCGGAGCAGGTGGCCGGGTAGGTGCCGACCGGGCTCGAGGACGTCGCCGTGGTGGTGCAGGTCGGCTCGGTCGCGGGCGAGGTCTGGCCGCCGGAGAACGCGCCGTAGGAGGCCGTGATCTCGGGGGCGTCGTCCCCGTAGGTGATCGTGGCCGACGATGCCGTCACGGTCACCGGAACCGCGCTGGCCGTGATCGTGATCGTGCCGTCGACGTAGGTGAACGTGTAGTTCGGATCGGCCGCGCCGGAGCAGGACGACGAGTAGACGCCGGAGCTACCGGCGACGGCGGTCGTCGAGCAGGTCGCCGGAGTGGCGGGGGCGGTGTCGCCGTTGACGAGGCCGCTGTAGGCGGCGGTCACCGCCGGCACCGGGTCCGTGAAGTACACGGTCGAGGACGAGGCCGTCACGACTGCGGCCGCCGGATCGACGGTGACGACGCCGTCGACGTAGTCGAAGGTGTGGTTCGGGTCGTCGGCGCCGGCACAGGTCGACGTGTACGTCCCGACCGGGCTGGACGAGGTGGCATCGGTCGAGCACGTCGGAGCCGTCGCCGGCTCCGTCTCGCCGTCGAGCAGACCCGAGTAGATCGGCGTGATCGTCGGGGCGGCGCTGCCGTAGGTGGACGAGACCGAGCTCGCCGTCACCGTCACCACCGAGGTCCCCACGGTGACGGTCCCGTCGACGTAGGTGAACGAGTAGTTCGGGTCCGACGCCCCGGAGCAGGACGACGGGTAGGTCCCGGCCGGGCTCTCCGAGGTGGCGGTGGTGGAGCACGACGCCAGGACCGACGGAGCGGTGTCGCCGTTCTTCAGGCCGGCGTAGGTCGCGGCGATCGCCGGGACGGCTCCGCCGAACGCCATCGACTCCGAGGACGCGGTCACGGTGACCGGTGCCGGCTGGATCGTCAGCGTGCCGGAGACGTAGTTGATGGGCGACCCGCCGTTGACAGCGCCGGAGCACTCGGTGTCGTAGTCACCGGGAGGGCTCGTGGACGTGGCGGAGGTGGTGCAGGTGGCCGGGACGGCCGTCTCGGTCTGGCCGACGGGCAGCCCGCCGTAGCTGGCGGTGATGGCCGGTACGTCGTCGCCGTACTCGATCACCGGCGACGACGCCATGACCGTGATCGCTCCGGCCGGCTCCTCGACCGGCGGCGGGATGCACGCCGCCAGTCCTGAGACGGTGACCAGCGCCGTCGCGATGACGAGGGCTCCTCGCAGCGATGCGACCCGTGGTCGCCGCCGTCCGTGCCTCGGTCCTGACCCGTCGCCGCGCACGGATGCGCGGACGTCCGTCCTCTCCCTCATGACTCCCCCTCGCTGCGCTCCGTGGACCGGTCCCACAACCGATGCAGACCACGTGCGTCAACCAGGGGACACCCTAGCCATACGAACGTTCGGGATGTGCGAATTGTCACACCCGCGTCCGGAGAAGCCCCGGACGGTGCCCCCCGGGGGAGTCAGGTCAGCTCACGAGTAGGTGGTGACCCGACGGCGGCCCGACACCCACGGCAGCAGACCGAGGACGAAGACCGCCGCCCCGATGCCCACGAACAGGAGCGCGGCGTCCCGGTCGACCTGCACGCCCTCGACCTCACCCTGGACGACCAGGGCGGCGATGCCGACCAGAAGGGTCAGGAGGCCGAGCACGGAGGTCGTGGCCCGGTCCTGGTCCGCGAGCGACGCGGCGAGGATGCCGCCGCCGAGGAGGATCCCGGCGACCGCCGCTGCGGGGCTGAACCCGAACCCGGCGACGGAGCCCGACGTGTTCAGGAAGCCTGCGCCGAAGTCCACCCGGAACACGGCGACGAGCCCCATCACGAACAGGACGCCGCCTCCGACCGCAGCCAGGATCTGGAAGATCCGCAGGCCGTTGCCGGTGTGGGTCTCCTGTGTGACCTGGGTCTGGGGTTGCTCGTAGGAACCGGGCTGCTGCTGGTAGGACATGGTCTCCTCCTCGTCGAGGTGACCGATCCGTTACCCGGCGGACCTCCGGCCTAGAACGACACCGCCCTAGAACGAGGGCGTCCCAGAACGACGGCGAGCCCGTGACGCACCGCCGGACGACTGCCTATTCCTGGACGAGCTCGATGAGCGTCCCGTAGCTGCCCTTGGGGTGGATGAACGCCACGGTGGTGCCGCGGGAGCCGGGGCGGGGAGCCGTGTCGATCGGCGTGGCGCCGGCGGCGACCATCGCGTCGAGCGCGACCTGGCAGTCGTCCACCCGGTAGCCGATGTGGTGGAGGCCCTCGCCCCGCTTCTCGATCGCCTTGGCGATCGGCGAGTCCTCGCGGGTGGCGGCCGTCAGCTGGATGTAGCTGTCGGCGACCTTGATCAGCGCCTCCTCGACGCCGTCGGACTCGACGACCTCCCGGTGGGCGACCGTCGCGCCGAACGCCGCCTGGTAGTAGGCGACGGCGGCGTCGAGGTCACGCACCGCGATGGCGACGTGGTCGATCTCGGTCAGCAGGCCGGATGTGGCGTCGGGGTTCTCGCTCATGTCGGCAACTTCTCCTCGGACGTCGTGTTCGATGGGGACGCGGCTCGTCAGAGCTCGCCGCGGGCGTGGCGCTGGTACAGGGTGATCTTGTCCTCGCCGATGGCCTCTCGCTTGGCGGGGTCGGTGATGCCCTGGCCGGCCTCGGGGGCCAGGCACAGGACGCCGATCTTGCCCTCGGCCTCGTTGTGGTGGACCTTCAGCGCCGCGGCGCCGACCTCGTCGAGCGTGAACACCTCGGACATCACGGGCTGGATGGCACCCTTGTCGATGAGGCGGTTCATCTCCCAGGCCTCCTGGTAGTTCGCGAAGTGCGAGCTGATGATGCTCTTGAGCTTCATCCACAGGTGGCGGTTGTCGTACTCGATCATGTAGCCGGAGGTCGCGGCACAGGTGACGATCTTGCCGCCCTTCTTGGTGATGAACACCGACGCGCCCATCGTCGAGCGGCCGGGGTGCTCGAAGACGATGTCGGGGTCCTCGCCGACCAGCGACCGGACCTTCTTGCCGAGGCGACGCCACTCGGACTCGTCCTGGGTGACCTCGTCGGACCAGAACTTGTAGCCCTCGGCCTTGCGGTCGATGACGGCGTCGCAGCCCATCTCGTTGAGCAGCTTCACACGGGACTCGGACGAGACGACGCCGATCGGGGTTCCGCCGCCGTTGAGGACGAGCTGGGTCGCGTAGGCGCCGATGCCACCGGTCGCGCCCCAGATGAACACGTTGTCGCCCTGCTTCATCCGGCCGGCGTGGTCGCCGACGAGCATCCGGTAGCTGGTCGAGGCGCACAGCCCGTTGACCGCGGCCTCCTCCCACGTGAGGTGGGCCGGCTTCGGCATGAGCTGGTTGGCCTTGACGATCGACAGGTCGGCCAGACCGCCGTAGTTGGTCTCGAAGCCCCAGATCCGCTGGTTGGCGGCGAGCATCGAGTCGTTGTGCGCGGAGGGGTCCTGGTCGTCGACGTGGTTGCAGTGGGCGACGATGCGGTCGCCGGGCTTCCAGTTGCGCACGGCCGAGCCGGTCCGCAGCACGACGCCCGAGGCGTCGGAGCCGACGATGTGGAAGTCCTGCGCGTGGCGGGCACCCCAGACCGACTCCTTGCCGAGGCGGTCGAGGAAGCCGAAGGTCGGCAGCGGCTCGAAGATCGACGTCCACACGGTGTTGAAGTTGATCGAGCTCGCCATGACGGCGATCACGACCTCGTCGGGCGCCAGCTCGGGCAGCGGCAGCTCGCCGACGTGGAGGCTCTTGCGGGGGTCCTTGTCCCAGGACTCCACGCCCTCCCACATGTCCGACTCGGAGCGCAGCACGTGCGCAGCCCGCGTGGATTCGGGGATCGAGAGGGCGGCGATGTCGTCGCCGGACGCGTCGGACTGGATGGCCTCGAGGATCTCCTGCATGGGCGCGCAAGTTACCCGCCGGTCACCTGGCGCGCCCAGCGGAGGTGTCGGCGACACATCTGCACCGAGCCGGAGGCGACACATCTGCACCGAGCCGGAGGCGACCCATCTGCACCGAGCCGGAGGCGCCCGTAGCCTCCGGGCCGTGACACCTCCCGACCAGGCCGGCGAGCTCCGGACGGAGCGACTGCTGCTCCGGCGCTTCCGGGACTCCGACCGCGGGCCGATGGCCGAGATCAACGCGGACCCGGTCGTGATGGAGCACTTCCCCTCGACCCTCGACCGGGCGGCGTCGGACGCGTTCCTCGACGGAGTGGTCGCCGGATGGGACGAGCGGGGTTGGGGACCGTGGGCCGTCGACGTCGTCGTCCCCGGCGGCGGTGGCCCCGTCGGGTTGATCGGCGAGGTCGGGCTCAACCCGGCGGACCACGTCGCGCCCGGAGCCGTCGAGGTCGGCTGGCGTCTGGCCGCGGCGTCGTGGGGACGGGGCTACGCGCCGGAGGCCGCGTCCGCCGCTCTGCGCGTGGGCTTCACGGTGCTGGGTCTCGACGAGGTCGTCAGCTTCACGGTCCCGCAGAACGTGAACAGCCGGCGGGTGATGGAGAAGATCGGGATGCGGCACCGACCGGGGCGCGACTTCGACCATCCCGGAGTCGACCCGGTCACGGCCCCGCACCTCGTGCGCCACGTCCTCTACGCGATCACCTCGGCGGAGTGGCGGGAGTCCGAGGCCGGGCGGGCGGGCTAACGCAGGGCTGCTCCCCGGGCGGTCGGACGGACCGGGTCCGGGATCAACAGGCCAGCGACAGCGGGGCGCCGGCCGCCGCAGCGGTGGGCGACGATGCGGCGAGGACGGTGAGCGAGAGCGTCACCGACGCCGCCGTGCCGGCGACGGAGGTCCCCGACGCCACGATGCTGTGCGCACCGGCGACGGCCGAGGCCGGCACCGTGAAGTAGCCCATCGCCGTGCCGGTGCCCGACGCCGTCACGGCGCCGAGCGCCGTGGGCGTCGAGAACATCGTGAACGACACCGTCGAGCCGGGGAGCCAGCCGTCGGTCGAGATCTGGATGACCGCCCCCGGCGTCGCCGTGAGCCCTGACTGACCCGACGTCGCCGACGTGCCGTAGGACCCGGACGGTCCACTCGGCGTCACCGTCGTGGTCGTCGTCGAGGTGGTCGTCGTCGACGGCGCGGTCGTGGTCGTGGGCGTGACGACCCAGCTGATGGTCACCGAGCCGTTCCCGGCCTGCACGCCGTCGGAGAGAGCGACGTTCGTCGCCGACGGGGTCACGTACGCGGAACCGCCGCCGCCACCCGAGCCGGGACCGGCGCCCCCGCCGCCGTAGAGGCCGCCGCCCCCGCCGCCCCCGCCGTTGGCGCTGCCCGCGCTCGCGCCGTTGCCGCCGTCGCCCGAGGCCCCCGCTGTCGCGTTGCCGCCGCCGGACGCCCCGCCCGCGTTGGCGAGACCGGGCTGGCCGCCGAGTCCTCCGGACCCGGCGGTCGGGGTCTGCCCGCCTCCGGCACCTCCGTCGCCGTTGCAGTCTCCGCCGGCGCCGCCACCGCCGCCCGCGACCACCACTCGGTCGGTCAGGGCGCTGCCTCCCTGGCGGATGTCGGACGCCCCGCCGCCGCCCGCGCCGGACCGGCCGGGCGACGAGCCACCGGGGCCTCCGCCGCCGGTGCCACCGGCACCGGGGGACGCCGTGATCACGTCCTCGTCCTCGCCACGGCCGCCGACGGAGACCGTCAGGGTCTCGCCCGGCGTCACCGGGATCGTGGCCTCGACGCGGCCACCGCGTCCGCCCTGGGTCTCGGCGTCGCCCCCGGCGGCTGCGGCCACGACGACGTCGATCTCGGTCACGTCGGCGGGGACGACCCACGTCGAGGAACCGGGCGTGGTCCAGGTCTGCGTCTGGGGTGCTGCACCGACGTCCTCGGGAAGGGTCGCGACGACGGCGACCATGCCGAGGGCGATGATCATGGCGATGGCTCGACGGACGTACCGCACGTTGGGCTCCTCCTCGACGTCCCTCGCCGGCTCCTGGCGCCGGCGCACCGCTGGTCGTCTCGGTATGTGATCGGCGGTTCCCCCACGGAGTTGAAGAGACCGGAGCCGACGGGCCTCCCGGCCGGCCCGTGGCTGCCGAGCGAGTGGGCCCGCCTAGCTACCGGTGGGTAACATCGTCGGACCGCAGGAGGGGGCCCGCGGGGCTCCCCAGATCTCTGGAGTTCACATGCCCGGTTCGGTGATTCTCGCGGGGGCCCGGACCCCCATCGGCAAGCTGTCCGGTTCGCTCGCCGGGTTCTCCGGCACGGACCTCGGCGGTCTGGCCATCAAGGCGGCTCTCGAGCGCGCCGGCGTGGCGGGCTCCGACGTCGACTACGCCTTCATGGGCCAGGTCCTGCTGGCTGGCGCCGGTCAGATGACCGCCCGTCAGGCGGCTGTCGCCGGCGGCATCCCCATGGACGTCCCCTCCACCACGGTCAACAAGGTCTGCCTGTCGGGCATCCACTCGATCATGCTCGCCGACCTCATGATCCAGGCCGGTCTGGCCGACGTGGTCGTCGCCGGCGGCATGGAGTCCATGACCAACGCCCCGTACCTGCTGCCCGACGCCCGCGCCGGCATGCGGATGGGCGACAAGAAGGTCATCGACTCGATGATGTACGACGGCCTGTTCTGCGCCTTCGACCAGTGCGCGATGGGTGCCGGCACCGAGAAGTACGCCGCGTCGGCCGGGATCTCCCGCGAGGAGCAGGACGAGCTCGCCGCCAAGTCGCACGAGCGTGCCGCCAAGGCCCAGAAGGACGGCCTCTTCGACGACGAGATCGTCTCGGTGTCGATCCCGCAGCGCAAGGGTGACCCGGTCGTGTTCTCCGAGGACGAGGGCGTCCGGGCCGAGACCACGCTCGACTCGCTCGGCGCCCTGCGCCCGGCGTTCGACAAGGCCGGCAACATCACCGCCGGCAACGCGTCGCAGATCTCCGACGGCGGCGCTGCGGTCGTGGTCGCCTCCAAGGCTGCAGCCGAGCGCATCGGCGGCGACCCCCTCGGCGAGATCCTGAGCTTCGGCGAGGTCGCCGGGCCCGATGCCTCGCTCCTGACCCAGCCGTCCCGGTCGATCAAGCAGGCCCTCGAGCGTGCCGGCAAGACCGTGGCCGACGTCGACCTGTTCGAGCTCAACGAGGCCTTCGCCGCCGTCGGCGTCGCCTCGATGAAGGACCTCGGCATCACCGACGAGATCACCAACGTCAACGGCGGCGCCATCGCCCTGGGCCACCCGATCGGCATGTCGGGCACCCGCGTGGCGCTGCACGTGCTGAACGAGCTCAAGCGCCGCGGCGGCGGCATCGGCGCAGCCGCCCTCTGCGGCGGCGGCGGCCAGGGCGACGCCCTGCTGCTCAAGACCCTCTGATCCGCAGGTCGGCACCGCCGGCCCAACCCACGCTTTGGCGTACCGAGTGGTCGTGCTTCGACCACTCGGTACGCAGAAGCTCGACGAGATCGATCGTCTCGCACTGCTTCCCCCGCCCGGCCCGTGGCTCCGCGGAGGAAGCAGTGTCAGTTTTCAGCCAGGTCGCAGCGATCGCCGCGACCCAACACGGGTGCGTCCGCACGGACGACCTGCGTCGCGTCGGACTCACGAGAGCACAGATCCGCACCCTCGAGCGGAACGGCTTCCTGATCCGCCGCGCCCTCGACGTGTTCACGGTCGTCGGCGCGCCGGCCACATGGCGACAGGACGTCATGGCGGAGGTGCTGCTGGGAGGTCCGCAGGCGGTCGGCTCGGCTCGAGCCGCAGCGGCCCTCTGGCAGCTCGACCGATTCCGACCGGGGGCGATCGACGTGCTGAGCGCTCGGGGAGCACGGCGGCACTCGGGCCGATCGAGCCGGCACGAGACGGTCGACCTGCGCGGTGTCGATCGCGGCGAGGTCGACGGCATCCCGGTCACGTCTCCGGTCCGGACGCTGATCGACATGGGCAGGTTCGTCGGGGCCCACCGGCTCGGCAACATGCTCGACGATGCAGTGCGCCGCAACCTCACGACCTACGAGGAGGTCCACCACCGGTTCTCCGAGCTGGCCCGATCCGGGCGCAATGGGATCCGCACGATGCGAGCCGTGCAGGACGACCGCCCGTGCGGCGCACCGCCGCCCGGCAGCCCGTTCGAGATCGAGGTGCGCGACCTGCTGGTGGGCGCAGGGATCCCGTCCCCGGTCCTCCAGCACCCGGTCCGATGCGGCGAGTACCGGTTCCTCCTCGACCTCGCCTGGCCCGACCACCTGCTCGCCGTCGAGTGCGAGGGCTTCCAGTTCCATCGGACGCCCGGGCAGCTCGCCTGGGACGAGATGCGACGCAACCGACTCCAACTCCTCGGCTGGACGGTCCTCGGCTACGCCCGCGTGCGGGTCCGCGAGGAGCCCTTCGCCGTGATCCGTGAGGTCCAGCGCGCCCTGGTGTGACCCCGCCGGCGAGACCACCTCCCCTCGCGGTTCGTGCGTACGAAGTGGTCGGCGTTCGACCACCGGGTACGCCAAAGCGAGTCAGGGGGTGGGCGTGGCGGGCTGGGCGGTCGGCTGCTCGATGACGCGGCGACCCTCGAGCGCCCGACCGAGCGTGAGCTCGTCGGCGTACTCCAGGTCGCCCCCGACGGGGAGTCCGCTGGCGATCCGGCTGACGGTGAGACCGGGCATCGTGAGCACGCGGGTGAGGTAGAGCGCGGTGGCCTCGCCCTCGATGTTCGGGTTGGTGCAGACGATGACCTCGGTGATGCCCTCGTCGCCGATGCGGGCGAGCAGCTCGCGGATCTTGAGCTGCTCCGGGCCGACGCCCTGCAGGTGGTCGATGGCGCCCTGGAGCACGTGGTATCGACCCTTGAACTCCCTCGTCCGCTCGATCGCCACGACGTCGCGCGGCTCCTCGACCACGCACACCACGTGGTGGTCCCGTCGGTCATCGGCGCAGATCGTGCACAGGTCGCCCTCGGCGAGGTTGAAGCAACGGGCGCAGAACCCGACCCGCTGCTTGGCCTCGACGATCGCGTTGGCCAGGCGGTTGGCCTCCTCGGCGTCCACCTTGAGGAGGTGGAACGCGATGCGCTGCGCGGATTTGGGACCGATCCCGGGGAGCCGCCCGAGCGCGTCGATCAGGTCCTGGATGGAGTGGGCGTAGGCGGACCCCACTCAGCCGCCCAGCAACCCGCCGAGGCCACCCATCCCGCCGAGTCCCCCGAGCGGATCGGCCTGGGCCTGCAGCTGGCTGACGCGATCGCTGGCATCGGTCCAGGCGGCGAGGACCAGGTCCTGCAGCATCGTCAGGTCGTCGGGGTCGATCGCCGCGGGCTCGATGCGGATGCCGACGAGGTGCAGGTGGCCGTTGAGCGTCACCGTGACGACGCCGCCGCCGGCCGAACCCTCCACGAGCGTGTCGGCCAGCTCCTCCTGGGCCTCCTGCATGCGCTGGCCCATGTCCTGGGCCATCTGCAGCATCGCCCCCATGTCGAGCCCACCGAGCGCCGCTCCGATGTCGGCCGCGCCGGCGTCCGGGCCCACCGACTCCGCGACGACCTCGCCGGTCACGACCTCGTCGACGGGCACCAGCTCGCCCTCGGGTTCCTGTCCGCCGCTCATGGTCGGGTCCTCGACTCGGTCACGCCGTCCCCTCCGCTCCGTCCACGAGGACGGCGCCGGGGAACGCCTTGGTCAGCTTCTCCACGCCGGTGGCCGCGACGTCCGCGTCCTCCAGCTCGTGCACGTCGATGATGGTCGACTCGTCGTCGTCCGCGGTGTCATCGGCGGAGGTGTCATCGGCGCCGGCCGGGCCGTCCGACGTCGTGTCACCGCCCCTCGGCCGCCCGGGAGTCTCGGGGGCGGAGGTCGTCGGTGCGACCTGGCCGGGCCGCGCCGATGGCGGAGCGGCCCGCTCGGGCTCCGAACGTGCCGTGCGAGCCGGCTCCGGCGGTGCCACCGGATCGGGTTCCGGCGAACGGGCCGGCGTGGGCGCCGGCGCCGTCGAGGTCGCCCCGGCGAGCATGGCCCGGGCGTCGGGATCGGTGGCGTCGACGAGCACGAGGTTCACCGGCGTCCCGAGGTGCGCCGCCAGCGCCGCTTCCACGTCGGCCTTGAACTTCTGGGCCCGCTCCAGCGTCGGAGCGTTGTCGAGCTCGAACACCGCGCCCTGGTCGGTGACCGCCACGAAGCGTCCGCCGCTGTAGATGGCCTTGGCCATGCCCTTCAGCGTCGGCATCACGGCGTCGCCGAATGCCAGGGCGAGCGAGTCGCGGTCCAGCGCTCCGCCGGGGGCGGACCCGTCTCCACCGGCGGCCGGGGCCGGCGGGGCGTCGACGCCGGCACCGTCGGGAGCGCCTCCGGGAGAGGCGACCGACGGGGACGCCTCGGCCGGGGCGGACGGAGGAGCCTGGGGTGAGGTCGTCTGCGGTGCCGGCGAGGGCGACGATGCCGAGGGCGGCTTGGGCGCGGACGGGGCGCGTGGCGCCGGGGGCCGCGGGGCCGGGGCCGGAGATCCACCGCCACTGCCACCGCCGGCGCCGGCGGCTTCCGCCTTGCGGGAGCGCAGCGCACCGAGGGCGGCCCGGGCACGGGCCGGGCCGTCCCCCGCGTCAGCCGCAGCTGGCACGTCGGTGGCGGGGGCCGGGCCGGAACCGG
>JAEYSR010000018.1 GCA_023434535.1 Actinomycetes bacterium
GTCGTCGGGTCCATCCTCATGGCGGTCCGACGGATCGTCGACGACGACCCGGGACCCGAGTACGCGGAGGGCGTGGTCCGCCAACTCCTCCGCTCGCTCGGCGTCCCGGCCGGCCGGGCCGCCACGGTGTCGGCGCGGGCCGTCGCGGCCGCCGCTCCCCCGGCTCCCGAGCCGCTCGGCCCCTGACGCGCCCCGACATGACGCGTCGGCGATGCGGCGGGAGCGCCGGATCCACCTGGAGTACCATTCCCTCAATCATTTAGATGTAGGGGGATCTGTGGCACACCACGCCTTCACGACCGAGTACCTCATGCCGGAGGGCTCCGTGCCAGCACCGGGGAGCGCCCACGAGCGCTACGTCCGAGACCGCCTGGACGAGGTCGGGCTCTGGGGCGATCGCACGCTCGCGCAGATCATCGCCGGCCACGCCGCAGATCGACCGGACGCGTCGGCGTTCATCGACGAGCACGGGCGCACCTCCTGGGCCGACTACCACCGGCGTTCGACCGACGTGGCCCGGGCCATCGTCGTCGCAGGCCTGGAGCGGGGCGACCGCCTGGCGGTTGTGCTCCCCGACGGGCCCGACGTCCACGTCGCGTTCGTGGGCGCCGAGAAGGCCGGCGTCGTCGTGATGGGCATCGGCCCGCGGGCCGGCACCAACGAGATCAAGCACCTCGTCCGACGCTCCGGCGCCACCGCCGTGCTCAGCCGGCAGCAGCACCGCGACATCGACATGACCGCGCTCGTCGCCGAACTGCGGACCGACGGACAGGCGCTCCGCCACCTCGTCCTCGATCCGGACGGAACGGTCCTGGTCGACGGCGAGGAGCCCGACAGCGACCGGGTCACGGACGAGGTCCTCGACGAGCGCCAGCTCGGGATGGGCGACGTCGCGCTGCTCAACTCGACATCGGGGACGACGGGTCTGCCCAAGTGCGTGGTGCACAACCAGAACCGCTGGTTCCACTACCACCGCATGGCCGTGGACGCCGGGGACTACAACCCGGGCGACGTGTGCATGAGCCTGATCCCGGCGCCGTTCGGGTTCGGGCTGTGGACGTCGCACTTCACGCCCACGATCCTCGGCTGTCCGACCGTCGTGATGGAGCGGTTCACGCCCGAGGGCGCGCTGTCGCTCATCGAGCGCGAGGGCGTCACGGTCATGGCCTGCGTCAGCACGCAGTTCATCATGATGCTGAACTCCCCCGATCTCCGGCGCACCGATCTGGGCACGCTGCGGGCCATGTTCACCGGCGGCGAGGCCGTGCCGACCGCCCGCGCCGCCGAGTTCGAGGAGGAGTTCGGCGCCAAGGTGCTCCAGTTCTACGGCTCCAACGAGACGGGGGCGTTGAGCTACACGAGCGTCCGCGACACCCGGGAGCAGCGGCTGACCACCGCCGGTCGAACGATCGACGCGATGGACGTGACCCTGCTCGACGAGACCGGCACGCCACTGCCGGAGCGCTCCGGTCGGGGCCAGGCCGCGTGCCGAGGTCCGGCCACGTGCCTGGGGTACTTCGACGACGACTCCGCCAACGAGCAGCTGATCTCCGAGGACGGCTTCATGCTGACCGGCGACATCGTCACCGTGGACGACGACGGCTACCTCCGGGTCGTGGGCCGCACGTCCGACTTCATCATCCGCGGCGGCAAGAACATCAGCGCCGTGGTCGTCGAGGAGCAGGTCGCGACCCACCCCCGCGTCGCGATGGCGGCTGCCGTCTCGATGCCCGACGACGTGTTCGGCGAGCGCGTCTGCGTCTACGTGGTCACCCGGGACGGCGATCCGATCGAGCTGGACGACGTCCTCGGGCACCTCCGCTCCCGGGAGTTCTCCAAGGAGACGTACCCCGAGCGACTGGTGCAGGTCGACGAGCTGCCGCGGGCCAGCGGCGGCAAGGTGGCCAAGGCCGAGCTGCGGGCCGACATCCGTCGTCGGCTCGGCGCCAGGGGGTGACACCGAGCCGACGGACCCACGGGGCACGCGGTCCGCGGCCCGGCGACGTCGAGCGAGCTCAGTAGGCGTTCGGGTCGGCCTGGGCGGCGGCCGGCACCGGGTGGTTGTAGAGCAGCGACGCGTTCTCCCAGGTCACCTTCTGGATCTCGACCGGGCTCAGCCCGGCCAGCTGACGGCCGAGGCTCTGCTGCGTCGCCGGCCACGTGGAGTCGCAGTGCGGGTAGTCCTGCTCGACGAGGATGTGCTCCACGCCGATGCGGTCCCGCAGCGGCATCGTGCTCGGGTCGTCCAGCGCGCAGAACCAGAAGTTGCGCTGGAGCACCTCGGCCGGGGTCAGGTCGCTCCTCCACGTGCCGTACATCTCCCGGTACGACTCCATGTGGTCCAGGCGGTCCAGCAGCGCCGGGACCCATCCGATGCCGCCCTCCGACGAGACGATGCGGATGTCGGGGTACCGCAGCGGGATGCCCGAGAAGAGCCAGTCGACCACGGCGAACATGGCGTATCCGAAGAACAGCGCGCCGGTGACGTCGGCGGGAGCGTCGTCGGAGGTCGTCGGCGACGTCCCGGAGGAGCCGATGTGAAGGTTCACCACGGTCCCTGTCTCGGCGCAGGCCCTGAGGATGGGATCCCAGTGGTCGGTGTGCACGGACGGCAGGCCGAACTCGTGCGGACCCTCGGAGAAGGTCAGCGCCCGGAAGCCACGTTCGGCGTTGCGGTAGATCTCCTGCGCGCCGACCTCCGGGTCGAGCAGGTACGGCAGCTGGCACGGGATCATCCGGCCCGGGTGGCTCCCGCACCAGACGTCGAGGTGCCAGTCGTTCCATGCCCGCACCGAGGCGAGCGCCAGCTCCGGGTCGCTCGTGGTCAGCTGCAGCCTCTGGCCGGCGAAGCCGGGGAGGAAGGAGGGGAAGCACAGCGATGCGTAGATCCCGCTCAGGTCCATGTCGGCGACCCGGGCGTCGATGTCCCAGGCGCCGCGCCGCATGTCGGCGAACCTCGTCGGCTCGAAGCTGTACTCCGAGACGGGTCGCCCGACGACGGCGTTGAACCCGATGTTCGGGATCTCACGGCCGTCGAACACCCAGACGTCGGCACCGTCCTTCTCCACCACCCGGGGAGCCCGGTCGGCGAACCGGGCCGGCATCCGGCCCTCGAACGCGTCGGGGGGCTCCACGATGTGGTCGTCGACCGAGATGATCGTGAAGCGACGGTCCTGCCGCTCGGGCTCGGGCAGGAACGTGACCTTGCCCTTCTCCGCGATCGTGAAGTCGAGGCGCTGCTCGAGCTCGTCGAGGCTACCCATGCGCTGCGCTCCCCTCGGGGGTGATGTCGCCCGGCCCGGCGGCCATGGCGAGCGGGCGATCCAGCCAGTCGAACAGGTCGGGATCCGACCGCCTGAGCCGCCGCAGGTTGGCGTCCCAGGTCATCCGCCGGAAGTACCGGTCGTAGTCACGGCGGCTCTGCACCACCTCGGCCTCGGGGATCTCGGCGCCGCCGATGGCCTCGCACTCGATGTGGTAGCGGGTGGCCGCCTCCAGCGTCATCGCCTCGACGGTGGCGGCCTCGATCGAGCCGGACGCGATGATCGCGCCGTGGTTGCGCATGAGCAGGACGCCGTTGTCGCCGAGCGCCTCGGCGAGTCGGACGCCCTCGGCGCTGGGCCGGGTCCCGTCATCCGCGTACAACGCCTGCGAGCCGTGGAAGAGGACCGCGGCGACGTTGTACATGCCGACCGGCCGGCCCAGGCTCGAGAAGACCGACACCCAGTGCGAGTGGGTGTGGATGATCGAGCCGACGTCCGGACGTGACCCGTAGATCGCGGCGTGGAACTGGATCGCCGGCGACGGCTCCCAGTCCCCCTCGAGCAGCCGCAGGTCCCCGTCGACGCGGATGAGTCGGTCGGGTGTCGTCTCGTCGAAGTACTCGAACGGCGTCACCCAGAAGGTCCCGGGCTCGTCGGCCCGGGCGCTGACGTGTCCGGCGACGCCGGAGTCACAGCCCTGGCGGTACAGGATCCGGCGCGCCGCCGCGACCTTGAAGCGAATGTCGTCGACGTCCATCTGGCCCCCCGGATCCGTCGTGTCGGTGCACTCCACGATCGCGAGGTGCCGCCTTCATGTCAATAGTCTAAATGATAGGACTATTGACCGACGCAGCGGGAGGGGCGCGTTCAGAGCGGGAGCGCCTGCCGCAGCGCGGAGGCGGTCACGAGCTGGTCGGGGTCCTCCTCCGCCTCGTAGAACTGCTCCGGATCCACGTGGTCCCGGGCGAAGCGCACCGCTCCGCTGACGTCACCCCGCTCGATGAGCCCGGTGAGGCGTTCGTGCGCCTTGAGGCCGTTGGCCCGGTACTTCGGATCGGGGAAGTCGCCGCTGTCGCTCACCCGCTGCGCCCACGAGCGGACGTGTGCCAGCCACAGCGACTCGATGGCGCCGGCGACCAGCAGCATGGTCTGGTTGCCGCAGCCGCTGACCATCGCCTCGTGGAAGTCGGCCATGGAGCGGACGAAGGCCAGCTCGTCGTCGATGACGTCCCTGGCCTGCTGGTTGAGCGCGCGGAGCTCGGGGACCACGGTCGTCGCGCGGTCCTCGCGGGCCGCGCACAGCCCGGCGCACTCGGCCTCCAGGTGCTTGAGCGCCCTGCCGACGTCGTCGATCGTCACGTGCTTGGACTGCAGCACGAGGCCGAGCGTGTAGGCGGCGTGCTGGGCCTGGGGGAGGTGCACGACGGCCCCACCGACGTTGCCTCGCTGGACCGTGATGAGACCCTCGGTCTCGAGGATCCGCAGCGCCTCGCACAGCGACGGCTTGCTGACCCGGAACTCGGCCAGCAGCGTCTCCTGGTTCGGCAGGGTCCCGCCGTCCTGGAGCGACCCGGACAGGATCCGCTGTCGCATGGCGTCGGCGACGATCTCGGCGAGGCGCGGCTGGCGCAGCTGCGCCTCCCGCCCGTTGTGCTGGACGCTCATGGCTGCGGACTCCCTCCTCGACGACCCACGCTCCCGTCCGGGGGGCTGATCGT
>JAEYSR010000102.1 GCA_023434535.1 Actinomycetes bacterium
GCAGGAGGCCGGCGTCGCCCCAGAGGCGTCGCAGGTAGCCGTCGTTGGCGTCGAGGAGGCCGAGCTTGCGGACGTTGGGCACGAGCTTGCCGAAGAAGCCGCCGATGAAGCCCTGGTCGAGGCGGGAGCTGGCGGCCTTGGCCCCGTCGATGATGAAGGGGAGTGCGGTCTGGACGTCGACGCCCATGCGCTCCCAGATCTCGGGGAAGGCGCCGCGGGCCTGGCTGCGCAGCGTGTTCTCGGCGAGGAACTCCTGCCGCTCCTTGAGCTCGGCGGCGGTGAGGTCCTCGTAGAGCTCGGACAAGCTGATGACGCCGAACGCGACGTGGCGAGCCTCGTCGGACATGACGTAGCGCAGGAGCTTCTTGAGCAGGGGCTCCTCGGTGGCGCGCAGCATGGCGCCGAACGCCGCCAGGGCCAGGCTCTCGATGACGATCTGCATGCCGAGGTAGGCGATGTCCCAGCGGCTGTCCTCGATGAGGGCCATGATCTGGTCCTCGAGGAACGGGCTCATGGGGTACTCGGGGCCGAGCTTGGTGTTGAGGTACTTGGCGAAGACCTCGGTGTGGCGGGCCTCGTCCATGGTCTGCGTCGCGGCGTAGTACTTGGCGTCGATCCACGGCACCGTCTCGACGATCTTGGCCGAGACCATCATGGCCCCCTGTTCGCCGTGGACGAACTGGCTGAGCTGCGCCTTGAGCGACTCGATGCCGAGCTGGGTGAACTCCCGCTCGGACCACGAGGCGAACGGCGAGCCGGGGATCGTGGCCGCCTCCCGGGCGATCACCACGACGTTCTGCTGGGTCGGCATGGTGTTGACCAGGCGCTCGGGGTCGACGTCGGTGGCCCAGTCGAGGTCGGTGACCGAGCTCCACTGGGAGCTCATGGCCTTGTTGTAGAGGGTGACGAGCTGGTCGCGGCCTCGCTCGTAGTTCCAGAGGAAGACCCGCTGGGCATGGTCCGTGACGAGCTTGATCGTGGCGTCGACCTCGGCGGCGCCCGGCAGCGGCGGGACCCCGGATGCGGTGGCGGCGGCGGACGTGGTGGGCTCGGTTGCGGTCACGGTTCCCCCTGGTGACGGATCGACGCTCGCTCGGTGGCGCGCTCGACAACAGGTGACAGATTGTCACCGTGGGTCGGGCCTGGCAAGCACCTCGTCACCGTCCGGTCTGGAGCCCGCCTTCGCCCACGTGCTCGACGCGGCAGGTCGCCCGGAGCCCACGCAACGGGTCTCCGTTCGTGTGGTTCAGTCCGTCCGCACGCGCTCGCGACGGACGTCTGCGAGCCGCGGCCGTGCGCAGGTGAGGTGCCACACTCGTTCCCATGGCGGCCACCCCCTCACCGACGCCGGAGCGGACCGATCGGGCCACGCGCGACGCCCGCCGGGAGGCGTTGCTGGACGCGGCGTCGAGCCTGCTCGACGAGGGCGGCGTCGCGGCCGTCACCATGGACGCCGTCGCGGCGGCCGCCGGCGTGAGCCGCCCGCTCGTCTACAAGCACTTCGCCAACCGCGATCAGCTGATCGCCGATCTCTGGCGCCGGGAGACGGCGATCATCGACCGCCGGGTGTTCGATGCGGTGCGAGACCTGCCGGACTTCGAGTCGGTCGTGCGCGGTGCGGTCGACGCGATCCTGGACCTGCTGCGCGAGCGGGGGCGCAACGCCTCGCTCCTGAGGGGGGAGACCTTCGACCAGGAGGTGCGCACCGAGCAGGAGGAGCGCCGGCGCGCGGTGCGGGCGTGGTACGTCGACCGGATCGTCGCCGAGCTCGGCATCGACAAGGCGGACGCCGGCGTCGCCGTGACGGTGTTCTTCGCCGGCCTCGACTCGATGCTCGCCGACTGGCGCAGCATCGTGGCCGACGAGGACCGCCACCACCTCGTCGACGTCTTCGTGCAGCTCGTCATGGGCGGCTTGCGTGCGGTCCAGGCGGCGGGCGACGAGCCGTCGAACTGAGGCGGCGGCGCCCCAACGGATTGGTCAGCCCCCAGGCCCCTCGCGCTAGAGTGACGGGCCGCACCGGGGCGACCCGGAGGCCACGTCGGAGTGGCGGAATTGGCAGACGCGCTAGCTTGAGGGGCTAGTGCCCGCAAGGGCGTGGGGGTTCAAGTCCCCCCTCCGACACGAGAATACCGGTCGTGAAAGCCGGGTCGACGAACCCGAGGTGCGCCGAGTCCTGCGACGCCTCGCCGTCTCCAGGATCGAGTCCCAACCGAGAGCAGTCGTGAACGTGGCAATCCGTTTAGCCGGCATGCACGGGGCGTTCGAGGGTGCCAGTTCGAGATCGCAACGAGAGGCAATCCGAAGGCAGACCCGCTCGTCATCATCACGCGACAGAACACCAGGGTCAGCAAGTCGCTTCTTCGCACCGCGGGCGTCAAGATCGTGGCGTGCCTTCCCGGATGAGAGATGACGCGGTGACGATCCTGGCCGGTGCGGTCCTGTCGCTCGCAGACTGGGCCCGCCCTGGACGGGCCCGAGCCATCGGTGGCTCCCTCGCCGAACTGGGGCAGGCCGCCCCGCAACGGTGGGGGCGTGGTGAGCCGGCGCGGCGGCGCCTTCCGGACCCGCTCCCGGCGTTCCTGGAGGAGTGGTCGCCCAGGTTCGGGACCCAGGACTCCGTACTGTTCCTGGATGGCGAGCGGGCGTCGATCTGGCTGGAGTCGTGCCCGGCGACGTCGGGCGGGAGCGTGCCGTCGTTCCTGCTTGACCGGTGCTTCAACGAGATCGGGATCGAGCTCGACCAGGCCTGGTTCGAAGAGGTCGGCGGCGGACTCGACGTCGCGGCGTCGGTTTTCACCTCGCTGTGCGAGTCCTCCGATGCGTTCTACGGGCACCTGACACCTTCGGAGCTCTTGGCGCAGTCGATGTCACTGCGCGGCGACGGCGTCGACGCCGGCGTGATCGACGTCCCGAACTTCGGAGCAGACCCGAAGCACCCCTACTCGTCCGAGAGCTGCTACGTCGAGGACGTTGGATGGCTGAACTACTTCGGACCAGCGTTCGTTGCGCGCTGGACCCGGGCGGCCTTCGACCAGGTCGGCGTCCGCCGCGAGTGGACCGAGAACGGCGGGGTGGTCGTCTGGTCGTGTCCGCGTCCGCCCGAGTACGAATCCGTCGATTCGATCGGTGCGTACGAATGGAAGCGGACGTTCTACGACGCGCTCGACTCGGACGCGTTCGTCCACGAGGGGTTCGAGCTCGGCGCTGTGGGCGAGCGCGTTCCGACCTTCGACGAGCACCGAGCGCACCTTCGTCCGGCCGAGGGCCTCAAGTGAGTGTCGACCTTTGGTTCTCCTGTGATGCCGGCAACGCCGACGGCGACGAGATCCGCCGCTGGTTGGTGTCCGACGGTCGGATGCTGGTCGGCGTTCCGATCGCAGGCGCGAGCACGTGGACAGCAGTGTGGGCGACGTTGCCGTGGCTCGAGCTGACTTGGGATCCGCCCGACCGCGAGCTTGCAGGACATCGAGACGACGAGTCGGGGTTGGTTGGCGTTCTCACGGGTCCGCCGGACGAGGACACCGAAGCGTCGGTGCTGGCGCTGCTCGACGATCTCGCTCGCCGGTTCGGGCTGCGTTCGCATGCGGCGTAAGTGCCTCCCAGCCACTCGGACGCTCGTCATCAGGGATGAGGTCGGCCTCGGGGTTCGACGACCCACCTGACGTGGCCTGGCCGCGTGGTGGACCTTGCTCCTTCGGTTCGCACTCAGGGACTCGCTC
>JAEYSR010000109.1 GCA_023434535.1 Actinomycetes bacterium
TCGGCCGACGCGGACGAGTCGACCGAGCACGTCAGCTGGTTGCAGCTCGTCGTGAACGACGCCGTCGGCGGCTGGTTGGTCGGCGGCGTGGTCCCACCCGCGACCGTCGTGGCGACCACGTCGTCCACCAGCAGCGTCACCGGGGCGTTCGTCGCCGAGCTCGACAGGTAGTCCCAGAACCCGATGCCGCCGCCGGTCTGGAGCGCTGCGGTCGAGTCGGTCGTCTGCAGCGTCCAGGACGTCGGCTCGGCGGCCGAGTCGGCCCACACCTTGGCCCGCAGCGCCGTCGGCGACGCGCCCTGGGCCTCGAACCGCACCTTCACGTACTGGCCCGCACCCCACGAGAGGCCGGGCACGGTCGCGACGTTCTGCAGCACGGTCTCGGCCCCACCCACGACGCGCACGATCTGCGCGGTGACGGCTCCTCCCGCCTGGGCGCGCAGCTTGAGCCGGTAGTCGTTGGTCGCGTTGACCCGCCGACCCACGAGCGCCACGTAGGACCCGCCTCCGGTCTGCGCCTTGTCGAAGCCGAGTCGGGCGGTGGCCTTGGTGTCGGTCGACTGGAACGAGTCGAGCGCCATCGTCCTGCTCCCGCCGGCGGACGCCGTCACCCGGGCCGTGCCGCCCGAGACGGAGAAGTTCGCGTTGCCCCCGCCGACGGTCCACGTCCCGCCCACGTCCGCGGCGCCGAGCCCGCCCGAGGCGGTCCGGGAGAACGTGTCGCTCGCCCACGTGCTGGCCGGGGGCGGCGGTGGCGGGGTCGACGAGTCGAGCCCGGTGGCCAGGACGTCGCGGATGACCGGGATCGGCTGGTTCGTCAGGTAGTTCTGGAACGCCATCGGCCAGTACGGGTTGACGTAGGCCCAGAAGGTCCAGTTGACGCGGTTCTGCTTGGCCCAGTCGAGGAACAGGCGCGTCTGGGCCATCGTCGACTCGGTCATCTGCCGGGCGTCGGTCCCGACCGAGAAGTTGGTGAACTCCCCGATGTAGAGCGGGACCTTCCACGCCCTGGCGTTGGCGAGGAGCTGGTTGGCGACGGTGATGCCGAAGTCGTCGTGGCGTGTCACGCCGTCGGAGAACGTCCCGTAGCTGAAGTTGTAGATGTGGGCCGAGTACACCCAGTTGCCGGGCACCGCGGGCCTGGCCGTCATCGTCGGCGTCTCCCGGGCGGACGGGTTGGCGGCGTTGTAGCCACCGGTCGAGTCCTGGAAGAACAGCAGCCACGACGGGTTGTGGGCGGTGACGGACGGACCGATCGCCTCGTAGAAGCTCTTGAGCCGGGACCCGGCCGCCTGCAGCACCGTCTGGCCGGCCGGCGGGTTGCCCCCGACGTAGCTCCAGTAGGGCTCGTTGAAGAGGTCGGCACCGGCCACCGCGTCGTGGGCGGCGAAGCCGGACGACGGGGAGAACTCATAGGCGAGCTTGTCCCAGGCGGCGTACAGCAGCTGCCACGGCGACTGCCGGGTGGTGGTGGCCAGCGGGTCGTGGACATCCCGGAAGAACCAGTTCATCGACTGGTAGAAGTCGGTGTTCTGGGTCGTCGTGGCCTTGCCGTCGGCGGTCGGGTACATCCACCGGGGCATCCCGACGCCCTCGCAGTAGCCGGAGGAGCCGTCCCAGTTGGTGATCCGGTGCAGCGCCGGCGACCAGTAGTCCTGGTGCATGTCCAGGATGACCATGAGGCCCGCTGCCTTGGCCTTGGTCACCATCGACCGGAGGTCGTTCAGGTAGGTCTCGTTCCAGTCGTGGAGGTACGTGCCGCTCGCCGCGTCCCACGTCGGGGCGATCGGCTCGAGGTTGTTCCACGAGATCGGGAGACGCAGGACGTTGTAACCGAGGTCCGCGATGCGCTGGTAGGCGTCGTCGTAGTTGAACCCGAGCGTGCTGATCGGATCGGCCGGGGTGCGCCAGACCACTCCGCACCCGTCGGCGACCTTCTGCTTGTCGTTGCGCCCGCCGTTCTCCGTGCCGTTCCAGTTGAAGCCGACGAGGCGGACCTCCTTGCCCGCGGCGTCGTAGATCAGGCCGTCGTTGCCGTTCGTGTGCAGCGGTCCGACGACGGCGGCCGCAGCGGGCCGGGCGTCGATGGCGGTTCCCGCCACCGCGACGGTGGCGCCGAGCACGGCGACAGCGCAGAGCAGCCCCAGCAGTCGTCGAGACATCGACCCGTTCCCTCCCTCGGTCGGCGCTCTCCCAGCGTCGCCGACCCGCCCCCAAAGGATGGACCCTGCCGCCGCCCGTGTCACCCTCGTGGGGCCGGCAGGTACATCTGCTCCCTGCCCGCCGCTCCCCCGACACGGCGTGAGTCGGTGTCGCTGGGCGACGCCAACTCACGCAGTGACAGGCTCAGAGACCGGTCAGGCCGTGCTCACCGCGGTGGAGCGGTCACTCGCCGGCGTAGGTGCCGAACGACCACAGGTTGCCCTCGGGGTCGCGCAGCCCGAAGACCGAGCCGTTCGGGTCGTAGTCGGTGCTCTGCGGCTCGCCGAGCATGTCCAGCCCGGCGGCGACGCAGCGCTCGTACACCGCCCTCGGATCGTCGGTCACCACGTAGATGCTGGCGCCGCCGATCGCGCGGTCGGAGTACACGTTGCCCTCCCGGTGCGCCGTCGAGACCTGCACCACGCCGCCCTCGGGCCACGCCAGCTGGCTGTGGACGATCACGCCGGGGGCGTCGCCCGGCACCACGATCTGCTCGGTGAACCCGAACACCTCCACGGCGGTCCGGATCAGCGCCGGCGCGTCGGCCGCGGCGACCGCGGGCCAGATGCGTCCGTTGCGGGCCACGACGGCGACCCGGTCGTCGGCCCCGGGCGACGACGGGTCGTCGACCCAGCCGCCGGAGATCGAGTACCCCTCGTCCGACATCCGGCGCTCCAGCTCCTCCACGCCGACCGACTCGAGGTGCTGGGTCAGCATCCACCGGTGGCCGAACGGGTCGGTCAACGTCCCCTGGCGGTGGCCGTAGGGCATGTCCGCCGGCTCCATCTGGACCGACGCCCCGGCGGCGACGGCACGGGCGAACGCACCGTCGACGTCGGGGACCTCGAGGTGGAGCGTCACCGACGTGCCCCCGAGCGTCCGGGGCGAGACCACGCCGATCTCGGGGTACTCGTCGGCCAGGAAGAACCGGGCGGGACCGATCACCAGGTCGGCGTGGCCGATCCGGCCGTCGTCGCCGTCGAAGCGCAGGGTGAGCTCGGCGCCGAACGCCTCCTCGTAGAACGCCACGGCGGCGTCGCCGTCGTGCACCGCGAGGTACGGGACCATCGACGGCGTCGCGGTGCGAGCGGTCGCCGTGTAGGAGTCCGCGCTGCGTGCGGACGTGGTGTCGGCTGTGGAGGTCGAGGGGGACATGGCGGTGCTCCTGTCGGGAAGGTCGGTCCTGTCGGGAAGATCGATGGTCGGGATGTCGGTGAGCGGGACCTCGGCCGGCTGACCGAGAGCCTCCGCGACCCGGCGGCGCAGCCGCCGGGAGAACTCGGCGTCGGGCACGACGGGCTCGTCACCGCCGCCGAGGGCGTCCAGGGGATCGACGTCGGTCACGGTGCCTCCTCCCGCGTCGTCGGAGCTGATGGATCGGTCTCGCCGGAGTCGGGGCCGCCGGAGCCGGTGTAGGCGTCGCGGAACGACCGCCTCGCCCGGACCAGCAGCACCTCGGTGGCACCGACGGAACGTCCGAGGTGCTCCGCCACGTCCCGGACGGGCAGCCCGTCCAGGTAGCGCAGGGTCAGAGCGGCCCTGTGGTGAGGGCCGAGCCCGGCCAGCACGTCCAGGGCGACCAGGCGGTCGAGGTCGACCTCCCATCGCTCCTCCAGGGGCTCGGCGTCGACGAGCGCGAGCTTGCGCTCCTCGCGCTCCTGTCGCCGCCAGTGGTCGACGAGCTTGTGTCGTGCCACACCGACGAGCCACGCCGTCGTCAGCTCGGGGACAGCGTCCCGACCGACGGCGTCGACGGCGGCCAGGAACGTCTCGGACGTCAGGTCCTCGGCGAGGGCGGTCGAGCCACACCGGCGAACCAGGTAGCCGTACACGCTCGGCAGAGCCGAGTCGTACAGCTCGAGGAGCTCCCGGCCCCTGTCGGCCGTCGACGTCGCAGTTCCGTCCACCACTCCCTCCATCGTCCCCAGCGCCCGAAGTCCTACACCCTGCGTCCGAAGTTTCTGTCCGACGCATCGGTCGATCGGCGACCACCTCGTCCGCTGAAACGCCAGGTGCCCCAGCGAGGCGGTCCGACGGTGCTTTTCGACGCCCGCCCCCGACGGCTCTAGCGTGATCCCGCCTGAACGTGCCCCGGACCGACCGAGGGCGTGCGCCCTGAGAGGACCTCAATGAGTGATCTGACCTTCGACGGCAAGGTCGCGATCGTCACCGGTGCCGGTGGTGGTCTCGGCAAGTCCCACGCCCTGGAGCTCGCCCGCCGTGGCGCCCGGGTGGTCGTCAACGACCTCGGCGGGTCGGTGAGCGGCGAGGGCGACAACGCCTCGGCCGCCCAGCTCGTCGTCGACGAGATCACCGCCGCCGGTGGCGAGGCCGTCGCCAACCACGACTCGGTCGCCACGCCCGAGGGCGGCAAGGCGATCGTGGACTCCGCCGTCGAGGCCTTCGGAACCGTCGACATCGTCATCAACAACGCCGGCATCCTGCGGGACAAGACGTTCCACAACATGACGCCCGAGCTGCTCGAGCCCGTGATCAGCGTCCACCTGCTCGGCGCCTTCTACGTGACGCAGCCGGCGTGGCTGATCATGCGGGAGAAGGGCTACGGGCGCGTGGTCAACACCAGCTCGAACTCTGGCCTGCTCGGCAACTTCGGCCAGGCCAACTACGGCGCAGCCAAGCTCGGACTCGTCGGCTTCACCCGCGTCCTGGCCAACGAGGGCAAGTCCAAGGGCATCAAGGTCAACGCCATCGCCCCGGTGGCCAAGACCCGCATGACCGAGGACCTGCTCGGGCCGCTCGGCGACAAGCTCGAGCCCTCCGAGGTCACCCCCACGGTCATCTACCTGGCCTCCGAGGAGTGCCCGGTCAACGGCGAGGTGTACTCCGTCGCCGGCGGCGTCGTCGCCCGCTACTTCATCGGCCTCACCCCCGGCTGGTACGCCGAGGGCCACTCCGCCGAGGACGTCCGCGACCACTTCGACCAGATCCGCGACGAGACCGGCTACATCGTCCCCGAGGACCCGTCGGGCGAGCTCAAGAAGCTCCTCGAGAACCTCAGCTGAACCTCTTCACGTCCGAGGGGCCGGTCCGCACGGACCGGCCCCTCGTCGCGTCCGGATCCAGGTTCTCGTGACATCTCGCGCCGCCCGCCGGGACGAGACGTCACGGGATCGACGCTCGACGTGCGGAGGGAGGTGTCAGGCCGTCGGGCCGGCCGTGCCGTCGGGCGGCGGCAGATCCGAGTCGGGAACGGGGAACCCGTCCTCTCCGACCTGGACCATCTTCCCGGTGCGGAGGTCGAGCGCCTCCTTCTCGGCGGAGAACTTGAGCTTCATCTTCAGCACCCGCAGCTCGACGAAGTAGTAGACGGGCATCGAGACGGCGAACGCCGCGGCGATCAGGATGGGGGTCCGGATCAGCTGCACGCCGAAGCTCGCCTCCTCGCCGCCGAGCGCTCCGATCAGCAGCACGTACGGCAGGGCGTGCCACACGTAGAGCGTGTACGACAGCCGGCCCATCCACTGGAACGGGGCCAGCGACCAGAACCGGTTCAGCCACCAGTCCCGGTAGTGCACGAGCGCGAACAGGATGAACGCGAACGACAGCGCCCCGAGCGTGTGCCCGAAGCGGAACCAGTACAGCGTCGACATCATCTCGGGCCGGTTGAACTCCGCCGGCCCGTCGGGCAGGTACGGGACCCAGGGGCCGCCCAGCTTCTCCACGGCGCCGCTCGACAGGTTGAGCATCACCAGCCAGACCACGAGCGCGATCGACGCAGTCACCATCATCGGCCGCCGCATGCGGGCGATCCGCTCCTTGGTCAGCCGGGCGTTGAGCAGCGCGACCAGGCAACCGAGCATCAGCGCATCGGGCCGCTGGAGGAACGCCAGCCGCACGCCGGCGATCATCCCCTCGTCGTTCTGGAAGAAGCCCGTGTACGCGAACCAGCGGGCCAGGCCGATGGCGACGAACCCGACCGCCATGATCGTCGTCAGGCCCCGGATCCAGTTGCGACGGATGCACAGCAGGACGGTCCCGGGGATGAGGAAGTAGAAGAACTCCTCCACCGACAGCGTCCAGAGGTGCCACATGTAGCGGTCGTTCTGGACGTCGGGCGAGATCATGTAGAGCCCGTTCGGGAACACCAGTGCGTACACGTAGGCGATCGCCGCCCCCGCGTCCTCGAGGATGCCGCGCATCGAGATGGCCTCGATGCCGAGGATCGTGCCGATGATCCCGATCACGATCCACACGGCGCAGAACAGCCAGACCGACGGGAGCAGCCGCACGGCGCGCCGGGCGTAGAACTTGCGAAGCCCGATGTCGCTGGTCGAGCGGTGCTCCTGCAGGAGCAGGGTCGTGATCAGGAACCCGCTCAGGACGAAGAACGTGTCGACGATCGTCACCCATGACTCGACGTAGGTGAACATCGAGTGGCCGACCAGGACCATGCAGACGCCGATCCCGCGGATGCCGTCGAAGCCTCCGACCAGGCCGAGCTTCGGGGCGTCGCTGACGAACGGGGCCCTGGTCGACGTGTCGGTCACGGGCGCCCCTCGGACGACGTCGGCGCATCAGGCGGATCGGCCGGCGGTCCGTCGCCCCCGAACCCGTCGGCCTCGACCGCCTCGGCCGACACCATCCCGCGCTTGTGACCCCGGGCCTCCTCGATCGACACCATCTTCCCGGTGTTCAGGTCGAGGACCTCCTTCTCCGAGGCGAAGCGCAGCTTCACCCGGAGCATGCGCTGCTCGACGCCGTAGAAGATGGGCAGGCAGGCGACGATCGTGATGGCGGCGAGGATCGGTGCACGCCACTTCTGGCCCAGCACCGAGTCGCCGCCAAGCAGGTCCAGCACGATGAAGAACACGAGCGTGTGCCAGACGTACACCGTGTAGGACATCCGCCCGAGGAACCGCAGCGGCTTCCACGACAGGGCGCGGTTGGGCCACCAGTCCTTGATCCGGGCCATCGCCAGCATGGCCGGGGCGAACGCCAGAGCGGTGACCGTGTGGCCGAAGTTGATCCAGTACGTGCCGTCGTCGGCCTGCTTGAGCGACGCCGGGCTCATCGGCACGAACGGGTACGGAACGCCCACCTTGAGGGCGATCTCATGGAGGAAGCCGCTCGCCAGGAGCATCGAGATGCCCGAGATCACCAGCCCCACGAGTCCCACACGGGGTAGCCACCGCCGCCAGAGAGCCGGGAGCGGCTCGGGCAGCTTGGAGTTGAGGACGGCCAGGCCGACGCCCCACATGAGCGAGTCGGGCCGCGACAGCCACAGGAGGCTCAGGCCACGCATCACGGGGTTGGCGTGGGCCGGGTCGGCGGGGATCGGGACGGGTCCGGCGATGCCCATGTAGCGCTGGATGCCGATGAAGGCGGCGACGACCGCCAGGCCGACGCCGAGCTGCACCATCCACTTCTTGCGGATGCACACCAGGACCGTGACGGCGATCACCAGGTAGAACTGCTCCTCCACGGCGAGCGACCAGAACTGGTCGATCGAGAGGTGCTCCACCAACTTGGGATCGAGCGCCCCGAGGCCGACGGGGAAGAAGATCTCGTAGAGGTACGTCACCGCCGCGGCCGACTCGGCCAGGAGCGTCGACATCCGATCCCGTGCGAACAGCGCCGTCACGACGATCCAGGCGACGATGCACAGATACGCCGACGGCAGGAGCCTCACGGCGCGCCGTGAGTAGAACTTCCGCATGTTGATCGTGTGCTGATCCCGGTGCTCCTGAAGGAGCAGCGTGGTGATCAGGAACGCGCTCATCACGAAGAACACGTCGATGATGCCGGCGAAGCTGGGCGACAGCGCGGAGTACGCGTGGTTGAACAGGACCATCAGGATCCCGATCCCTCGTACTCCGTCGAAGCCACCGACGAAGCCCAACCGAGGTGCCTCGGACACGTACGGTGACGACACCGCCCCCGCAGTCGCCATGGCTGCAGAGGGTACGGGTTGGCGCCCGACGGGGACAACCGGGCAGAACGGCCCGGATGCCCTCCGCCGAGCGGGAGACAGCTGATCGACGTTCAGCGATCGAGGGGGCCGACGTGGCAGCACCGACGAAGGGGGGACGGCCGTGACAGAGACGGTCGAGGAGCTGAGAGAGCGGGCGGCGGAGTGGTTGGCCGGTCACCGGGAGGAGGCCCCGCGTGACTACGGAGCGATCCTCCCGCCCGACCTGGCCGACGAGGGCCGAGCGTGGCAGCGCAAGATCTTCGACGCCGGCTTCGCGGGGATCCACTGGCCGACGGCGCTCGGCGGACAGGGCCTGACCCCGGAGCACAACGCGGCCTGGATCACCGAGTGCGCCCTGGCCCAGGTGCCCCCGTTCCTGAACATGGTGGGCAACGTGCTGACCGGTGGCGCCCTGCTGGCGTTCGGCACGCCGGACCAGCAGGCCGAGCACCTGCCGTCGATCCTCACGGGCGAGCGGATCTGGTGCCAGCTCTTCTCCGAGCCCGATGCGGGGTCGGACCTGGCGTCGCTCGCCACCCGGGCCGAGATCGACGGCGACGAGTGGGTCGTCGACGGCCAGAAGGTGTGGTGCTCGAACGGCAGGGTCGCCGACCGCGGCATCCTGATGGCCCGCACCGACCCCGACGCTCCCCCGCACAAGGGCATCTCGTTCTTCCTCGTGGACATGGCGACCGAGGGCGTCGAGCTGCGGCCGCTGCGCCAGATGAACGGCGACGCCGAGTTCGACGAGGTCTTCCTGACCGGCGTCCGACTCCCCGCTGATGCGCTGCTCGGACCCAGGAACGAGGGCTGGGCGGTGGGAATGTCGGCCCTCACCAACGAGAGGGGCTACATCGGGGCGTCGGGGATCTCGCTGCAGCGACGGCTCGACTCGATGCTGGCGCTGGGCGGGGCCCTGTCGCCGCTCGAGCAGCAGGAGCTCGCGCAGCTGTGGTCCCGCGGCACCGCCCTGTGGGCGATGGGTCGACGGCAGGGCCCGGTGGCCTCTGTCCTGGGGTCGTTGGCCAAGCTCGGGACCACCGAGCTGATGTTCGACACCGCACTGCTGCGCGCGGACCGGGCCGGTCCCGACGCGATGCTGGCCGGAGACGCCGCCTACGGGCTGGAGAGCGCCCCGGGTGCCCGGATCGCCGGGGGCACCTCCCAGATCCAGCGCAACATCATCGGAGAGCGCATTCTCGGGTTGCCCAAGGAACCCAAGGTCTGAGAAAACCACGTGCTCTGTTCCTCGAAACCGGCAGCGATCCGTCGGTTTCGAGGAACGACGCGGTGGTGGGCCTAGCCTCTCGGGCATGTCGCACGCGCCCCTCGCCCAGTCCGTCGACCCTCACGACGTCCTCGCCACCGACTCGCTGCTCTCCGACGAGGAGCTGATGCTGCGCGACACGGTGCGCCAGTTCGTCGGCGACCGGATCCTGCCCGAGGTCGGCGAGTGGTTCGACGCCGGGACCTTCCCCAAGGAGATGGCCAAGGAGTTCGGGGCGCTCGGTCTGCTCGGGATGCACCTCGACGGCTACGGATGCGCCGGCACCTCGGCCACCGCGTACGGGCTGGCCTGCCTCGAGCTGGAGGCCGGCGACTCCGGCGTCCGCAGCTTCGTCTCGGTCCAGGGCTCACTCGCGATGTTCCCGATCCACGCGTTCGGCTCCGAGGAGCAGAAGCAGCGGTGGCTGCCGGGGATGGCGGCCGGCGAGCTGATCGGCTGCTTCGGCCTCACCGAGCCGGACTCCGGATCCGACCCGAGCTCGATGCGCACCACGGCCCGCCAGGACGCCTCGGGCGACTGGGTGCTCGACGGCGCCAAGATGTGGATCACCAACGGCTCCGTGGCCGACGTCGCCGTGGTCTGGGCCCGGACCGATCCCGACGGGCCGGACGGTGGTGCGGTCCGTGGGTTCGTCGTGCCGACCGACACGCCGGGCTTCTCGGCCCCGCTCATCCACCGCAAGGTCTCGCTGCGGGCCTCGGTGACCTCCGAGCTGGTCCTCGACGGCGTCCGGCTGCCCGCCGATGCCGTCCTGCCCGGCGTCTCCGGGATGAGGGGTCCGCTGTCGTGCCTCAACGAGGCCCGGTTCGGCATCTCGTTCGGCGCGGTGGGCGCCGCCCGGGCCTGCTACGAGGCGGCACTCGCCTACTCGCTGGAGCGGATCCAGTTCGACCAGCCGATCGCCGGCTTCCAGCTCACCCAGAAGAAGCTCGTCGACATGATGGTGGCGGTGCAGCGCGGCACGCTCGTGGCCCTCCAGCTGGGCCGGCTGAAGGACGCCGGCGCGCTGGCCACCCCGCAGGTCAGCTTCGCCAAGATGGACAACGTCCGCATGGCCCTCGACGTCGCCCGCGAGGCGCGCTCGGTGCTGGGGGCGAACGGCATCACCACCGAGTACCCGGTGATCCGGCACATGAACAACCTCGAGTCCGTGTACACGTACGAGGGCACCAACGAGATCCACACGCTGATCCTCGGCAACGCCATCACAGGGATCCCTGCGTTCTCCTGACGTCCCGCGCCGGCCATCCGGCGACCACTCGTGCCACATCCGGAAGTCGCTGACGGCGGAGCCACCCGAGCGGCCATCCTGTTCGGATGTCGGCGATCTGGCTCGTGACGGGTGCCCAGGCATCCGGCAAGTCGACGGTGGCGGACCGCCTCGCGAGGCGTTTCGAGCTCGGCGTCCACCTGCGGGGCGGGCAGTTCTACCGGTGGGCCGTCAACGGCTGGGTCCACGTCGGCGACGAGGACGAGCAGCAGGCGAGACGACATCTCGATCTCCGCTACCGGCTGTCGGCGGAGGTCGCACGTGAGTACGCGGCCGCCGGCTTCACCACCGTCGTCCAGGACAACATCTACGGGGTCGACGTGGAGCACTGGCTCGACCGGGTTCCGGGCCCCAAGCACCTGGTCGTCCTCCGACCGCGGGTCGACGTCGTCGAACACCGAGATGCCGAACGCCGACGAGCACTCGGCAAGGTCGCCTACCGCGATGGCTTCACCCCCGCGATCAACGACGAGCACGTCGCCTCGACCCGCCGGGACGTCGGGCTGTGGCTCGACACGTCAGAGCAGACGCCGAACCAGACCGTCGACGAGATCATCGAGCGCGCTGAGGAGGCACGGGTCAGCTGACGCGGGTCGACCCGACCCCGGGGCCGATCGACGAATGGAAGGTCGCGACGTCGGCGTCGGACCACACCGAGGAGACGACCGCACTCGGGAGCCCGGCATGTCGTCGTCGGGCGGTGGACGGGTAGGTGATGGGCATGAGCGATCACCCGTCGACCGAACCACTGCCTCGAGATGCTCGCGACGCCGTCGACGGAGACGGCGCTCCGGAGCACCCGATCACCGAGGGACCGCTCGGTGATCGGACCGACGGCTTCCTGCCGCCCGAGCCGTCCCGCAAGGCCCCCGAGTCGGTCCTGGTCCGGGTGATCGCCACCGCCGGCGTCGCCGGCATCGGCACGGCGCTCGGAGCGATCCTCGTCGCCGCCGATGTGGCCGGGTGGATCGTCGGCCTGGCGGTCTCGGTCCTGACCGTCGTGCTCGCCGCCCTCCTGTGGCGCTCGCGCACCCTCTGATCCACTCCCTCTGGCCCGAACCCTCTGACCGGGCTGGTGGACCACGTCGGCGGCCTCGGGTACCGGCGTCGACGAACGGCGGGCTCCCGTCTGGCGACGGTTGCAGCGGGTAGATCCGGGCCCGTGACCCGCACATCGACCGACCCCGCCCCCTCAGCGGCGGACGAGCGACCGTCGGAACCGCACGACCGGGACGCCACCGCTCCGCAGCAGCGCCCGGCCGCCGGATGGAAGGACGTGCTCACCCGCGTCCGGCTCGCGTCCAAGGAGGACAGGGTGCCGCTGCTCGCCGGCGGAGTGGCCTTCTTCGCCCTGCTGGCGCTCGACCCTGCGCTCATCGCCGCCGTGTCGCTGTACGGGCTCGTCGCCGACCCGTCCGACGTGACCCGTCAGGTGGAAGACCTGGCGGGCAGCCTGCCGTCATCCGCCCAGGACCTCCTGACCGAGCAGATGGACGGCCTGGTCCAGCGGTCCGCAGCCGGCCTGTCGCTCGCCGTGGTCGTGTCGCTCGCCCTCGCTCTGTGGTCGGCCAGCAGCGGTGTGCAGCACCTGGTCGAGGCGCTCAACGCCGCGTACGACCAGGACGAGTCGAGAGGCGCGATCAAGCTCCGGCTCCTCAGCCTCCTGCTCACCGCTGGCGCCGTGGTGGGTGCGGTCGTCGCGGTCGGACTGATCGCCGCCCTGCCCGCCCTGCTCGACTCGACCGG
>JAEYSR010000122.1 GCA_023434535.1 Actinomycetes bacterium
GCCTCGGCGTCCGCAGCCTCCTCGGCGTCCGACGGTGCGACCTCGGCCGCGTCTTCGGTGCCGTCGGCGGCCTGCGCCTCGTCCGCGATCTCCGCGCTGTCCTCGGCGATGACGGCCTCGGTGGCCGCCTGGTCGCCGGCGAGCTCCTCCTCGGGGGTGGGCTCGACGTCGGCCTCGGGAGCGCCGGACTTGCGACGGCTGCTCGCCACCCGGCGGGCACGGCTGGCCGCGGCGTCGGGAGCGGTGCGGCCGGTCGCGGCCTGGCGGGTCCGGATGCGGTCCCACTCGTCGGCCGAGTAGCGCCCGACGATGATCGTGATGTGGCACGTGCGCTTGCGGATCCGGGTGGCCCGGCCGCGGGCACGGGGGCGCCAGCGCTTGAGCGTGGGGCCCTCGTCCGCGTACGCGGTGGCGACGAAGAGCTCCTCCGGCGGGATGTCGTTGTTGTTCGCGGCGTTGGCCACGGCGGAGTCGAGGACCTTGGCGATCTCCCGTGCCGCGCCCCGCTCGGAGAACTGCAGGATGGTCCGGGCCTCGGCCACGGACTTGCCACGGATCAGGTCGAGGACCAGGCGGGCCTTGGAGGCCGACATGCCCGCGTTGCGGTGCTGGGCCCGCACCCCGGGGCGCTCGTTGGTCTTGGCGCCGGTCATCGTCGACCCCTCGCGCCCTTCTCCTGCCCGGCGTGGAACTTGAAGGTCCGGGTGGGAGCGAACTCGCCGAGCTTGTGGCCGACCATCGACTCGGTCACGTACACCGGGACGTGCTTGCGGCCGTCGTGGACGGCGATCGTGTGGCCGACCATCTCGGGGATGATCGTGGAGCGACGCGACCACGTCTTGATCACGTTCTTCTGGCCCTTGGCGTTGAGGTCGTCCACCTTCTTGAGCAGGTGGTCGTCCACGAAGGGACCCTTCTTCAGACTGCGAGGCATCTCAGATCTCCTCTATCACCGGCGCGAGCCGCGCGTCCGGCGACGGCGCACGAGCAGCTTCTGGGACGGCTTGTTCTTGTTACGGGTGCGACCCTCGGGCTTGCCCCAGGGCGACACCGGGTGACGGCCACCCGAGGTCTTGCCCTCGCCACCACCGTGCGGGTGGTCGACGGGGTTCATGGCGACGCCGCGGGTCTGCGGGCGGACGCCCTTCCAGCGGTTGCGTCCGGCCTTGCCGACCTTGATGAGGTCGTGCTCGGAGTTGCCCACCTCGCCGACCGTGGCGCGGCAGTCGATCGGGACGCGGCGCATCTCGGTCGAGGGGAGGCGCAGGGTGGCGTAGTCGCCCTCCTTGGCGACCAGCTGGACGCTGGCCCCGGCGGAGCGGGCCATCTTGCCGCCGGCGCCCGGCTTGAACTCCACGTTGTGGATGACGGTGCCGACCGGGATGAAGCGGAGCGGCAGGGCGTTGCCGGAGCGGATCTCGGCGCCCTGGCCCGACTGCACGAGGTCGCCGACCTGGACGCCCTTGGGGGCCAGGATGTAGCGCTTCTCGCCGTCCAGGTAGTGCAGGAGGGCGATGCGGCACGTGCGGTTGGGGTCGTACTCGATGGCGGCGACCTTGGCCGGCACGCCGTCCTTCTTCCGCTTGAAGTCGATCACGCGGTACTGCTGCTTGTGACCGCCGCCGCGGTGGCGGGAGGTCTTGCGGCCGTAGTTGTTGCGACCGCCGGTCTTGGACTTCTTGGCGAGCAGCGACTTCTCGGGCTCGGACCGCGTGATGTCGGCGAAGTCGGAGACCGTCTGGAACCGACGGCCGGGGCTGGTGGGCTTGCGCTTGCGAACCGCCATGTCACTTCACCTCGAACAGGTCGATCTGGGTGCCCTCGGCGAGGGTGACGACGGCGCGCTTGGTGTCGGGCCGGCTGCCGAAGGTGGGCGAGCGGCGGTTGCGCCGCTTCTTGCCCTTGCGGTTGAGGGTGTTGACCTTCTTGACCTTCACGCCGGGCCAGATGGCCTGCACGGCGTCGCGGATCTCGGGCTTCGAGGCACCGGGGGCGACGATGAAGGTGTAGACGCCGTCGTCGAGCAGCCCGTAGGACTTCTCGCTGACGACCGGTCGGATGATGACGTCCCGGGGATCCTTCACGATCAGGCCCCTTCCTCGGTGGCGGCGTCTGCGTCGTCGCCCGCAGGGGCGGAGCTGGGCAGCGTGGCCTCGGTGAACACGACGTAGTCGCTGACCAGCACGTCGTAGGTGTTGAGCTCGCCGGGGGTCAGCACGTGGACCGACTGCAGGTTCCGGAAGCTCTTCCACGCCGCGACGTCGGTCGGCTCGAGCACGATCAGCGCCCGACCCTCGACGCCGAGGGCGGACAGGGCCGACACGGCGCCCTTGGTGGTGGGCTCGTCGAAGCCCCAGGAGGAGACGACGACGACCTTGCCCTCGGCGGCGCGGTCCGACAGGGCGGAGCGCAGCGCGAGGCGCTTCATCTTCTTGGGCGTCTTCTGGTCGTACTTGCGGGGCTTCGGGCCGAGGGCCACGCCGCCGCCACGCCAGATCGGCGAGCGGCTGGAGCCGGCGCGGGCGCGGCCGGTGCCCTTCTGCTTCCAGGGCTTGGCGCCGCCACCGGCGACCTCGGCCCGGGTCTTGGTCGACTGCGTGCCGGCCCGCTTGGCGGCGAGCTGCGCGGTGACGACCTGGTGCATGACGGCGACGTTCGGCTCGATGCCGAACGTGGCGTCGTCGAGCTCGACGGTGCCTGCGGAGGCACCGGAGCCGTCGTGGAGCGTGATCGAGGCCATCAGGCTGCACCTTCCTTGGCGGCGTTGGAGCGCTTGACCGCGTTGCGCAGCAGCACGACTCCGCCCTTGGGGCCGGGGACGGCGCCGCGGACCAGGATGATCTCCTGCTCCGTGTCGGCCCGGACGACCTCGAGGTTCAGCGTGGTGACCTTGGTGCCGCCGGTGCGACCCGCCATCCGGACGCCCTTGAACACGCGGGCCGGCGTGGCGCACTGACCGATCGAGCCCGGCTTGCGGTGCACGCGGTGGGCACCGTGGGAGGCGGGCTGCCCGCCGAAGCCGTGGCGCTTCATGACGCCGGCGAACCCCTTGCCCTTGCTCACGGCGGTCACGTCGACGATGTCGCCGGCGGCGAACGTCTCGGCGTCCAGGGTCTGACCGACCTGGAACTCGGAGATGTCGTCCAGCCGCAGCTCGACGAGGCGCACCCCCGGATCCACGTTCCCCTTGGCGTAGTGACCCGCCAGGGGCTTGTTGAGCTTGCGGGCGTCCCGGTTGCCGTAGGTCACCTGCAGCGCGCTGTAGCCATCCTTCTCGGGCGTCCTGATCTGGACGACCCGAGCAGGGGCGACGCGGAGCACGGTGACCGGCACGATCTGGTTCGACTCGTCCCAGACCTGGGTCATGCCCAGCTTCTCTCCTACCAGTGCAACTGTTTTGGCCATCGTGGCTCGAGTTCCTTCAGCGAGGTCCATCGACGCCCTCGTGTCCCCGGGTGGGACCGACGAGTCGCCGCTCACGCAGACGCTCCGCGCGGACCAGGTCCGGGCGGAGCGACATCTCGGTTGTGCCGTGCGGTTCCCACCAGCGAGTGCGGATGGGCCTGCGCGGACGTCGGTTGATGCAGAATCTCCGGTCGACGCTCCGCTGCGCAGCAGCGGGGAACCAGGTCCGGAGTCGGGATCACACGGAAGCTCTGTCTCCTCGGGTTCTCACCCGGGGCGCAGATGGCCGTCCGTGACGACCGGGCAACCGTAGCAGCAGCGCCGACCGCCGCCAAGTCCGGGCGGTGAGGACACCGGTCGACGCAGGTCCCACCGCGGGTGCATCGCAGACCACCCTCATGCTGACATCGGTTCCGATGAGGCCGGCGGGCCCGTTGCGTCGGTACGGAGGGCGGCAGGGGCCCGCCCGGAACCGGAGGACAGCAGGAAATGCCGTGCAGGAGCGTCACACCCGCCGGGTACGGTCTCGCGCCATGAGAGAGACGCGTCCCTCCCCTGCCGCGCCCGCCGACGAG
>JAEYSR010000142.1 GCA_023434535.1 Actinomycetes bacterium
GCGGCCGACAGTAGGTTGGCCGCGTGGCGAGCCCGCTGTCCTCCCGGACCGGACGGTGGATCATCGCGGTCACGGTGGCCGGATCGAGCATGGCGTTCCTGGACTCGACGGTGCTCAGCATCGCCCTGCCCGACATCGGCCGGGACCTCGGCGCCGACACGAGCTCGTTGCAGTGGGTCACTACCGGCTACCTGCTGTCGCTCGTCGCGTTCATCCTCGTGGGAGGAGCGCTCGGCGACACCTACGGACGCCGCCGCATCTTCGAGATCGGTGTGGTCGTCTTCTGCGCGTCGTCGGTCCTGTGCGCCGTCGCTCCCGACACCTTCCTGCTGATCGCCGCCCGGGTCGTCCAGGGTGGGGGAGCCGCGTTGCTGACGCCGGGGAGCCTGGCGATCGTCCAGGCGTCGATCGCGCCGGGGGACCGCGCGAGGGCGATCGGCGCGTGGTCCGGCCTGACCGGCGTCGCGTCGGCGATCGGACCGCTCGTCGGTGGTGTGCTCATCGCAGCGGTGTCGTGGCGCGCCATCTTCCTGCTCAACCTCCCGATCGGCGTGTTCACGTTCGTCGCCGGGCGCCGGCATGTCCCCGAGACGAGCGACCCCGCCGCGGTCCCGGGCATCGACGTGCTCGGCGCGGTGCTCGTGGCGGTGGGTCTCGCCGGCGTCACCTTCTGGCTCACCGGTGGAGTCGGCGACGGGGCGGGCGGGCCCGTGGTCGGGGCGGTGGGCGTGGTGGCGCTCGTCGCGTTCCTGGTGGTCGAGTCACATGTCCGCGCGCCGATGCTGCCGCTCGGCCTGTTCCGGTCCCGCCAGTTCAGTGCCGGCAACGCCGTGACGTTCCTGGTGTACGCCGCCACCGGTGGCTTCTTCTTCCTCTTCGCCTCGTTCCTGCAGATCTCGCTCGGCTACTCGCCGGTCGAGGCAGGCGCGGCGTCGCTGCCGGTCACCGTTCTCATGCTCGCCCTGTCGGCCCGGTCCGGGGCGCTGTCGGAGCGGATCGGCGTGCGCCTGCCGTTGACGGTCGGTCCGGTCGTCGTCGGTGTCGGTCTGCTCCTGCTGTCCCGGGTGACTCCCGGCGACCGGTACCTCACACACGTGTTGCCCGGTGTGGTCGTCGTCGCGTTGGGCTTGGTGATCCTCGTGGCCCCGATCACGGCGACGGTGCTGGCCGCTGCCGGTGAGGAGCATGCCGGCGTCGGGTCCGGCATCAACAACGCGGTGGCCCGCATGGGTGGCCTGCTCTCGGTCGCCGTGCTGCCCGGACTGACCGGCCTGACGGGCGACGAGTTCTACGTGCCGTCGGCGATGACCGACGGGTTCTCGTCATCCATGGTGATCTGCGCGGTTCTGGCGGTGAGCGGCGGAGTGCTCGCGTCGATCACCATCCGAGATCGGCGGGAGGCGACGGAGTCCACGGCGACAGAGGCCTTCTGCTGCCCGGTCGCAGCGCCGCCGTTGGGCCAGGTCACCTCGACCACGTCATAGCTGAGCGCCGTCCGTTCGACCGGGCTGCCGAGTGATCGCGGTACTGCCGGGCGACCCATGCGGGAAAGAGGCACCGCATGGCACACGCGTTGGACTCCTCACATCAGGCGGTTGCCGGCAAGGCCAGGGACTGGAAGGAGACGCTCGGTCGGGTCGGCCTGGTCGGCCAGGGGGTCGTCGCGGCGATCGTGGGTCTGCTCGCCATCCGGATCGCGATGGGCGAGAAGGAGCAGGACGCGTCGGGCGAGGGTGCCGTGGCCTGGCTGTCGCAGCAGCCGTTGGGCAAGTTCCTCCTCGTCGCCCTCACCGTGGCGCTGTTCGCTCTCGCCCTCTGGCGTGGTCTCTGTGCGCTGATGGGCGACCCCGTCGAAGGCAGTGATGCCACCCACCGCGCCAAGTTCGCGGTGTTCGCCGTCATCTACCTGTCGCTCGCGATCACCACGCTCAGCATGACCGTCTCCAACTGGACCGGGCAGGCCACGACCACCGGCGGGTCCAGCAGCGACCAGAAGTCCGAGCAGGCGACCTCGACGCTGTTCGACCTGCCCGCCGGGCGCTGGATCGTCGGACTCGTCGGCGCGGGGATCGTCGGGTACGGCATCTACAGCTTCCACAAGCAGGTGATCCGGCGGAAGTTCGTCAAGCGGCTCGACGTGGACGAGCAGTCGTGGGTCGTGCGGCTGGGGATGATCGGCTACGGGGCCAAAGCAGCGGTGATCGCTGTCGTCGGCTGGTTCTTCCTCCAGGCCGCGATCACCTACCGGCCCGAAGAGGCGGCGGGTCCGTCGGGAGCGCTGCTGCAGCTGGCCGGAACGTCGTGGGGCCCGTTGCTGCTGTGGGCGATCGCCGTCGGGCTGTTCGTCTACGGGCTGTTCTGCATCGCCGAGTCCAAGCACCGCACCGCGGCCTGACCCGGTCTCGTCGTTCGCCCGGAGGTCGATGCCCCGGAGAGCGGGTGAGGGCGATCCCTACGGCGTCCGACGTTCTGCGTCGACGAGGAGCATCCGGAGCAGGTCCACGTCGTCCTCGGATCCGAAGTCCCGCTTCGGGAGCGGCCACCCGACATACGGAGCGACGGACAGATAGAAGCGATCCTGGTCCTCGGACCACCCGATCACCGACTCCCAGGTGAACTCGACGGTCTGGCCCTTCCGCCTGATCGAGGCTCCCGAGATGGTCGAGGCGAGCTCGTAGCGACCGCTCGTCAGGTCCCACCACCTGTGCAGGAACCACCTCCTGCCGGCGACCATCACCACCATTCCGAGCAGGAGCATCAGCGCTCCGATGCCGAGGAGGAGCTGGGCGGCGGGCGGCGTCTGCGAGGTCGACTGCTGCATCCCGAGACCGAGGCCGATGGCCACGGCGGCCGACAGAGCGAATGCAACGAAGACGAGGTTGATCGCCCTCGCACGGACGACGACGTGCCCGCCGGCGTGTCGTTGGAAGGCCCGCCAGTCGGCTCGGCCGAGGGTCGTGCGGACAGCACGCGATCGGTCGTCGGCGTACGTCCGGTCTCGGCGGTCACCTGCGGTGCCGGAACTTCCAGGAGGCAGCATCGGCCATCTGAAACGTGACGAAGGCGCCGCAGACCAGCATGGCGATGGTTCCCACCATCTGCCAGCCAGCGGAGTCGGGCAGGGCCATCACCGCTCGGATCGCCAAGCTGACGCCGAGGAGGCCGAACAAGAGGTCCTTCCACCACGGTGCGGACGTGGTGCGCCCCACCCTCAGGTCTGACCAACTCCCCAGCTGCATGACTGCTCCCTCTCCGGGGACGAGGGTAGCGGCCGAGGTCGATTCCCGAACCGGGCCGGGAGGCGTTCGGGCCGTCGTTGGACCCGAGGGTGGCTGCCGCCATCATGGACGCGTGCGCCCCTCGACCGACCCACCTCAGCCGGAGCTGATGGTCGTGCGGCCGTGGCCGTTCGCGTGGCTCCGGTGGCTGGTCCTCGGCCTGGCGCTGGGCGCGGGCGGGTTCGCAGAACCGGGCCTGTGGATCCTGGCGGCGTGCTTCCTCGCCGCCGCCCCTGTCGCCGCGTTGCCGCGGTTCGTGGTCGGCGAGCGGGACGGCGTGGTCGTCATCGGCAACCGACGCCGGCAGAGGCCGATCGAGGACCTCAGCGGCATCCGCTTCAACGCGGGCAAGGGCTATCCGCAGCTCACGCTCTACTTCGCCGGCGATCGCCTCGGCATCGGCTTGGGCACGTTCCTGCGGTGGGGGTGGCGACGGTGGGCGTTGATCCTCAACGCCGTCAACCCCCATCTGCCGGACATGGAGATCAAGGACCGACGGACCCGCCGGTACCTGGAGAGCGTCGGGCTGCTGCCCGAGATCGATCGGACCGCGACCGGTGCGCTCCGACCTCGATCGGCCGAGCGCGGGTCGTGAACCTGGCAGGATTGGCGATGGCCAACCGCTGGAGCGGCGTCACGATCGACTGCGTGGATGTGCAGCGGGTCTCCGCGTTCTGGAGCTCGCTGCTGGACCGCGAGCCAGGTCCGTCGGAGCCGGGGTGGGTGTACCTCGGCAATCCCGATGATCAGCTGCCCCGTCTGGTGTTCCAGCCGGTGCCCGAGCCGAAGGCCGGCAAGGTCCGCATCCATCTCGACATCGCTGTCGACGACATCGACGTCGCCGTCGACCAGGTGAAGGCACTCGGCGGCGCGTCGTGCGGACAGCGTGTCGAGTACGACGAGGGAGTCGTCATCACGATGCAGGACCCGGAGGGTCACGAGTTCTGCCTGGTCCAGTACCGCGCCGGCTCCGACCTGTCCTGACACACCGACCCGAGCCGTCCTTCAAGCGGGTGTCCGCTCCGGTGGCGGTAGCGTCGACCGCTGATGGAGCTGGCGCTGTTCGAGGCCGTGGCAGAAGGGTGCCGGAGCCTCGTTCCGACCGACCTGGGCGACCTCCGGCTCCGGCCGCGCCCGTACGGCATCAAGGCGTGGGTCGGACCGGCCGCCCCGCCGCGAGCGCACTTCGAGGCCCAGGTCGTGGGCGCCCGTCACGTGCCCGAGGCGGACCACCTGGCGCTCGAGGTGGGCTTCCACCTGGAGTACCGCACGGTCGAGGAGAACGACGCGGTGCTCGCTGATCTGGCCCGGCACGAGGGCCGATGGCGGTCTGTCGTCGGTGCCGAGGCGGTCGCCGGGCCGTTCATCGGCCGCCCCGAGGACTGGCGCCGGATCTCGGAGCTGTGGATCGATCCGGACATGGGTGATCCTGAGCTGGCCACCGAGCTCGCCCTCTCCCTCACCGACTACATCTGCGCGCTGCAGCCGCTGCTGGACAGTCGGAGACGATGATGGTGACCACGACATGAGGACGATCGTGGGCCTCGCCAAGGTGATCTCCTGGGCTCTCGCGATCGGATGCCTGGTGCTTGCAGCTCGTCCGAGGACGGAACAGTTCGTCCGCGTGCCTGGCCTCAGCGCAGTGGGCTGGCCACCGAACTACAGTGATGTGATTCCTTGCACGGCCCCGGGGGAACCAAGGTGACCGATGTGTCAGACGCTCGAGGTGAAGATCCCGGTCCCTTCGGCCTCGCTCTCCAGCGCTTCCGCGACGAAACCCGAGATCGTGAACCGCGGAAGGCCTCGCTCGACGACATCGTCGACATCATTCGTGCGGACCGCGACGCAGGCGATCGCTGACTGACCCGTCATGCACGTCGTGGTGGACGCCTCGGTCCTGGTCGAGGTCATCGTCGAGACCGACGGCGCCATCGCTGCGTGGCTGACGGAGCTAGTTGGGTCCGATGACACCTACTGGGTCCCCGGCCTGACGCCCTTGGAGGTCATCTCTGCTCTCCGAAGCCTCGTCGCTCGAGGCCAGCTTGAGGAAGCGGTGGCCCAGTCTGCCGTGAAGTGGCTGCCGACCTTCGCTGTGAAGTACCGGCCGATCGGTCAGATCGAAGCGATCCGGATCTGGGAGCTCCGTGGCAACGTCACCGCCTACGACGCGGCTTACGTCGCGCTCACGGAAGCACTCCAAGCTGAGACCGGCGGTCGTGCCGTTCTGGCGACTGCTGACGAGAAGCTCGCTCAGGCACCTGGACCCACGTGTCCGATCGAGCTGTACCGGAGCCCGTCGTCGACCGGCTGATGCAGTTGTCGGGACGCTGACGCGGTGGTCCTGAGGGTCCCCATTGAGCAGTCCGGCTCCGGTTGGTCTTCGAGCGGAGCCGACTCGGGGCGACATCGGTCGGTGTGAGGTCGTCGCTGACCCGCGGGTCCAAGGAGGGCAGGCGGCCGGCGGACGCCACCCGAGAACGACGAAGGCCCCTGCGGTTGCAGGGGCCTTCGGGTTGTGCGCTCGGAGGGAATCGAACCCCCAACCTTCTGATCCGTAGTCAGATGCTCTATCCAATTGAGCTACGAGCGCCGGTTGAACCGTCAGATCCTAGACGGCGGCACCGGAGCGGCCAAAGGCGCTTGCGGAGGCCCGGACGCGACGGAGGCCGGGCCCGCAGGCCCGGCCTCCGGCACATGCGCTGATCCGTGTGGGTCAGACCCGCTTGGAGCAGACCGGCCAGTTGCGAGGACCACCGGTCGCCCACAGGGCCCGCGCCATGCGGTCCTGGTCGAAGGGGGCCGCAGCGGCGGGATCCACGCCGTTCAGGTGCGGGTAGTACTTCGAGGCGACGGAGTTCCAGGTGCCGCGGTGGAACTGGTAGGCGCCCCGGTACAGCCCGTTGCTGCTCACGATGGAGTAGTTGCCACGGGACTCGCACTGACGGAGACGGGCGAGGCCGTCGTCGCTGATGGCGTTGGCGAAGCGATCGCTCGCCTTCACCTGCTCCAGGTGGGCCTTGAACGCCGCCTGCTGCTCGGGGGTGCAGGCCGCCATGAAGATGCCGCCGGCGACGAGCAGAACTGCGAGCGCGCGCGTCAACGTTGTCTTTGTCATTGGTGTTTCCTCCAAACGTGCACCCCGGAGTTCGGGGCGCGTTCGAGATCAGGGGAAGAAGGGAATCCCTACGGGCTCAGCACGGGTCACAAGCCAGCCGGCTCCCGGAGGAACCACACCGTGCACACCTGCGGTAGGGGCCACCGCTCTTGGTCGAAGCGACAGTTGTACGACAGTTCGTCACACGATTGCAATGCAGCGAGCAGTATTACCTGTCACGTCAGCGATCGTGCACCCGGCCCGGAGCGCCGACGACGATGGCCCAACTTGGATACGCGCACCCGCGTACCGCTAGCCCGTGCTCGGTCTCCGGGCCTGCTCGAGCTGTTAGTACGCGAAGCTGTAGTTCCGCTCGAGGAGCTTTAGGAGGGCGTCCTCAACTGGTGAGTGCAACACCCTCGTCGAGACTGGAGCGACTCGAGGAGGTCTGTGGTGGCTCGGAAGTGGAAGTACTTGCCGGATCCGGTGCGTCGGGAGATCTTGCGGGGAACAGCGAGGGGGAAGTCGCCTGCTGAGGTGGCGACCGAGATGGACGTATGCGTCGCCACGGTCCGCAACGTGTTGAGACCGTTGGGTGGTGTGATCCGCTCGGAGATGTACTCGCCGCCGAAGAACCGGTTGCAGCTCGAGGAACGGGTGGAGATCCGGATCGGGTTGGAGCTCGGCCGATCTGTCCGCTCGATCGCTGCCGAGTTGGGTCGGGCGCCATCGACGATCTCGAGGGAGGTGAACCGCAACGGTGGCCGGGCCGGTTATCGCCCGACCGCCGCGCATCTGCGTGCTCACCGTGAGGCGCGTCGTCCGAAGCCGACGAAGTTGGCGAGCAACGATCGGTTGCGTGAGCGAGTCACCAACGATCTGCAACGGTTGTGGTCGCCGGAGCAGATCTCGGCCCGGCTGGTCGAGGCGTTCCCTGACGAGCCGGAGATGCGGGTGTCACACGAGACGATCTACAAGTCGCTCTACGTGCAGGGCCGTGGGGAACTCCGCCGGGAACTCGCGTCCTGTCTGCGCACGGGCCGAGCGCAACGTCGCCCTCAGGGCCGGAGCGACACTCGGGGACAGATCCCGGGGATGATCCCGATCAGCGAACGACCCCCGGAGTTGTCGGACCGGGCCGTTCCGGGCAGTTGGGAAGGTGACCTCATCAAGGGGGCGAACAACCGGTCCTCGATCGGCACGCTCGTGGAACGCTCGACTCGGTTCGTGATCCTGTTGCACCTCGGCGACGACGCGACGGCGGAGAACGTGCGCCGCAAGATGACCGACGCGATCGAGGACCTGCCCGCCGCGATCAAGCGGGCCATCACCTGGGACCAGGGCAAGGAGATGTCCCAGCACGCCCAGTTCAGCGTCGAGACCGGTGTGCCGGTCTACTTCTGTGACCCGCACTCGCCGTGGCAACGCGGCACCAACGAGAACACCAACGGCTTGCTCCGCCAGTACTTCCCCAAGGGAACCAACCTCGCCAAGCACACCAAATCGGACCTCGACCGGGTCGCTGACCAACTCAACGGCCGTCCCCGCAAGACGCTCAAGTGGAAGACTCCCGCCGAAGCACTCAACGAGGCGCTTGTTGCAGCCACCGATTGAGACCGCCC
>JAEYSR010000145.1 GCA_023434535.1 Actinomycetes bacterium
CCCGGGCACCCGCTACCTCGACTGGCAGCTCGACGACCCGGCCGGCCAGGGAGTCGACGCTGTGCGCCCGATCCGGGACGAGATCGACCGTCGCGTACGAGCGCTCGTCGCCGAGCTCGTGCCGACCAGCGCTCCACCTATGTGACGAGCGCTCCCCGCAGCACGTCCAGCCGCTCCGGCACGATCGAGTACCACGCCCATCGACCGCGCTTCTCCCGCGTCAGGAACCCCGCGTCGACGAGCAACGACAGGTGGTGCGAGACCGTCGGCTGGGACCGACCGAGGGGCTCGACCAGGTCACATGCGCACGCCTCACCCGACTCCGAGCTTGCGACGAGCGACAGCAACCGCAGACGGGCCGGATCGGCCAGCACCTTCAGCGCCTCGGCGAGAGCGACGGCGTCGTCCTCGGAGAGCACGTCGGCCGTGAGGGGGCTGCAGCACCCCTCGAACTGCCGGGCCTTCGTCGTCGACATGGCGCACGCTCCTCGTCATCGGCCGGTCGGCCTTTACATCGATGCACATCTATGTTTCACTGAACACACATCGATGAACATCGATCAGTGTAGATCCACGGAGGCCGTCATGTCCCGAGTCCAGCTCGCCATCAACGTCACCGACGTCGACGCCGCGGTCGACTTCTACTCCCGGCTGTTCGCCACCCCGGTCGCCAAGCGGAAGCCCGGCTACGCGAACTTCGAGATCGCCGATCCCCCGCTCAAGCTCGTGCTGATCGAGGCTCCCGAGGGCGGGACCCTCAACCACCTTGGCGTCGAGACGATGACCGCCGGAGAGGTCGCCGAGGCCGAGGCCCGCCTCTCGTCGAGCGGCCTCGACACGACCGGGGTCGACGACACCACCTGTTGCTACGCCACCAAGACCGAGACGTGGGTGACCGACCCCGACGGCGCCAGGTGGGAGTGGTACGTCAAGACCGGCGACGCCGAGCAGATGGCCAACCAGGTCATGGGTGACGGCGAGGGCGTCGCCTGCTGCGCCCCCGACCCGGTGTCCGAGCCGGTCGCGCTGGGCCGCAGCGCCTCCGAGACCACCGGCTGCTGCTGATCGTCTCTGCGACGACAGGGCCGACGAGCTCAGCGTCGCCGCAGGAACCCGCCGCGTCGATCGCCGTCGGGCCGGGGCGGGAGCAGGCCCGGCGCCACACGCTCGATCAACGCCTCGACGGCCTGCGCGCTCGGGTTCACCAACGCCGAGCCGCCGATGGCGACCGTGGGGACCGTCTCGTTCCCGCCGGCGGCGGCCCGCACCACAGCAGCAGCGTCGGGATCCTCCCAGATGTTGTGCATCCGCATCGGCACCTTCCGCCGCTTCAGCGACCGGGTCAGCGAGGAGCAGAACGGGCAACCGGGACGCCAGTAGACGTCGAGCGCGTCGGGGGCGGCATCGGGGCCGCCTCCGACCTCGGAAGTGGAGTCGGACATCCACTCGATTCAAGCCGATCGGGGCGTACGGGGCCTAGGGTTCGGGTCTGTCCATGCCGAGATCGGAGGCGATGGTGGCAGACCTCCCCCACCCCTCGACGATCACGATGACCCCGATCGGCCGGGTCCGCGGCGGACGGACCGATCCGATCGACGACGACTGGGGAGACGTCGTCAGCGAGGTCGTCGTCGACGACCGCTTCCCGCCGGACGCGCTCGACGGCCTCGATGCCTTCTCCCACGTCGACGTCGTCTACGTGTTCGACCGGGTCGACGAGGAGCGGATCACCACCGGTGGTCGCCACCCGCGGGGTCGGACCGACTGGCCTCTGGTCGGCATCTTCGCCCAGAGAGCGAAGGGGAGACCGAACCGGATCGGCATCACGACGTGCGAGGTCGTCGCGGTCGAGGGCCGCGTCGTGACCGTGCGCGGCCTCGACGCCATCGACGGGACTCCGGTGCTCGACCTCAAGCCCTACATGGTCGAGTTCGCTCCGAGGACCCCGGTGCACCAGCCGACGTGGTCGACGGAGCTCATGCAGGGCTACTGGACGACCTGACGGCTGCGGAGCGCCCTGAGGGCGGGCGCGACGGTCAGGTGCGCACCACGGCGAGCGGGTCCGGGCCGCGCATGGGCTGGCCGGGACCGAGGCCCTCGACCTCGTCCGCCGCGACGACCGGGGCGTCCTCGCCGACGGGAGCCTCCTCACCTTCCTGCACACCAAGAGCGGCCCGGGCCTGATCCAGCCGATCCATCACCAGCCGCCGACGCCCGGGACCGTTGTCAGGATCCAGGAAGTAGGCGCCTGCGGCACCGGCGGCGGCGATCAGGGCGGTCGTGCGGATTCGGCGCATCACCTTCATGTCAGCTCCTCGGAGGGGGTGGTTGCCGGGTCTCTTCCCGGCTCGTGTCCGGCCAGAACGGCTCTGAGACGAGTTCCCTCGGGCTCTGTGCGATCGTCGTCCTGCAGCGGGGTAGGTCCCCGGCATGCCCGATCGCCACGACGACGCAGCCCCCACCGATCGACCCGACCCGGGTCCCGGCGAGCTCGGGGAACCCCCCGAGGGACCGCACGCCTCGGCCGAACGCGGCGATGCCGGCCGTCAACCGGACGACGCCCCCACAGCCGGGGACAGCTCGGACGACACCGCGCCGCGCTCTACGGAGGTGGCCGCCGACCGGCCCACCGGATTCCCGTCGACCGATGTCGACACCGAGGACGACGCGGACGGCGAGGACATGTCCGAACACGCCCGCTGGGGCGACACCGCGTACGGGTCAGCCGTCGAGTAGGCCGACCTCGACCTGGCAAGCATCGGGCCCGCCGCGCCGGTCCACCGTCATCCACCGCGAGGTTCGTGGACCTCACGTCCGATGCGAGCGACCCAGCGTCGCTGCCAGGGCGTCTCCACCGCTCTCCGGTCGTAGTTGGACCGGACCCAGTCGACAGCCGCGTCCGGCTCGACCCCGTCGAGGATCGCCAGGATCGAGAGGGCGATGCCCGTCCGTCCGACTCCCCCGCCACATCCGACCTCGACCCGTTCGCTCCCCGAGCGGTCCCACGCCTCCCGGAGGACGGCGACCGCCTCGCCCGGATCTGCGGGAGTGCGGAAGTCGCCACACCGGATCCACCGGTGGTCCCAGTCGACGTGGAGCGGGCGCCGCGCCAGCAGGTACACGCCGAAGTCGGGCATCTTGGGTGGCCCTGGGCGCCGGAGCCCTCGCCCGCGGACTCGACGTCCGCTCGGCAGCTCGACCACCCCGGGACCGTGCGGCCACGTCTCCACGGGTCGACGGTACCCGTCAGATGAAGGGGTCGAGCTCGACGCGTCCCCACGCGAGGACGAGGAACAGACAGATGAACACGAGATCGCTGACCAGCGACGCGACCTCCCCTCGCCGGAAACGGGTCGTCGCCGCTCCGGCCATGAACAGCGCCAGGGCGCCCGCAGCGATCGGCACCAAGCCCGGGAGGACGTCGCCGATCGTCGGCAACAGCAGGCCGAGCCCGCCGAGCATCTTGAGCGCGCCGATCACCTTCACCTGGCGCGGGCTGAAGTCGTCGACCCACTCCTGGGTCCGGTGGATGCTGCGATAGCGCTCCTTGGGCAGGAGGAGCAGGGCAGCGCCGGCGACGGTGAAGCCGAGTCCGAGGAATGCGGCGAGGATCCAGAGTGCGGCGTTCGATGTCATCGTGTTCGTCTCCTTGGACGTAGGGAGGCTCGAACATCCGACGACGCAGGAACGCGGATCGTGAGGTCTGGACGTGGAACATCACGTTCCGGACGGCTCGCTCGTCGAACAGGGTGATGGCCACCCCGAGCCGTCACCGCCATCGATCCGGATCGAGAAGATGGAGCGAGCTGCGAACACCCCCGAGCAAGATGCCCACGACACGGTTGCGATCGAGCGGCAGAACCTGCTGAACGTCGGATATCGCCTCCTCGGCTCGTTGACCGAGGCCGAGGACGCCGTCCAGGAGGCCTACTCACGCTGGTACGCACTCGACCCGCATCAACGCGGATCGATCCTGTCTCCTGCGGCATGGCTGACGACGACCACGACGAGGGTGTGCCTCGACGTGCTCAAGTCGGCTCGGGCGCGCCGAGAGCGCTATGTGGGCGAGTGGATCCCGGAGCCCTTGCCGTCGGCGCCGGCGCCGTCGGCGGCGACGCTCGCCCATTCCGGCGTCGACCCGGCTGACCGGATCACGCTCGACGAGTCGGTCAGCATGGCGATGCTGGTCGTGCTCGAGTCGATGACGCCGGCCGAACGGGTCGCGTTCATCCTCCACGACGTGTTCCGGTTCCCGTACTCAGAGATCGCAACGATGGTCGGACGGTCGATCGAGGCCTGCCGTCAACTGGCGTCGTCCGCCCGAAGGCGGATCGGCGAGGACATGACGCTCGACCCTCCTCTCTCGGAGCAGGAGGAGGTCGTGGAGAGGTTCCGTCGAGTCTGGGAAGCACACGACATCGCCGGCCTCGTGGACCTGCTCGACCCCTCCGCCACACTCGTCACCGACAGCGGCGGCAACGTGAACGCGGCGCGACGCCCGATCTCCGGAGCGACGGAGCTGGCCCGCTTCCTCGTACGGCTCGCCTGCCAGGGAGCGGCACTCGGCGTGGAGATCGCTCCGACGACCGTCAACGGTCGTCCCGGGTTGACCGGCCGCATGGGCGAACGCACGGTCATGGTGCTCTCGTTCGGAATCGACCGCTCGCGTGTCCGGCACCTCTGGGCCGTCGTCAACCCCGAGAAGCTCGTGCTCTGGAACCGCGACGAGGTGATCTAGCGGAACGACGAGCCGATGGGCGCGGCCGTCGGGTGGACGTCGCGGTCCAGCAGCTCGGCCAGCGCCGCCGGATCCTCCACCGTCACGGTCAGCCCGGGGTGGCGAACCAGGCCGAACGGATCGATCCCGGCCATCGGCCGCCGGAACCGAAGGCACACGCCGCTGTCGGGATTGGTGGCGAAGGTGAGGCCCCGGTCCGCCAGCGACAGGTGGGCGGGACCGATCACCCGTGGCCAGGCGTACGGGCCGGTGACCTCGACCGACTCGATGGCGTCGAGGTCGCAGCCGAGCTCCCACGGCCCGAAGCGAGCGATGAACCGCTCGCCTGCGACCACCACCCAGCACGTGTCGGGTCGGATGCCCAGCGGGAGGCCGACGGCACGGAAGGCAGGGTGGAACCGGAACGGGAACACGAGGTCGGCCATGGGCGACCCCTACCCGGTCGGCCGGCGTCGACGACCGGGTACTCGCGTCAGCAGCGAGGTCGAGCGGCCTCGAGCACGGGAGGGCGGGCGGGCTCGCCGCTCACCGCGGGTGGGTCGAGCGATCAGCCGCTCGTCCGCTCCAGCCAACGGGGGATGTTGCGCACGAAGTCCTTGAAGATCTCGAGCCGAAGCGGATCGCGGGCCATCTCGTCGCTGGGTAGGTCGGTGACGAACGACGGAGCACCGGCCTGGATGTCCCAGTTCATGTCGGCGAAGTGGTGGAACGTGGAGCAGGCGAGCGCTCGACCCATCGGCCGTCCGTCGGAGGAGACCTCACCGTCGATCGCCACCGCGAGGTTGAAGTGCCGTCCGGTGACCTCGCTGCGACCTCGGCCCACCACGCAGGCGACAGGAAGACTGGCGGGCGCCGACACCGCTCCCTCGTGGGGATGGGCGGGGAACCACTCGATGCGACCGCTCTCGGTCCGGTCTGTCCTGAGCAGCTCGTGGACGGGCCCGTCGACGAACACACGCTGATACGCGCCGTTGGCACCGGAGTGGTAGTTCGGCCAGGAGATGCCGGGGTTGTCGCGATCATCGATCTCGGCATCCGGTTCCGGGTTCTGGCTGTGGAAGTGGTTCACCAGGCCGAGGGTTCCGAGACCGCACAGGCACGATCCCAGGTCCTGGTGGTCCCGGGCCGTGACGACACCGCGCCCTTGCGCTCGGAACCGGAGGATGCCCTCGGCATCCTCCGTCGAGAGACCGCCGCCCGTGTCGACCCCCATCAGCCAGAGCTGGTCGTGGTCGAGCTGGTCGAGACGGCTGAGGACCGAGTCGTGCTCATCGTCGTCCCGGTTGCGGGCAGTCACCCGATGTCCCGCGGACCGGAGCTCGTCGGCGAGGAGCGAGAAGCGCCCGACGTTCCAGTCGTCGGGGACGTCCACGATCGTGGTCTGCAGAAGAATGTTGCTCATGGCGGAGTCCTCACTGGGGCGCCGACGCAGACGCCTGCCCGGAGCGGACAGCGCTGACCAACCTCGCGTGGTCGGGCGTTCGGTCTGTTCAACGTACGCCTCGTCGAACTCCGCCACCTCGTCGACCGTCGGTCGTCGGGCCGAGAGCGTTCGCAGGGACGGACGACGACGTCTCGCGACGTCAGGTGTCCGGCTTGAGGGTCGAGCGGATCGCGTCGCGCAGCTCCGGCCCGGCCTCGTGCTGGTGCACCGCGACCGCATGTTGCGTCGCAGCGTCGAGCACCTCGTCCTCCTCTCCGCTGATCGTGAGCGTGCACCCGCTCTCGCTCGGGAGATCCCGACAGTCCGCGACGACTCGACCCATGACCTTCCCCCTGTCTCCGGCCGAGTGCCCGGCGACACTCGCGCCCATGTCACCTTCGCGCCGGGAGCCCGAAGTGTCACCACCTCCGTCGTGGCCTCCCGACCGGCGTGACGGCGGACGCCCGCTGATCCGGACCCGGTGGATCAGGACGCGTGGCGGTCGGGCCGAAACTGCTGGGCCCAGTGACGGAAGCGCGGGATCGGCCCGTCGCCCTTGACCAGGCGGGGATGCTCGACGTAGCGGAGGCCCTCCCAGATGGGGATGTCCTGGTGGACGCCGCCCGCCGCGCCCCGGTGCATGAAGTCGGCGACGTCATCGACGGGGACGCCGGCGACGAGGTCTCCGTCGGTGGGGCGCTGGACGGTCGTGGCGATGGTGAAGTCGGTGTTGTCGGCCGTGGTGGGAGTGGTCAGCAGGAGCACTCGGTAGCGGAGCCCGACCACGTCGGCGCTGTTGAGCGAATGGGCGTAGCCGAGACCGTGGGTGTCGGTGTCGAAGAACGTGGTGATCTCGGGGGGACCCTCCCGCAGGAAGTTCGGCGTGGCGAAGTGGAACTCCGAGTGGAACGACGGGCCGTTGTCGGCGTAGCGCGGTTCGGAGAGCGGGAAGCCGTGGACGATCCCGAAGTGGACGGCGTCGACGCCGTTCTCGTGGATGGTCTCGACGTGGGCGGCGATCGGGATCGTCGTCACCGTGAGCTCGGTCCAGCCCTCGAGGTCGAGGTCGGGGATGTCGAAGGTGGGTTTCCCGCCGTCGGGGTGGTGCCACGCGAACAGGAACCCGAACCGCTCGATCGTGGGGAAGGCGGCGGCGCGGACCGCGTAGGCGGGGTCACCGGGGTACTCGGACCCCACGCACCGTCCGGCTCCGTCCCAGCGGAGGCTGTGGAACGGGCACCGGAGGGCGTCGCCGACGACCGTGCCGCTCCGCGCGAGGTTGGCGCCGAGGTGAGGGCAGAACGCCGACAGGACGGCGGACTCACCCGACTCCCCGCGGAACGCCACGATCTGGTCGCCCATCCAGGTGCGTTCGAGCAGACCGCCCGTCGCCAGGTCGGTCGACCGGCAGACCATGAACCAGCCGATCGGGAAGCGGGGGCGTGGATCGGCGGCCGGGAGCGGCACCGCGGTCGCGCCCGCTTCTCGGCCGGTCATCGGTGGGCCCGCTCGACGATCTCCGGGGCGAACCGGCCGGCGAAGGCCCGCAGCGGGAGATCGGCGGCGGTGACGATGCCGGGCGGCGCCGCGACGACGGAGCGGATCGCGTTCAGCGCCGGCATCCCGGTGACCGTCATGCCGACCTGGGCGAACGACTCGGGCGAGGAGAAGTCGGTCCCCGGCTTGGGGAAGATCATGTGCTTCGAGAAGATGCACGGATCCCCGTCGATCTGGGTGATGTAGCAGGCCTGGATGTCCCACTTGGGAGCGGTGTGCGGCGTCATCTGCCACTCCAGGTGCATCTCGATCCGGGGCTCCCCGTCCGACAGGCCCACGTACTTCAGGTAGCAGCCGCCGAGCGACCCCTCGGGAAGCTGGTACCACCCCAGGTCGACGTCCTTGGTGCACGCGCCGAGCTCGTACTCGAAGCGGACCTCGTCGAGGGGGAGGTCGAACGCATCGGCCATGAGCCGGACCGCGTCCTCGAAGACCCGCGTGTACTTCTCGAGCATGCCGGGCACGGCGGGGTCCTCGACGGAGCGACCGAAGCCGACCTCGACCCACGTGTCGACCGAGTGGTGGCACGAGACGTCGACGGACTCCTTGCAGAGCACGTGGGAGATCTCCGTCACATCGGCCGAGTGCGCGATCGTGAGGATCTGGGCCAACCCCGGGTTCATCCCCGTGCCGTAGAACGTCGACCCGCCCCGCTCGCAGGCCGCTCGGATGATCTCCTCCTCCGAGCGTCCGGACGGGTGGGGGTGGTTCGCGTTGCGGTGGTGGCCGGTGATCCAGTCCGCCGTGGTCACCAGGTCGATGCCGGCCTCCAGGATCGGCACGTAGAGATCGATGTCGGGGAAGACGCCGTGGAACGTCACCACGTCGGGGCAGGCGGCGATGATCTCCTCGACCGTGCCGGTCGCGATGACCCCGACGGGGTCGATCCCGACGATCTCGCCCGCGTCGCGGCCGACCTTGTCAGGCGAGTAGCAGTGCAGTCCGATCAGCTCCAGGTCGGGCTGC
>JAEYSR010000198.1 GCA_023434535.1 Actinomycetes bacterium
TCCTGGGCCTGGGCAACCCCGGCGAGCGCTACGCCGACACCCGCCACAACGTCGGCGCCGACGCGGTGCAGCTGCTGGCCGAGCGCCACGGCGCCCGCCTGAAGGTCGACGGCAAGGTCAACGCGTCCGTCACCGACATCCGCGTCGGGTCCTGTCGCGTCGTCCTGGCCGTCCCCACGACGTACATGAACGAGTCCGGCCGGGCTGCGGCCGCGCTGGTGCGCCGGTGCGAGATCGACGACCTGTCGCGGCTGGTCGTCGCCCACGACGAGCTGGATCTCGACCCGGGGCGGCTCAAGCTCAAGCTCGGCGGCGGGCTCGCGGGCCACAACGGGCTGAGGTCCATCGACGCCCACCTCCACTCGGCCGACTTCGTCCGGGTGCGCATGGGCGTCGGCAAGCCGCCCGGCGGGTCCGACCGCGGCGCCGACTGGGTGCTGTCGAAGGTGCGCGGCAGGTCCCGCACGGAGCTCGACGTGATGGTCGCCGAGGCCGCGGACGCCATCGAGCTGATCGCGACCGATGGCGTCGACACCGCCATGCAGCGGGTCAACCAACGGCCCTGAACCCCGGTCCTCGGGCTGTCGGTCGGGCGGGGTAGGTTCGGCGCCGCCATGACCTACACCCCCGCCCCGCCGACCGACGGATCCGGCGCGCCTCTCGGCGCGCTGCTGGGGGTCCTGCGGGAGGAGCCCGGCCTGGTCGGTGCGCTCGGTCGGCGCTTGACCGTGCTGGTGCTGCCCGACGCGGCCCGTGCCGCGTCGATCGCCGGCCTGACGGCGCTGTCGCGTCGCCGGCCGGTCGTCGTGGCCGTGCCCGCCGCCGCGGACGCCGAGCGGCTGGCCTCGGACCTCCGGGCCTTCCTGCCCGCCGACGCCGTCGAGCTCTTCCCCTCCTGGGAGACCCTCCCGTTCGAGCGGGTCAGCCCGTCGGTGGAGACCATGGGTCGTCGCCTCCGGGTGATGTGGCGGCTCCGGTCGGGAGACGACTCGCTCCAGGTGGTCGTCGCACCCGCCAGGGCGCTGGCCCAGCGCCTGGGCCCGGGCGTCGAGGACGCCGAGCCCGTCGTGGTCCGGCCGGGCGACCGCGTGGACCACCAGGAGCTGATCGAGCAGCTCGTGCTCGCGGGGTACCGGCGCGAGTACCAGGTGGAGCACAGGGGCGAGGTGGCGGTCCGCGGCTCGATCGTGGACGTGTTCCCGTCGACGGCCGACCGCCCCGTGCGCATCGACCTCTGGGGTGACGAGGTGGACCGGCTGGCCGAGTTCTCGGTCGGTGACCAGCGCAGCGGTGCGGACCTCGACGTCGTGGAGATGTACCCGGCCCGGGAGCTGCTCCCGACCGACGCCGTCCGGGAGCGGGCGGAGCGCCTCCTCGCCACCGATCCGTGGGGTCGGGAGCAGTGGCAGCGCCTCGCGGACGGCGAGGTCTTCGAGGGCATGGAGGCCTGGCTGCCGTGGCTCGTCGAGCACGGGGTGGAACCGGGCGACGCCGACGGCGCGAACCCCGAGCACGCTCTGCTCGACCTCCTCGGGGAGGACGGCCTGGTGCTGCTCGTCGAGCCCCGCCGGCTGCGGGACCGCGTCGCCGACGTGCTCGCCGAGGAGGCGGACCTCGGCGCCACCCTGTCGAGGACGTGGGGGTTGGACGACGACCACGACCTGCCGCGCCTGCACGTGGACCTCGACCGGCTGCTGGCCCACACCGAGGCGCCGACGTGGTCGGTGGCCGCGGTGCCCGACGCGCCCGACACCCCTGCGGTGGCGGCCTCGGGCTGGGCGCCGGCGGTCGGCGGTGGCGAGGCGCTGCTGGCCCAGCTGCGCCAGCTGGTCGGCGACGGCTACAGGGTCGTGGTGTGCGCCGACGGCGCCGGATCGGCGACCCGCCTCCAGAAGCTCATCGGCGAGCACGGCCTGTCCTTCCCGGTCCTCGACACCCCGCCCGACGCCCGCCAGCTCCTGGCGCCCGGCGGCAAGATCGTGGTCGCCCCGATCGACCGCGGGTGCGTCCTCCCCGGAGTGCAGCTGGCGCTCCTGGCCGAGGCCGACCTCACCGGTCGCCGCCGCACCCATCGCCCGCCCCGCGCCCCTCGACGTGACGCGCAGCGGTTCTACGAGGACCTCAAGGTCGGCGACTACGTGGTCCACCAGCACCACGGCGTCGCCCGGTTCGCCGGGATGGTCGAGCGGGCCATGGGTGGCGGCGCGGCCCGGGACTACCTGCTGCTCGAGTACCGCGGCGACGACAAGCTCTACGTGCCGTCGGAGCAGATCGACGCCATCCGCCTCTACTCCGGGGGCGAGACCCCGTCGCTCAACCGGATGGGCGGCGCGGACTTCGCCCGCACGAAGGCCAAGGTGCGCTCCGCCGTGGCGGAGATCGCCCAGGAGCTGGTCGTCCTGTACCAGAAGCGGCGGGCGGCCCCCGGCCACGCGTTCGCCGAGGACTCGCCGTGGCAGCGGGAGATGGAGGCGGCCTTCCCCTTCCAGGAGACGCCCGACCAGCTCACGGCCATCCGCGACGTCAAGGAGGACATGGAGTCCACGGTCCCGATGGACCGCCTCGTCTGCGGCGACGTCGGCTTCGGCAAGACCGAGGTCGCGGTGCGCGCCGTGTTCAAGGCGGTCCAGGACGGCAAGCAGGCGGCGGTGCTGGTTCCCACGACGCTGCTGGCGCAGCAGCACTTCCAGACCTTCGCCGATCGCTTCGCCGGCTACCCGGTGCGGGTCGAGGTGCTGTCGCGGTTCCTGACCAACGCCCAGGCCCGGGAGGTCGTCGAGGGCGTGGCCACCGGTTCGGTCGACGTCGTCATCGGCACCCACCGGCTCCTGTCGGGCGACATCGCGTTCAAGAACCTCGGACTGCTCGTGGTCGACGAGGAGCAGCGCTTCGGCGTGAGCCACAAGGAGGCGATCAAGCAGTTCAAGGCCGACGTCGACGTGCTCACGCTGTCGGCCACGCCCATCCCTCGGACGCTCGAGATGAGCCTCACCGGCATCCGGGACCTGTCGCTGCTCAACACGCCGCCGGCCGCCCGCCAGCCGATCCTCACCTATGTCGGGGAGTACGACGAGCGGGCCGTCGCCGAGGCGATCCGGCGCGAGCTGCTGCGGGAGGGCCAGGTCTTCTACGTCCACAACCGGGTGCGTGACATCGAGGACCATGCCGCTCGCATCCGGGAGCTGGTGCCCGAGGCCCGCGTCGCGGTGGCTCACGGCCAGATGGACGAGGGCACGCTGGAGCGGGTGGTGCTCGACTTCTGGGAGGGCGCGTTCGACGTCCTGGTGTGCACCACGATCATCGAGTCCGGCATCGACATGCCGACGGTGAACACCCTGGTCGTCGAGCGGGCCGACCTGCTCGGCCTCGGCCAGCTCCACCAGATCCGCGGCCGGGTCGGTCGCTCCGGCCAGCGGGCCTACGCGTACCTGTTCTTCCCTCCCGAGCGTCAGCTCTCGGAGGAGGCCTACGAGCGGCTCAAGACGATCGGCGAGACCACCGAGCTCGGCTCCGGCTTCCGCATCGCCATGCGCGACCTTGAGATCCGTGGGGCCGGCAACCTGCTCGGCACGGGCCAGACCGGCCACGTCGCGGCGGTCGGCTACGACCTGTACGTCCAGATGGTCAACGAGGCCATCGCCCAGCTCAACGGCGAACCCGTGGTCGAGGCCAAGGAGATCACGCTGGAGCTGCCGCTGCCGGCGCACCTGCCCGCCGACTACGTCGAGCGCGACGACCTCCGCCTCGACGCCTACCGCCGTCTGGCCGCCGTGCAGTCCCAGGCCGACGTCGACGACATCGCCGAGGAGTGGGTGGACCGCTTCGGCCACGTGCCCGACCCCGCCGAGAACCTGCTGTCGATCGCACGTCTCCGGGCCGAGTGCGTCCGGACCGGGGTGGAGGAGATCGCCGTCACCAAGGGCTCCGCTCTGTCGGGCCCCGGTTGGATCGCCCGGATCTCGCCGATCCGGCTGGCGCAGTCCAAGCAGATGCGCCTGGCGCGGCTCTACAAGGGCGCGCTGTACAAGGAGGAGGCGGGGCAGCTGCAGCTCCCCGTCAAGGCCGGCCCGGCGCTGGCCTCCGACCTGGTGCAGGCGCTGCAGGAGCTGGTGCCGCCGCCCGCCGAGGCCTGATGTCAGACCTCCTGGGTACGGTCTGATCGCCCGGCCGCGGAGGTGCCGTTCGCCGGGCCGGAGGGCAGTGCGATGGGACGACGTGACTCCTACGACCCGGGTGTCCCCTGCTGGGTGGACGTGTCGGTGGACGACCTCGAGGCGGGCCGGGCGTTCTACGCCGACCTGTTCGGCTGGGAGCCGGACATCTCGGACGTGCCCGATGCCGGCGGCTACACCAACTTCCTGCTCGACGGTCTGACCGTCGCGGGCCTGGGTCCCAAGATGGGCCCGCCCATGCCCGACGTCTGGACGGTGGCGGTCGCCACCGACGACGTCGAGGCATCGCTGGCGCTGGCCTCCGAGGCCGGCGGTCAGGTGCTGGCCGGCCCCGCCGTGATCCCCACCAAGGGCACCTTCGGCATGGTGGCCGATCCGTGCGGCACGCCGATCGCCCTGTGGGCCGCCGACGGCCACATCGGCGCCCAGGTGGTCAACGACCCCAACACCTTCGTGTGGAACGAGCTCGCCTCGCCCGACGTGGATGCGTCCTCCGAGTTCTACGGCCGGTTGTTCGGGTGGCAGCTGCAGTCCCACGACGGCGGCGGCATCTACACCGACTCCGGCGGCCGGACGCTGTGCGGCGTCCACCCCGCGGGTGACGGCGAGCCCCCGTTCTGGACGGTCTGGTTCGCGGTGGAGGACTGCGACGGCACGGTGGCGCGGGTGGTCGACGCCGGAGGTCAGGTGCTCATGCCGCCCACCGACATGAGCTTCGGGAGGGGAGCGGTGGTGGCCGCCCCGGGAGGCGCTGCGTTCGGTGTGGGTGCCATGACCGCCGCCGACGACTGACACCGTCGCCCGCAGATCGTGCGGACCTGCTGGTTCCACGGTCCGCGGGCGTGCTCGGTAGCATCCGCGACCATGCGAGCAGCGCGGCGCCACCTGTTGATCACCGTCATCGGCCTGACCGCCGCACTCGGACTGGCCTCGTGCGGCGTCGCCGCCAACGACACCGCGGCGACCGTCGGCGACGTCACCATCAGCGCCACGCTCGTCAACCAGCTCGCCGCGGACGATCCGTTCATGAGCGCCATGGCCAGCCAGGCGTTGGACACCCAGCGCGAGGGCGTGGTGGAGGGCGACTCGGCCCGCCAGGTCCTGGCCTTCCTGATCTCCAACGAGGTGCTCGCGCAGGAGGTGCAGCGGTGGGGCGCCGAGGTCGACTCGGACCACAGCCAGGCCGAGCAGCAGATCGACGAGGCCGCTCCCAACCTGAAGGGTCGGGCCCGGGACGTCGTGCTGCGCTACCTGCTCGACCGGGCCGCGCTCCAGGCCCGCTTCTCCGAGCTCGACCCGTCGTCCGAGTCCGACATGCGCAAGCTCTACGACGGCATCCCCGGCTACTGGAACCAGGTGTGCATGACCGCCGTGGCCGTGCCCGCCGGCTCGATCGCCGACGCACGCAGGGATCTGTCGGGCGGCGCCGAGCTGGAGGACCTCGAGGCCGACGTGGAGGGCAGCACGGTCGTGGCCACTCCCGAGCAGTGCATCCCGGTCGACAGCCTCCCCGCCGTGCTGCGCGACCGGGTCACCGACGGACGGACCGGCGTGCTCGTCGGACCGGTCGAGGGCGTGTTCGACGGTGACGACGCCGTGGTCTGGTTGCGTGTCGAGTCCGTCGGGGTCGTGCCCTTCGAGGATGCCGGTCCTGTCCTGGAGCAGCTCATCCAGAGCGTGGTGCAGCAGGGCGTCGAGTCCTGGCTCAACCTCAAGCTGAACGAGGGCGTGGTGGTCGACCCCCGCTACGGCAGCGACGTGAGCGTGGGCCGCCAGGGCCTCACGGTGCTCCCCCCGGCCACGCCGCTCGGGGCTCCGGACCCGGCAGCTGCCGGGCAGGACCCGACCGCCGCCACCCCCTGACGGGACGGTCGTGGACCTCCCCGTCGTCCGGGTCGTCGGACTGGGCCCGGGTGGCTCCGACCTGGTGACCGCCGGGACGCTCGAGCTCCTCGCCGGCGACGGACCGACGTTCCTCCGCACCACCCGCCACCCGGCGGCGTCGGTCGTGCCGGTCGACGCCGTCAGCTTCGACGACGTCTACGAGCGGGCCGAGCGGATCGACGACGTCTACCGGGAGATCGTCGAGACCCTGGTCGCCGCCGCGTCGCAGCACGGGTCGGTGGTGTACGCCGTTCCGGGTTCCCCGGTCGTGGCCGAGCACACGGTGGAGCTGCTGGTCGCCGATGCGAGGGTGACGGCCGAGCTGCACCCCGCACTGTCGTTCCTGGACCTGACGTGGGTCCGCCTCGGTGTCGACCCGGTCGAGCAGGGCGTCCGGCTGGTCGACGGGCACCGGTTCGAGGTGGAGGCGGCGGGGGAGCGGGGACCGCTGCTCGTCGGCCAGTGCGACTCCCGGTTCGTGCTGTCCGACATCAAGCTGTCGGTCGACGACGGCCCGGACGAGCCGGTGGTCGTCCTGCAGCGGCTGGGTCTGCCCGACGAGCTGATCGTGGAGGTGTCCTGGGACGACCTGGACCGCAGCATCGAGCCCGACCACCTGACGTCATTGTGGATCCCTCGACTCGGTGCCCCCGTGGCGTCCGACGTCGCCCGGTTCGAAGAGCTCATGCGGGAGCTGCGGACGAGTGACCCGTGGAAGGCCGCACAGACCCACGACTCACTCAAGCGGTTCCTGCTCGAGGAGGCCTACGAGGTCCTGGAGGCGATCGACGCCTACGACCCCGACTCCGGGGAGGGGGCGGAGGAGCTGACGAGCGAGCTCGGCGACCTGCTGTACCAGGTGGTGTTCCACGCCGCGCTGGGGACCGAGGCGGGGTGGTTCGACCTGTCGGACGTGGCCCGGGCCATCCACGACAAGCTCGTGAGCCGCAACGACGACCTGGTGCGCGCCACCGACGGCCGGCCCGAGGACGCCGGCGTGGACGGGGCGATCTCGGTGTGGGAGGCGACCAAGCGAACCGAGCAGGGTCGCGACTCCGCGTTCGACGGGATCCCGCACGCGCTGCCGGCGCTGACCCGGGCCATGAAGGTCCAGCGCAAGGCAGAGGCACTCGGCCTGGACGGCGGGGCGGAGGCACTCGGCCTGGATGGTGGGCCCGACGAGGGCACCGACGCGCTCGGCCTGGACGACCCGTCGGACGTGGAGGAGGTCGGACGGGTCCTGGCGACGGTGGTGGACCGGGCCCGTCGGGCCGGCGTCGACCCCGAGGACGCCCTCCGGCGCCGCATCGATGCGGACGAGGCCCGATTCCGGGCGACCGAGGCCCGTGGGTGACGGCACGGCACCGCGTCCTAGAGTGCGTCCATGCCTGAACCGCTGCAGATCGCACCCGCGTCCGGACGCCTGGGGATCCTGACGCCCGGCATGGGCGCCGTGGCCTCCACCGCGTACGCCGGTGTGCTGGCCGCCCGCCAGGGCCTCGCCGCCCCCATCGGCTCCCTCACCCAGATGGCCCACATCCGGCTGGGTCGCCGTGAGGACGGCCGCAACCCGATGATCAAGGACTTCGTGCCGCTGGCCGGCCTCGACGACCTGGTGTTCGGCGGCTGGGACCCGATCTCGCCGAACGCTCTCGAGGCGGCGCGCACCGCCGGGGTGCTGGAGGAGCGGGACCTGGCGCCGCTGTCGGGCGAGATGGAGGGCATCACCGCCATGCCGGCGGTGTTCGACCAGCGCTGGGTCAAGCGCCTCGACGGCGTGCGGGTCAAGACGGGTGAGTCCAAGTGGGACCTGGCCCAGCAGCTGATCGCCGACATCGAGCGCTTCCGCACCGAGAACGACCTCGACCGCGTCGTGATGGTGTGGTGCGGGTCGACCGAGGCCTACCAGGAGCCGTCCGCCGTCCACGAGACCGTCGAGGCGTTCGAGGCCGGTCTGAAGGCCGATGACGAGAACATCTCGCCCAGCCAGCTGTACGTGTACGCCGCCCTGGCGTCGGGCGTCCCGTTCGCCAACGGCGCGCCGAACCTCAGCACGGACCTGAAGTGCATGGAGGAGCTGGCCATCGCCAACGGCGTGCCGATCACCGGCAAGGACTTCAAGACCGGCCAGACCCTGATGAAGACGATCCTGGCCCCGGGCTTCAAGTCCCGGATGCTCGGCATGCGGGGCTGGTACTCGACCAACATCCTGGGCAACCGCGACGGCGAGGTGCTCGACGACCCGGAGAACTTCAAGACCAAGGAGGTCTCGAAGCTGGGCGTGCTCGACACGATCCTCCAGCCCGACGTCTACCCGGAGCTGTACGGCAACATCGACCACGTCGTGCGGATCAACTACTACCCGCCCCGCGGTGACAACAAGGAGGGGTGGGACGCCATCGACATCTTCGGGTGGATGGGGTACCCGATGCAGATCAAGGTCGACTTCCTCTGCCGCGACTCGATCCTGGCCGCGCCGATCGTCCTCGACCTGGCGCTGTTCCTCGACCTCGCGCAGCGTGCGGGCCAGTCGGGCGTGCAGGAGTGGCTGAGCTTCTACTGGAAGTCGCCCCAGCCGGCCGGCGACGTGCCGCCGGAGCACGACATCTTCATCCAGCAGACGAAGCTGAAGAACACGCTGCGGGAGTGGATGGGCGAGGCGCCCGTGACCCACTCCGAAGCCGGCTGAGCGCTGATGGGGAGCCCCGATCCCGGGGCTGGCAAGATGCCGACGGTACGTTGTTCGGGCGCGTGCCCCAGCGCGCACAGGCGAGGAGTCACGGTTGAGCATCATCGAGGGAATCATCG
>JAEYSR010000219.1 GCA_023434535.1 Actinomycetes bacterium
CTCGTCGGCATCACCGCGGCCGGTCGCTCCACGATCGAGGACGCGGCACCCGGACACGTCAGGTCGCTGCGGGCGCTGCTGGTCGATCCGCTGGGCCACGACGGGCTGCTGCGGCTCGGCGACCTCAGCCGACGGGTGCTCGACGCCATGGATGATCCCCCGGCGTGATCGCCGTGGGTCAGGGGCACCGGACGCACCGGATGTCACGAGGGCGGGGTGCCGACCGGACCCTGACGTGCGGGGATGGGATGGCAGATGGGATGGCAGATGGGATGGCAGATGGGATGGCATATCGGATGCCGGCCTGCCAGACCGCCGGCCAACAGGCCCGGGACGCGACGGAACCCCCGCAGCTGCAGGGGTTCCGGGTGGTGGGCGTACACGGACTTGAACCGTGGACCTCTTCCGTGTCGAGGAAGCGCTCTAGCCAACTGAGCTATACGCCCGCGAGGGCGACAATGTAGCAGGCCGGCGGGCGGGCGCAGACGGCCTGCCGGACCTCAGCCCGGAGGAGCTGCGCGGCCACCGTCACCCTCGTGGGGGTCGGGAGCGAGGATCCCGACGGCGACCACCACGATCATGCCGACGACGAAGAGGAGCCAGAGGCCCGGGCCCGGCCCGCTGCGGATGTTGCGGAGGCCGAGACCCCACTCGAGGACGGCGAAGACCATCAGGCCGACCCCGGTCAGGGCACCGAGGATCCGGCCGGCCCGACCCTTCTCGGCAGCGACCAGCACGCCTGCGACGGCGAGGAGGACCCCGCCGAGCACCGCGACCCAGCCGCGACCGAGTCCGCCGTCGAACTCACGCCAGCCGGACTCGGTGCCGCCCGTGAGCCGGCCGACGTCGCGCCAGGCGAGCAGGCTCGTCGCCCCCGCAGCGAGCGCTGCGACCAGCAGGATGGACGTGAGCAGCAGGTCCCGCTTGGACGAGGGCGCTGCTGCGGGCTCCGGGTTCGGCGTCACACCGCCGAGGGGCACGCCGGCCTGCCAGGTGGCCGCGCTCGGGCCGCCTCCTGACATCGGCGACGGGCCCGCCGACGGCGCCGCCCAGGCCGCGTCGGACGACGCCGGTGCGCCGACGCGCTGGTCCGAGGTCTGATCGCTCACCGCATCAGCTTGCCAGCAGTCCCGGCCCGTCCGGTCCCGCTCCCCTGAGGACGGGCGCAGGGACGTTTCGTCACAGTGACGGAAGGGTGGATCGGCGTGCAGTCAGCCGGTCGTGCATGCAGACGGTCGTGCAGGCAGCCGGCGTGCCGTCCGGCAGCGTGCCCTCGCTCACGGGGAGCACGGCATCAGGGCCGGCGCCACAGGACGAACGGGAGGACCAGGCCGGCGCCCGAGTCCCGCAACCCCTCCGCCACGACGGTCATCGTCCAGCCCGAGCGGAGCGAGTCGTCCACCACCAGGCCCGGCCCCGGCGGCAGGTCGCGGGCGAACTCGAACGCGCCGACCACGTTCGACGCCTGGTTGACCGAGTTGTCCATCTGGTCCTGCGGCGCCGCGTCGAGCCGGGTGCGTCGCACCGCCTCCACGAGCTCGAGCTTGCCGACCTCCGACAGGCGCCGGGCCAGACCTCCGACCAGCAGCGGCCGGGTGCGGCTCGGGATCCACGTCACCCACGTCGGGCGCCGTCCCCAGTCCCAGGCCTTGAGTGCGGCGGCCACGCCGCGCAGCAGCGTGTCGTCGGGCTCGGCGTCGGGGGCTCGGAACAGTGGCCCGAGGACCTCGGCCCAGCCGGGGTCGGTGCCGAACGCCAGGGCCCGCCCCTCCTCGGGACGGAGCTCCTGCGGGATGCGGCCCGACCTGCCGTCCACCCCTCGCGGCCACTGCTTGCGGGGCTCCAGGCGCACCACCGCGCTGCGGAGGTGCTGCTGGGCTGCGGTCTGCAGGTCGGGATCGATCGAGACGTCGACGGCGACGCCCGTGCAGTTGTCGCACCGCCCGCAGTCCGTCGCGCCGGGATCGTCGAGCGCCTCCCGCAGGAACCGCAGCCGGCACCCCGTCGTGGCCGCATAGGACCGCATGGACTGCTGCTCTGCGCGCCGCTCGGCGGCCAGCCTCTGGTGGCGCTCCTGGTCGTAGCTCCACTCCCGGTCCGTGCGGAACCACCTGGTGCCGTCGCGATCGACGGCACCCTCCACGTCCAGGATCTTGAGCAGCACCTCGAGGCGGCCACGCCGGAGGTTCACCGCTCCCTCGAGGTCCTGCACCGAGCACGGGCCCGACCGCTGGAGGACCGTCAGGACCTCGTCGACCACGTGCTTGGGCGGCATCGCCGTGGAGTCGAAGTAGGCCCAGATGTCGCCGTCCGTCGGCGTGGGGCACAGGACGACCTCGGCCGACGCCGAGCCGCGGCCGGCCCGGCCCACCTGCTGGTAGTACGACACCGGCGATGACGGCGAGCCGATGTGGACCACGTAGGCGAGCTGGGCGTTGTCGTAGCCCATGCCGAGGGCCGACGTGGCGACCACGCAGGCCAGGCGACCGTGGTCGAGGTCGTCCTCGATCCGGGCTCTCGTCTCGGGGTCCGTCGCCCCCGTGTACGCCGCGGCGAAGATGCCGCACGAGGTCAGGAACGAGGCGGTGCGATCCACCTCGGACACGGTCAGGCAGTACACGAGGCCCGGACCGGTGCGACCACGCACCCACCCGGCCAGCCAGGCCAGTCGCTCGCCCGAGGTGGGCACGGACACGGCTCCGAGGTGCAGCGACGGTCGGTCGAGGGAGCCCCGGAAGGTGTGGGCCTCGGCCCCGATCTGCTCGGCGACGTCCTTGGTGACCCGGTCGTTGGCGGTGGCGGTGGCGGCCAGGACCGGGACGTCCGACGGCAGGGCCGCCAGCACGTCGGCGATGCGCCGGTAGTCGGGACGGAAGTCGTGGCCCCAGTCGGAGATGCAGTGGGCCTCGTCGACGACCAGGAGGCCGATCCTCTCGGTCAGCGGTCCGAGCACCTCCCGTCGGAACCGCGGGTTGTTCAGCCGCTCGGGCGAGATGAGCAGCACGTCCACCTCGTCCGCGTCGATGCGTGACTCGATGGCCGACCACTCGTCGAGGTTGGCCGAGTTGATCGTCTCCGCCCGGATGCCGGCGCGCTCCGCCGCAGCGACCTGGTTGCGCATCAGGGCCAGCAGGGGCGACACGACGAGGGTGGGGCCGGCGCCCTGGTCCCGCAGGAGCCGGGTGGCGATCCAGTACACGGCCGACTTGCCCCAACCCGTGGCCTGGACGAGGAGCACCCGGGCCCGGTCGTCGACCAGCTCGGCGATGGCCTGTGCCTGGTCCTGGCGCAGCGTGGCGTCGGGCCCGGCCAGCTGCGCCAGGGTGGCCTCGGCCAGAGGTGGGAGCGACGCGGTGCCGGATCGGGTCATGGGGCCATGCTGGCAGACCGCTGCGACAGCCGGGCCAGGCCCACGTCCGGACCGGAGCGCGGCAGCGCCCGGTGGCAGACCGTCGGTCCGCCACCGGGCGCTCGCTGGAGGCGACGAGGGGAATCGAACCCCTGTACAAGGCTTTGCAGGCCTCTGCCTCACCACTCGGCCACGTCGCCAGCGGCCGACCACCCTAGTGCGGTGCCCGTGGGATGCGGCCAACCCGCGGCGGGGACGGCCGAAAACGGCCGGAACCCCTGCAGGTGCAGGGGTTCCGAACTGGAGCGGACGACCGGCCTCGAACCGGCGACCTCAACCTTGGCAAGGTTGCGCTCTACCAACTGAGCTACGTCCGCAGGAGCGTGTGACTGTAGCAGAGCCCCGAACGTCGACAAGTTGGACGGGACTCCGTCGCCGTCTCGGCGACCCCCGGTCAGCCGCCGCGGATCCGCTCGGCGACCTCGACGGCCAGAGCGACCTCGGTGATGGCGTCGACGGTGGACAGCTGGTCGCCCTGGGAGAAGGTCAACGATGCGATGTCCCGGTCGTGACGACCGCGGACGACCAGCTCGGGCGACAGGGAGAACTGGTCGACGATCGGCTGCCAGCGACGGCCGTTGACCACGAGCACGCGCTGGGTCGTGAGCACGACGACGGCGGCGTGGCCGAGCATCTGGCCGGTCACGGCCGCCAGCACGACCTCGTCGCGCTCGAGCAGTGCGCCGCAGACCGAGATCGGGACGGAGGCGGCCTCGACAGCGTCCGGGTGCAGACGGCCGACCGCGGCGGCAAGCCCGTGGGCGTCGGGCACCGGTGGCGTCGGCGCGTGGGCGCCCCAGGCACCGGCGGACACCTGGCCCGGGCCGGCTGCGGACCCGGCGAACTGCGGGGGCGGCGGCGGCCCGGAGGCAGCCCCGGTCGGTTCCGGCGCGGTGTCGGCCACCGCGAACGGGCCGACGCCCGGACCGCTCGGAGCGGCGTGCGGTCGGGCGGTCCCGTTGGCCCGACCTCCGAAGAGCGGACCGCCGTTCCCGTTCACCATCGACGGATCGACCTCGTCGGCCGCGGCGAACGGCTCGTCGATCACGTCGCTGCGCCGGAGCGTCGGCTCGGCCGAGAACCCGGGCGGCTCGTGGGACAGCGGCTGGTCCTCCCACACTCCCCCGTCGGCGTCACCGGCTGCGTCGTCGAAGATGTCGTCCACCAGCTCGGACTCGCCCACGGCGTCGTCGACGGTCATCGGCTCCGCGACGTTGGCGTCGGTGGTCCACATGTTGTCCCGGGCGAACGGGACCTCGGGCGGCACGACCTCGGCGTAGTCCGCCGCCGCCGTGGTGAACAGGTCACCGCCCTCGGCCTCACGGAGCTGCGAGCCGCAGTGCGAGCAGCGCAGGGCGTCCACCGGGTTGTGCGCACGGCAGTACGGACAGGGCCAACCCCACGCCTCTTCCTGGCCGATGTCGGACACCTGCGTCACCCGTTCCTCCGGAACCTGAACGAACCGCGCTCCAGCGTACGGGATCCGTGGGCGGACCCGTCACTCAGCTCGGGGCTGGTGACGCAGCGGTGACCGCCTCGTCGAGCAGCGCCCGTCCCCGTTCGTCGAGGTCGAGGGAGCCGGCTGCGGCGAGGCCGGCCGGGCTCATCTTGGCCATCGTCCTGACCAGCACGTCCACCGTCGCGGGCTCGCCGAGCTGGTCCGCCACGCCGACGAGCTGGGTCTGCAGGAAGACGAGGCACAGCGCGTCCTCGTGCACCTGGACCGCCGGGTCGACCGGGCGCGTGCCGCCCCTGGACCCCTTGCCCAGACCCTCCTTGCGGACGATCGCGGCCACGCGTTCGACCTCTGCGGGTGAATAGGAGTGCTCCAGGAGGATCGAGGACACCTCCTCGGCATGGCGGGCCCGGGCCTCCGTCCGCCAGCGCAGATACCCCGCCCGCCCGTCGGGGTGGTCCGAACGGGGCGACTCCCAGCGCCGCAGGTGGTGCGCCCGGGCCGCGAGGTGTTGGAGCTCGTCCGCGTCGGGGTCCAGCTCGTCGAGCCACGCCGTCATCATCCGGGAGTGGACGAGCTCCTTGGGCCCGGTCACGGACCCGACGCTCAACGTGTTGGGATCCGCGGCGTTGGCCTCGTCGATCGCCTCGATCGCGGCGGCGAAGCGATCGGGATCGGTCGGTTCCCTCACCCCTGCCCCGTCGGACCCGTCGACGTGCGCGACGCCGTCGGATCGAGCGCCCGGCTCACGAGCCCCCCGTCAGGTCGACGCGCAGGACCAGGGTGCCGTCCTCCAGGGTCGCCTCTGCGTCGCCGATCATCGCGAAGTCACGGAAGTCGGCTTCTGCCTGCCTGATGAACTCGCGACGCGCCTCCCCCTCGACGGGCGGGATCTGGCGGCGTCGCACGGAGGCGGCGCGCTCCTTGAAGCGGTCGACCATGGCCTGGGGATCGAAGGTCTCCATGGGCGTCGAGGCTAGGGGAACCCGGTGGCCCACCGATCCCCGCGTCAGGAGCGCCTCGGGCTCCTGGCCCCGGACGACCGGCTCAGCGAGGCCGGTCGGCCGGATCCTCGTCGCCGCCGGCGGGATCCTCCGCCTGCGACGCCCACCACGAGTCGCCGCCCGCCGGGGCCGGCATCGGGGCCGGGTCGGGCGCCGCGTCGGTCGACGGCGGGCGGTCGGGGCCGGGCGACCCTCCGGGTGTGCGCTGCGGGAGCTGCGGGGCGGGCTGCACCGTCCAGGCGTCGTCGGCCAGTGCGGCGGGTCCCGGGTCCACGAGCGGTTGCTCGGTCCCGTCCGCCGAGATCACGACTGCGCCCGTGCGGCCGCTCCGACCCTCGCCCGGTCCTCGACGTCCGGACGACTGCCGGTCGGACCGACCGCGGGAGGTTCCCCGGTCGGGCCGGGTGCGGATCCAGAAGTACACGGTCGCCGCGGCGATCAGGACGGCCAGGACGATCAACCCGAGGACGACCCTGTTCAACCGGGTCGTGGCGTCCTCGCTCTCGGTCGCCCGGTCCTCCAGCGGCGGCGCCGTCGTGGTGGGCAGCGTCGACGCGGTCGAGGCCGTGGTCGGTGCGGCCGTCGAGGGAGGCGCCTCCGTGGCCGGCGGCTGCTGCTCCTGGTCCGGCTCGGTCGTCGTGGTCTGCATCCGCGCCGAGTGCCCGCCGGCAGACGCACCGACCGGCGCCGACAGGAGGACGGCGCCGAGGAGGGCGACGAGCCCGATCGACAACCATGTCGCGGCCCGTCGTGCCACGTGCGGGGATCGGCGCACCATCGGCGGGAACCCTACCCGGAGCCCGATCCGTCCTCGGTGACCCGACACGGCGCCGGATCAGGGGCCGAGCCGGGACGCGCCGTGGGCGTCAGCGCTGCTCCGCAGGGCAGGAGTAGGTCGTGCGACCGCCGACGGTGCGTCGCTGGAGGGGCGTCGAACACCTCGGGCACGACGCTCCGGGCGTCCGCGCCGCCTGGAGGTCGCCGGTGTGGGACCCACCCCGGCGGCTGAGGTCCCGCACGGTGGAGCGGATCGTCCGGGCCAGTCGTCGGACCTCCTCGGGGTCGAGGTCGTTCGCCGGGCGTGCCGGGTCCAGACCGGCACGCCAGAGCGTCTCGTCCACCAGCAGGTTGCCCAGACCCGCGAGCCGGTGCTGGTCCAGCAGGGCCGCTTTCAGAGCGGTGGTCGAGTGCCCGATCGCCGTGCGGAGCTGCTCGGCCGTGACCGTCGAGGCCTCCGGACCCAGGGCCGACAGGTCGGGGTCGAGCTCCACCCCGCCGAGGCGCCGGGGATCGACCACGCTGAGAGACCCTCCGCCGTCGAAGTCCAGCCGGAAGCGCTCCCACGCGGGGTCCGTCCGACCACTGGAGTACTCCAGGCGCTCGATCGGCGCCCGGTCGTCGACGACGAGCCTGCCGGTCATCCCGAACCGGAGGCCGAGGACCGATCCTGCGCTCGTCGGCAGCATCAGGAGCTTGCCGCGACGATCGGCGGAGAGGATCTCGGCGCCGAGCACCGCGCCGGACACGGACGCGGCATCCGCACCGCGCTTCAGGAACCACGCGTCGGGGGCGACGACGCCCGACACCGTCCGGCCGACCACCTCGACGGCGGCCGTCCGGTAGGTCTCGACCTCGATCAGCTCGGGCACGGTCGGCAGCCGGCGGGACTCAGGCCGGTGTCTCGGAGGCGTCGAGCGCGGAGAGCACGTCGGCCACCACGTCCGCCGGGTCCTCGAGCCCGACCGACATCCGGATCGTTCCCGGACCGATCCCGGCCGCCGCCAGC
>JAEYSR010000221.1 GCA_023434535.1 Actinomycetes bacterium
CCTCGGCGGTGACCGTGAGGCCCAGGTGGTGGGCCACGTCCACGATCGAGCGCACGATCCGGTCGTCGCCGGCGAGGAGCTCGTCCACGAAGCGGCGGTCGATCTTGACCTCCTCGATCGGGAGATCGCGGATCAGGGCGAGGGACGACGCGCCGCTGCCGAAGTCGTCGATGCTGAAGCGGATGCCGACGTCGTGGAGACGCCGGATGACGTCCGCGCTCTGGCGGGGGTCGTCCATCAGCTGGCCCTCGGTCAGCTCCATCCAGAGGCTCCCGGCCACCACCTCGCCGGTGGCGGACAGGTCGCACAACCAGTCGACCCACACGGGGTCGTACAGGTTGCGCGTGGAGAGGTTGACGCTGGCCGAGCTCAGCCCTCGGCCCCCGAGCGAGGTGAGGGCCTCGCACGCCCGGAGCGTGACCGTCTGGGTGATCGCCCGGATGGTCCCGGAGACCTCGGCCAGCTCGATGAACTCGGCGGGGGCGAGCAGCCCGTGGCGCGGGTGGCGCCACCTGACCAGCGCCTCGACGCCGAAGGTCGACATCGTCCGCAGGTCGACCCGCGGCTGGAAGTGGACCTCCACGTCGTCGGTGAAGCCCGACTCGCGCAGGTCGGCCATCAGCTCGAGGCGGCGGACCGCGGCCACCTCCTGGTCCGCGCAGTACACGACGTGGCCGCCGCCGGCCTGCTTGGCGTCGTACATGGCGCCGTCGGCACGCCGCATGAGCGTCTCGGCGTCGTTGCCGTGCTGGGGTGCGATGGCGATCCCGACGCTGGCGCTGACCTGGAGGCGGTACTGGCCGACCTGTACCGGCTCGGTGGCCAGCTCGTTGAGCCGTCGTGCGACCTCCTCCGCCCCCGACGTCGAGGCGTCGGTGGTGAGCAGCACGGCGAACTCGTCGCCGCCGAGCCGGGCGATCGTGTCGCAGTTGCGCAGCCGCGTCGCCATGCGACGGGACAGCTCCTTCAGGAGGGCGTCGCCGTACTCGTGGCCGAGGGCGTCGTTCACGTCCTTGAACTGGTCGAGGTCGACCATGAGCAGCGCCACCGGCGCACCCGTCCGATCGCCCTCGATGAGCGCCCGGGTGAGCCGCTCGTGCAGGAGCGCCCGGTTGGGGAGCCCGGTCAGCGCGTCGTGGGTGGCCTGGTGGCGGAACGCCTCGGCCATCCGGGCCCGCTTCGTCACGTCCTCGAGCGAGATGCCCACGCAGCGGTCCGGCAGCGGCACGGCCCGCATGGAGAACACCTCGTCGATGCCCTTGATCTGCACGAAGGGCTCGTCGTGGGCCACGCCGTGGCGGACCACGTCGACCATGTCGGCCAGGAACTCGTCGGTGACGGGGAGGAGGTCGGCGACGCGGTGGCCGATCGCTCCGTCGTCGAGGGAGGCGAGTGCGGTGGCGGCGGGGTTCGCAGCCTGGAGGACGAAGCTGCTCGGGTCCTCCGGGTCGGTCATGCGCAGGACGACGAGGGCGATCGGGATGCCCTCGACGAAGTCCGCGTACCGGCGTGCCGACGCCTCGGCCTCCCAGCGCGCCGTCTCGTCGACGAGGACGCCGCGACGGCGCACGACCCGCCCGGTCCCGTCCGCCGTGACCCGCACCCGGTTCTGCAGCCGCCGGGTCCGGCCCCACGCGTCGGTGATGCGGAAGTGGACCTCGACGTTCTCGGCGTGGGCCACCAGGCGGTCGCCCTCGAGCACGACGGACAGGTCGTCGGGATGGACACGGCTGCGGAAGAACTCGCGGTCGTTCAGCTGGTCGGAGTCGTAGCCGAGGAGGTCCATCAGCTGCTCGCTGAGGTAGTCCGCCGGTCCGGTCGCTCCGCCGGCCTCCCACACCGCGGCGTCGATCCCGTTCAGCAGCTCGTCGTAGCGGTCCCGTTCGGCGGTCAGGGAGATCGCCACGTTGCCGAAGATGATCGACGAGAACGTGGACGCGACCAGCCAGGCGACGAAGAACACCACCCAGTTCGGCGGCGAGCTCCAGATCCCGATCGCCAACAGCGCCGCGCCGGTCGTGGGCAGGAGTCGCCAGACAGTCCCCGGTCCGAACCAGAACACGTACAGCCCGATGCTGGACACCAGGATGACGACGACGACGCCGTAGGAGTCGGGAGCCAGCACGGCCACCACGCAGGCGGTCGCCAGGTCGCCCAGGGCGAGCACCGGCGAGACCGACCCGCCGCCCGAGATGCGTCGCATGAGCAGCAGGTTGGAGATCACGCCGACGAGGAGGATCACCGCTCCGAGCTGGAGTCGGTGGTCGCCGAACAGCGGCAGGATCATCACGGCGGCGCCGATGACGACCGATGCCAGCGTCCGCCAGCGGAGGATCTCGAGCTGGGACTCGACGCGGTCGACCTCTCGGACGTCGTGGCCTCCGGACCGGCGCGCGGACGACTCGAGCGGCAGTGACCGTTCGCCCTCCGCGTGCGCGCCCCGTCCCATCGAGCTCGTTCCTTCCCTCCCGGACGTGGCCGGGTCCTTGGCCCGGTCCGCTCGAGGCGGCGCCAGGTGTGGCGGTGCTGCGTTCACCCCGGTGGTGAGGTGCTGATCGTCCGATTGCCCCAACGTTGTCACTCAGTGCGCACGGTACATCACGCTGCGTGAGTCATCCGAGGGTAGATGCCGGGAGGATCGGCGCAAGCCGGAGCAGCCCGTCCGGGCCGAGCGGCCCATGGCGAAGGGCCGAACGGACCACCCGCCCACGTCGTCGCCGTCGGACTGCGGCCGCCGCTGCGGGACCCGTCGGGTGTGTGGGAGCCTTCGGGCGTGACCGTGAACCCCGTCGCCGCCGGAGGCTTCTCGGCGGCCGCAGCCACCTACGCCCGGATCCGGCCGACCTACGCTCGCCCCGCCATCGGCGCCGTCAAGGACCTCGCGACCGGACGTGTCGTGCTCGACCTGGCCGCCGGCACCGGCATCCTGACGGGCCAGCTCCTCCGGGCGGGTCTGGACGTCCGCTCGCTCGAACCCCTGCCCGCGATGGCCCGCCAGCTCCGCCTGGCCCTTCCCGACGTGCCGGCGGCGCTCGGACTGGCCGAGGCGCTCCCGCTCGTCGACGACGCCGTCGGCGTCGTCACGGTCGGCCAGGGGTTCCACTGGTTCGACGCCCCGGCCGCTCTGGCCGAGATCGATCGGGTCCTCGTCCCCGGCGGGGTCCTCGCCCTGCTCTGGAACGTCCGCGACGAGTCGGTCCCGTGGGTCGCCGCGCTGACGCGCCTGGTCGAGGAGCGAACCGGGGGGCGTCCGTACGACGACCACCGCGAGCGGCCGTGGTCCGAGGTCGTCGCCTCCTCCGGGCGCTACACGCCGCTTGAGGAGCAGCGCTTCCCGAACCCCGTCCCGACGACGCTCGACGGCGTCCTCGACCGACTCCGGTCGACCAGCTTCGTGGCCGCTCTGGACGAGCCGGAGCGCGCCGCTCTGATCGAGGAGGCCCGGGCGACCCTGACGGCCTCGCCGGAGCTGGCCGGCTCGTTCGACTACCCGCACGAGACCGTGCTCCACACGTGCCGGACCACGCCGAGCTGACCGACGTGCCGGCCGACGGGTCGGCCGACGGGTCGGCGGTCGGGCCGACCACTCCGCTGACCGCCGAGCAGGCCGCCGTGCTCGCCGCAGGTCTCCCCGCCCTGCGCGACCTGCCGTGGCGACGGACCCGCGACCGCTGGGCGGTCCTCGTCAGCGAGGTGATGCTGCAGCAGACCGGCGCGGCGCGCGTCGAGCCGCGGTGGGCACGGTTCCTGCATCGGTGGCCGACGGCCTCCGCGTGCGCCGCCGCCCCACTCGGCGACGTGCTCGTCGAGTGGCAGGGCCTCGGCTACCCGAGGCGGGCACGCAACCTGTGGCTCGCCGCCCGGGCATGCGTCGACCGCCACGACGGAGCGGTGCCGTCGACCCTGCCCGACCTGCTGGCCCTCCCCGGGGTCGGGCCCTACACGGCTCGGGCCGTGATGGCCTTCGCGGTCGAGGTCGACGTCGGAGTGGTCGACACGAACATCGCGCGCGTGCTGGCGCGGCGCGCCGGCACGCGCCTCACGCCGCGGGTCGCCCAGGCCGTGGCGGACGACCTGGTCCCGCGGGGCCGGTCGTGGGAGTGGAACCAGGTCCTCATGGACCTCGGAGCGGTGTGGTGCCGCCCCGAGCCGCACTGCGACGAGTGTCCGGTGCACTGCGCGTGGCGTGACGCCGGTCGGCCCGAGCCCGATCCGGCGGTCGGGTCCGCCGGCGTCTCGCGGCGGCAGGCGGCGTTCCGTGGGTCGGACCGCCAGCTCCGGGGGCGGGTGCTCGCCGCCATCGCCGACGGGTCGATCGCGGCGGCGACCGTCGAGGGCGACCTCGTCTCCGAGGGGTTCGACGGCGACCGGATCGTCGCCGTCGTCGCATCGCTCGTCGACGACGGCCTCGCCGTCCGCGGCGCCGACGGAGTGCTCCGACATCCCTGAGCCAGGTTCAGGTTCGCGCCGTGTCGCGAGGCGGTGCAGACCCTGTGCAGGAGCTGCCGAGAATTCGGTCACAGACCCGGGCGCGAGCCGGGTCCGTTCACTTACTGTTCACGTGTCCGGACGGTTGGCAGGGACCGATCCGATCGATCAGGGGGACGGTTCTGAACGTCACGTTCTACGGCGTGCGGGGATCGACCCCGTGCTCGGACGAGGGGTTGGCACGCTACGGCGGCAACACCGCGTGCGTCGTGCTCGACCAGCCCGGGCACCAGCCGATCGTGCTCGACCTCGGCACCGGCCTGCGCTTCTTCGGCCGCTCGCTCGTGGACGACGGCGCGATCGGGGCCGGCACCGCGCCGTTCAAGGGCACCGCGCTCGTGACCCACCTGCACTGGGACCACGTGCAGGGCATCCCGTTCTTCGCCCCGCTGCTGTGCGACGGCGCCGAGCTCGACCTGTACGCCCCCACGCAGGAGGGTGAGTCCCTGAGCGACGTGGTGCGGGGGTTCCTGTCGCCGCCGTACTTCCCGGTCGCGGTCGAGGCGCTGCCCGGCGACATCCGCTTCCACGACACCGACGCCGGCACGTTCCGCGTCGACGAGGCGACCGTCACCGCCGCGTGGGTCCCGCACGTCGGGCCGACGCTGGGCTACCGGATCGAGCTCGGTGGTCGGTCGGTGGCCTACGTCAGCGATCACCAGCAACCCGGCGTCGGCTCCATGGACGTCGACCCGGCGGTCCTCGAGCTGTGCCGTGGGGTGGACGTCCTCATCCACGATGCGCAGTTCGACGACCACGAGTTCGAGCAGCGCAGCGACTGGGGTCACTGCACCGTCGAGTACGCGGTGGAGGTGGCGGCCCAGGCCGGCTGCTCCAGCCTGGTGCTGTTCCACCACGATCCGTCGCACCACGACGCCCGTGTCGACGAGCTGCTGGGCGAGGCGCGCTCGATGGCCGCCGAGCGAGGCGTCCCGGAGGTCCTCGCGGCCCACGAGGGGCTGACGATCGCACTGCCGGCCGCCGCCGGGTCCTCGGCCGCCGCGTCGTCGCGG
>JAEYSR010000248.1 GCA_023434535.1 Actinomycetes bacterium
CCGCGAGCGTCATGAGCGACACCACGACGACGCCGAGGATGATCGAACGGGGGGACCGGAAACGCACTGGCACTCCAGGGACGCGAGGTTGGGGCGCGCCCACCGTAGTCAAGGCTGCTGGCGGACCCACACCGGGACGTCACCCGCCGGTCGGTGCACGCCCGTCGCCGGTCGACGACTGGGCCTCAGGCCAGGCTGAGGTCGATCGACGACGCGGGATCGACCTCGAACATCGGCCGCGTGACCGGGCCGAGCGCAGCGGTGTCCACCGGCGCCGACCAGTCCGACCTGTCCCCGACGCTGCACGACGCCAGCGCCCCCCAGAGCCCCTTCCGACCCTTGGGGACCTGGGTGACCTCGCCGAGGTACGCGTCCAGCCACCCGGGGGCGGAGTCGGCGGCTGCGGCGTCGAACACCTGGCTGGCGAGGATCACCTCGCCGTACTCGGCGAACGGGACGAGCTCTGCGACGGGGGCGGGTGCAGCGGCCATGACACGACCTTCGGCGGATCCGGATCCTCTCCGCAGAGCCGTTCGGCCCAATCGGGGCGAGATCGGTCCGGACGACCCGCCCCCGTGGTCCGTTCGGCCCAGCGCCGGACCCCTCAGGGCTCGCCAGGCTCTGTCCCCTCAGGGCTCGCTCAGCTCTGTCCCCTCAGGGCTCGCCAAGCTCGCGGGCCCGGGTGAACACGGCGTCGAGCATGTCCTCGGTGAGCCGGCCCGTGAAGGTGTTCTGCTGGCTCACGTGGTAGCAGCCCAGGAGGATGCGGCCGTCGGGGAGGGCGACCTCCACGCCGTGTCCGAACTTCGGCTTCGGTCCGTGCTCCGAGGTCGACCAGCCGAACAGGCCGAGGGCCTCGGTGAAGCCGAACCCGCCGAGGGCGACGACCACCCGCACGTCGGGGAGCAGCCCGACCTCGGCGTCGAACCACGGCCGGCAGGCGTCGCGCTCGGCGGGGGTCGGCTTGTTGGCGGGAGGGGCGCACCGCACCGGGGCCGTGATGAACGCACCGGTCAGCTCCAGCCCGTCGTCGGTGGCCGCCGACGTCGGCTGGTTGGCGTAGCCGGCCCGGAACAGCGCCCGGTAGAGCCAGTCGCCCGAGCGGTCTCCGGTGAACATCCGACCGGTGCGGTTGGCGCCGTGGGCCGCCGGGGCGAGGCCGACCACCAGCAACCGCGCCGCAGCGTCGCCGTAGCCCGGCACGGGCCGACCCCAGTACTCCTGGTCCCGGAACGCCGCCCGCTTCTCGTGCGCCACCTGCTCCCGCCACTCGACCAGTCGGGGACAACGGCGGCACTCGCTGATCTCGGCGGCGAGCGCCTGCAGAGCCTCCACAGGGCGAGCATAGGATCCACCTCGATGTCTCCCCCTCCGGCGAAGCGCAGCCCATCGACCACGGCCTCCCGCTCGGGCGGCCGACCCACGACGCTGCTCCTCGTCCGCCACGGCCAGACGGCGACCACCGGGAAGGTGCTGCCGGGTCGGGCACCCGGGCTGCACCTGGCCGACACCGGCCTCGAGCAGGCACGACGTGCCGCCGAGCGCATCGGAGCGCTGAAGGTCGACGCCGTGTACGCCTCGCCGCTCGAGCGCACGCGGGAGACCGCCGCCCCGATCGCCAAGGCCACCGGCCTGCGGGTCCGGACCGCCAAGGGCCTGCTCGAGTGCGACTTCGGCGAGTGGACCGGCGCCGAGCTGTCGAAGCTCCGCAAGCTGCCCGAGTGGAAGCAGGTGCAGAACGCGCCGTCGACGTTCCGCTTCCCCGGCGGCGAGTCCTTCCTGGACATGCAGCGGCGCATCTGGGACGAGATCGAGCGGCTCGTCGGCCTCCACCCCGGCGGGACGGTCGTGGCCGTGTCCCACGCGGACCCGATCAAGGCCGCCGTCGCGATGGCCACCGGCGTCCACCTCGACCTGTTCCAGCGGATCGTCGTGTCGCCCTGCTCGGTCACCTCGCTGCTCCTGCCGGCGCGGAGCTCCGGCGGGCCCCCGATCGTCCTGGCGGTGAACTCCACCGGCGACGACCTCTCGACGTTGGCGCCCTCATGACCGGGCGGTCCTTCGAGTTCGACCAGCTCGACGCCCTCGTCCCCGGCACGGTCGGCGAGCCCGGCAACCGCGTCTTCTACCTCCAGGCCCGTCGCGGCAACGAGGTCGTGTCGTTCCGCCTGGAGAAGGAGCAGGTCGGCATGCTCGGCCAGTACCTCGGCCAGCTCGCGCAGGCCATGGGCACCACGGAGCCCGAGCGCGACATCGCCGGCCTCATCGAACCCGTGGCACCCGAGTGGGTGATCGGGTCCCTGTCCGTCGGGGTCGACGAGGACGCCGGGCTGATCTTCGTCACCGCCGAGGAGCTGGTCGCCGACGAGTCGGACCTCTACGACGAGTTCGACGACGACGCCGTCGACGAGATGCTCGAGACCGAGCCCGACGGCGCCGAGGCGCACTTCACGCTCCAGCTCGGACAGGCGGTGGCGTTCGCCGAGGCGGCCATGGACCTGGTCCGCGCCGGCCGCCCGCCCTGCCGCCTCTGCAACCGGCCGATCGGCCCGGAGGGCCACGCCTGCCCTCGCTGGAACTGACCCGTCGATGACGACGTCACCCGCACCGCCGCCCGACGACGTCCCCGACCAGGGGCCGGACGAGGGCGAGTGGGTCGAGGTCGAGTGGGTCGACGCCCCGGACGACGCCTGGGACCTGGATGACGACGAGCTCGACGGGGACGAGGCGTCGGGCGAGGACGACGACGCCGTCCCCTACGTGTACGAGGCCACGATCGGCCCGGGCGACGAACGCGCCGCCGAGGTGCTGCGACGGGGCGACGTCGAGGTGCTCGGCTCGATGCCGTGGTCGAGCAACGCCACGTTCCTGGTTCGTGTCTCGTGCGGTTCCGACCACCTGCCCGCGATCTACAAGCCCGAGCGGGGCGAGCGCCCCCTGTGGGACTTCCCGGGCGGGCTGTGGAAGCGGGAGGTCGCCGCGTCGGTGCTGTCGGACCACCTGGGTCTCGGACTCGTGCCGCCCACCGTGGGCCACGAGCTGGCTCCGCTCGGAGTGGGGTCGATCCAGGCGTTCGTCCCGGCCCGCTTCGCGGATCACTACTTCACCATCCGCGACCGCGACGACCTCGCTCCGGTCCTCAAGGCGCTGTGCGCGTTCGACCTGGTCGCGAACTCGGCGGACCGCAAGGGCGGCCACTGCCTCATCGACGACGACGACGGGATCTGGGCGATCGACAACGGCCTGAGCTTCCATCGGGAGTTCAAGGTGCGCACGGTGATCTGGGACTTCGCGGGCGAGGCGATCCCGGACCCGGTCCTCCGCGCCCTCGACGAGATGCTCGGCGCCCCGCTCCCCGACGAGCTCACGACCCTGCTCGACCGCGACGAGCGCGACGCCCTCCGCGACCGGGCCGGGGCGGTGCTGGCGTCGGGTCGCTTCCCCCACGACCCGACCGGACGTCGCGTCCCCTGGCCCCTGGTCTGACGACGCCACCGCCGCTCTGCTCGTCGAAACCGACGGTTGTCGGTCGATATCGAGGAACAGAGCGGGCGGGTCAGCCGCCGAGGGGGCCGAGCACGCGGGTCATCGCCGCGTTCTGGAACACGCCGAGCGGGTCCAGGCGGGTGCGCAGCTCCTGGAACTCGTCCCACCGGGGGTAGGCGGGAGCCAGGTCCGACGCCGTGCGCCAGTGGAGCTTGCCCCAGTGCGGTCGGCCGTCGAGATCCCGCATGATCGCCTCGACCCCGCGGAAGTACTCCTCGTAGGCCAGGCCCCGGAACATGTGGACCGCGATCCAGCCGGTGTCGCGGCCCGACGCCGTGGACAGGGTGATGTCGTCGCCCTTCGAGACCCGGACCTCGACCGGGAACGACACCGGGTAGTGGAGCGTCGACACCAGGGCTCGGACGCGCTGGACGGCCTCGACCGTCGCCTCCACCGGCACCCCGTACTCCATCTCCACGAAGCGCACGCGACGGGGCGACGCGAAGACCCGGTACGACCGGTCGTTGAACTCGACCCGACCGGGCGACGGGATGCGCTTGGCGACCTCACGACCGAGGGCCGGTCGCCACCGACCGATCCGGTTCGCCAGCCCGAACAGGACGTTGTCGTAGAGCTCGTCCTGCACCAGCTCGTCCCGGCGCGAGCGCGGAGCCAGCGGCTCGTGGTTGCGACGGTGGCGCTTGGTGATCGACCAGCCGGTGCCGGGCACCCAGAAGAACTCGAAGTGGTCGTTGTCGCGGACCAGCTCACCGAAGCGCTCCAGCACCTCGTCGACCCGACGCGGCTCGTGGACGGCGTGCAGGTGGAACGCTGGCGACAGCTGCAGCGTCAGCGTCGACACCAGGCCGAGCGCTCCCACCGACGCACGAGCCGCGGCGAAGATCTCGGGAGACCGCTCCGCGTCGACGTCGTGCACCTCGCCCGTGCCGTCGATGAGGCGCAGGCCGACGATCGCCGAGGACACGTTGGCGAACCCCAGGCCGGTGCCGTGCGTGGCCGTCGCCGTCGCACCCGCGGCCGTCTGGACGTCGATGTCGCCGAGGTTCGTGAACGCCAGACCCCGCGGCCACAGCGACAGCGACAGGTCGTGGAGACGGGCCCCGGCCTGCACGGTCACCGTCCGGGCGTCCGGGTCGATCCCGAGGATCCGTCCGTAGCCGGACAGGTCGACGAGGACCGAGTCGCTGAGTGCGATGTCGGTGAAGCTGTGGCCCGAGCCGACGGTCCGCACCGTGCGGCCGGCGGCGGCCGCCTCGGCCACGATCCGGCACAGCTCGGGTTCGGTCGTCGGCTGCAGGACCGCGGCCCGGCAGCTCTGGTTGCCGGCCCAGTTGGACCACGTGCGCACGGACGCGCCGAGGGCCCCCTCGCGGGGGCCCTCGGGCGCAGTCACGGGCGGAACCGCCCTGGCGTCACCGCCGGGACCGTCACCGGCCCTGCAACGCCTCGATCAGCTTGGGCAGGACCTTGTGCACGTCACCGACGATGCCGAGGTCGGCCACCGAGAAGATCGGGGCTTCGGCGTCCTTGTTGATGGCGATGATGTACTTGGAGCCCTTCATGCCCACCAGGTGCTGCGTCGCACCCGAGATGCCGGCCGCGATGTAGACGTTCGGCTTCACGACCTTGCCGGTCTGGCCCACCTGGTACGAGTAGGGCACCCAGCCGGCGTCCACGATGGCGCGGGAGGCGCCGGGGGCGGCACCGAGCTGCTTGGCCAGCGTCTCGATGAGCTCGAAGCTGTCCTGCTCGCCCAGGCCGCGACCGCCGGACACGACGATGTCGGCGTCGTCCAGGCTCGGGCCCGTCTTCTCCTCCACGAACCGGTTGGTCACGACGGCGGTGCCGGTCGCACCGGTGTCGGGGACCGACAGCTCCTCGACCGGGGCGGCGCCGCCGCCGGACTCCTCGGCGGCGAAGGACTTGGGCCGCACCAGGAAGATCTTGACCTTGTCGCCGGTGAAGGAGGTGGTGACGTCGGTCGTGCCGCCGAAGATCGGCTCGACGCCGGCGAGGCCGTCGCCGCTCGCCACGAGGTTGGTCACGTTGGTGATGACCGGCGCGTCGAGCTTGACCGACAGGCGGCCGGCGACGTCGCGGCCGTCGTAGCTGGTGGCGAACAGGATCGCGTCGGGGCCGTTGCCGGCCTCCACCGCAGCGGCGATGGCGGCGGCCACGGGGACGCCGACGAGCTTGCCGTCGGTGCCACCGACGTTCAGCACCTTGGTGGCGCCGTTGGCGCCGGCGGGACCCGCCAGGTCGGCACCGGAGGTGGTGACCACCTCGACGGTGTCGGCCAGCTCGCGGGCCTTGGCCAGCAGTTCGAGGGTGGTTCCGGACACGTTGCCGTCAGCGGCCTCGCCGAACACCCAGATCTTGGACAGAGCCATGGTTCTCGTCTCTCTTCTCGTTCTCGTCGTTCTCGTGGATCGGGGTGCGGGCTCAGATGACCTTGAGCTCGGCGAGGAGGTCGACGATCTTCTGGAAGCCCTCGCCGTCGTCCTCGATGATCGTGCCGGCCTCGCGGGCCTCGGCCTGGGCGACGTCGGTGATCTCCTGGCCGGCGCCGGCCCAGCCGACCTGCGAGGCGTCGAGACCGAGGTCGGCGACGGTGACCTCGTCGACGGGCTTCGACTTGGCGGCCATGATGCCCTTGAAGGACGGGTAGCGGGGCTCCACCACACCGGCGGTCACGGACACGACGGCGGGGAGGGGCACCTCGACGTCGTCGTAGCCGGCCTCGGTCTGGCGCTGCACCTTGGCGGCGCCGCCGTCGATGGTGATCTCCTTGGCGAAGGTGACCGACGGGAGGCCGAGGAGCTCGGCGATCTGCTCGGGGACGACGCCGGTGTAGCCGTCGGAGGACTCGGTGGCGGTGAGGATGAGGTCCGCCTCGCCGGCCCTGCCGATGGCCTTGGCCAGGACCTTGGACGTGCCCAGGGCGTCGGAGCCCTTCAGGGCGTCGTCCGACACGAGCACGGCCTTGGCCGCCCCCATGGCGAGAGCCGTGCGGAGCCCGCCGACCTCGCTGTTGGGCGCCATGGAGACGAGGGTGACCTCGCCGCCGCCGGCGTTGTCGACGAGCTGCAACGCCATCTCGACGCCGTAGCTGTCGGACTCGTCCAGGATCAGCTTCCCGTCACGCTTGAGGGTCTTGGTCTCGGGATCCAACGCGCCCGGCTCGGCCGGATCGGGGATCTGCTTCACGCACACGACGACGTTCATGCGTCGAAGTCTGCCCTGCCCCCGTTCGCCGTCACAAAACCCGACCCGAGGCAGCCCTCGACGACATCCGCGGGGACCGGGCGGGAGAACAGGAATCCCTGCACCATCCGGCAGCCCAGCTCCTCGATCGTGGCGAGGTGGCAGTCGGTCTCCACGCCCTCGGCCACGACCACGACGTCGGTCAGCCGGGCGAGGTGGAGCACCGCGGAGATGATCGCCCGCTGCATCGGCTCGGTCGACGCGGCGACCACGAAGCTCCGGTCCAGCTTGACGATGTCGGGATCGATGTCGGCGAGGCGGCTGAGGCTGGAGTAGCCGGTCCCGAAGTCGTCGATCGCCAGGCGGATGCCGCTCGATCGCAGCCTGTCGAGACCGTCGCTGCAGGTGCCGGTCGGTGACACGAGCGCCCCCTCGGTCACCTCGACGACGATCCGGGTCGGGTCGAGGCCGAGCTCGCCGATCCGGTCGACGAGCCGGGTGCACAGACCTTCGTCGGCCAGCTGTCGACCCGACAGGTTGATCGTCAGGTAGAGGTCGGGACGGATCCGGTGCCAGTCGGCGAGGCGGTTCAGCGACTGCTCGACCACGGCCTCGCCGATGGCGACGATCTGGTGGGACCGCTCGGCGACGTCGATGAAGTCCGCCGGTGACATGAGCCCCAGCTCCGGGTGCACGAGCCGGACGAGTGCCTCCAACCCGACCACGACGCGACGGTCGAGATCCACGATCGGCTGGTAGTGGACCGCCACGCCGTCCGAGGCGATCGCCTCGGAGATCAGCGAGCGCAGCTCGCTGTCCGGACGGGAGTGGAGGTCCAGCATCGGGTCGAAGACGGCCGAGCCCGCGCGACCGTTGGCCTTGGCCCGGTACATGGCGCGGTCGGCCTGCCGCAGCAACCTGTCGGCGTCCGCGACGCCGAGCGGCGCGGGGTCGACCAGCACCATGCCCATGCTCATGGTGAGCGCCAGGTCGCGCTCCCCCACCACGATCGGCTCGCGGAGGGTGGCGTGCAGCCTCTCGGCGATGCGGCCGAGGCCGGTCTCGTGGGTGACGTCGTGGAGCACGATCACGAACTCGTCGCCGCCCACCCGGGCGACCACGTCGTCGGAGCGCAGCACCGAGCCGATCCGCCGGGCGAACTCCACCAGCACCTGGTCGCCCACCGTGTGGCCGAGCGAGTCGTTGATCTCCTTGAAGCCGTCGAGGTCGAGGTAGGCGAGAGCGCTGGGAACCGGCTGCCCGCCAGGGTCCGCTCCGCCGGCGGTCCCGTCGACGGCCGTCCCCTCCACAGCACAGTCAGGGGTACCGCGGCGCGGCACGAGATCGCTCGACCGTCGGTGGTCGAGGAGCTCGTAGAGCGCGTTGCGGTTCACGCACCCGGTCAGCGGGTCGATCCTCACCAGCCGCTGCAGCTCGTCGGCGGCGCGGTGACGCTCCGTGACGTCGATGAGGGCGACCAGGGTCCCGTCCGAGGAGCCGTCCGAACGCCGGACCCGCGTCGCGCTCCCGTGAACCCACGCGACGGTCCCGTCGGGGCGCCTCAGCCGGAGCTCGGCCTCCATGCCGAGGTCGTTGTCGGACTCGTCGTCCCACCGACGCCGCAGCTCCGCCAGCGCACCCGGATCGAACACGTCGCGCCAGCCGGTGCCGACCGTCTGCTCGACGGACCGGCCGGTGAGGGCGCTCCACCTCTCGTTCGCGAACGTGCACCGGTTGTCCTCGTCGACGACGAGGATGGCGAACGGCGCGGACCGTGCGAGACGCCGGAAGCGGCCCTCCGCCGTGCGCTCGAGCTGCAGCTCGATGGCGTCGAGGGCGACGGCGTGGCGGTCGACCAGCTGGCGCACGAGCTGCAGGTCCCGCACGTCGAAGGTTTCGGCCGACCCCTCGTGGCGCGTGACGGTCACGGCAGCTCGCTGGCCGTCGGGCAGGCGCCACGGCACCGAGATGAAGGTGGTCGGGGGCCTGTCGAAGAGCCGCTGCGGCGTCCCGGGCGCGCGATGGGGTCGGGCCGTCGAGGGGTCGACGTGCTCGACGAGCACGGGCTCCCCCGTCCGGATCACCTCGGACAGGGGTCCGCTGTGCTCCGCCGGGAACCCGTCGCGGTACCAGGCCCTCAGGTCCTCGGCCTCCGCAGGGTCCGCGGCGGCGCAGGCGACCAGCCTGATCTCGGGGCCGTCGAGCATGACGACCGTCGCCCTGTCCCCCACCTCGTGGCCGAGGACGCCGACCAGTGACTGCACCACCTGGTCCGGGTCCGACATGAGCTGGAGACCTGCGGTGGTGGAGTCGAGCAGCTCGAGGACGGCCGAGGTCGACTCCAGGTCGAGGTAGCGCTCCGCGATGTGCTCCCGCGCCCTCATCTCGGCGGACACGTCGGTGTGGACGCCGACGAGGAGGTCCGGGCCGCCGTCCCCCTCCCCGGTCGAGATGCCACGGCTCCTCACCCACACGATCGACCCGTCGCAGTGCCGGTAGCGGATGACCGAGTCGTACGGCCGGCTCGGATCCGCGAGGTGCACCAGCGCCCGCTGCCGTGCGACGTCCATGTCCTCGGGCACCACCAGGGCCCGGATCTGCTCCGACGTGAGGGTGGTGCCGGGCGGGTGACCGAGGACCTCGGCGAACCTCGGGCTGACCCACGTCTCCGGGTCGTCGGAGAGGCGGCTGATCCACAGGCCGTCGATCGCCCCCAGCTCGAGGAGCTGCAGGAGGCCCGGGGCGTCGACACGCTCGAACAGAACCGCGGCCAGCTCGTTGTCGATGGGGCCGCGACGCGACCGCTCCGTGCGGGACATCGCTCCCTTCCTCTGTCGGCGAGCTCCCTCAACGAGCTGATCGGACGACCCGGGGCCCGGCCTGAGCAATACGTCGCCGCCCGGCGGCGTCGGCATCCAGAAGCGGGGAACGGCCCGCCGGCCCCGTCGGGTGGGAGCGGGCCCCCGGCCCGGTGGAGACTCTGGCGGTGCGCATCCTGCTCGTCGTCAACGCCGCGGCCTCGTCGGTGAACCCGCGCCGCCGTGACCGCGTGCTGCGCCACCTCTCCCTCGGCCACGACGTCGACGTCGTCACGACCGATCGACGCGGCCATGCGACGGAGCTGGCGGCCGCCGGCGTGTCGGCCGGCGTCACCGCGCTCGCCGTGCTCGGCGGAGACGGAACGGTCAACGAGGTGGCCGCCGCGCTCGTCGGGACCGACTGCGTGCTCGCCCCGCTCCCGGGGGCTCCACGAACGTGTTCGTCCGCTCGATCGGGCTCCCCAACGACGCCGCCGGCGCGGCCGAGGTGGTGGGCCGGGCGTTGTCCCGACGCTCCCACGACCGCATCGGCGTCGGCGAGGTGTCGGCCGACGGGGCGCCCGGTCGTCCGTTCCTCTGCCACGTCGGCATCGGTTGGGACGCCGCGCTCGTCGAGGAGGTCGAGCGGCTCCGCGACCTGCCGGCCCGCAGGGGTCGTGCCCGCAAGGCCACCGTGCCGCTCTTCGTCCGGGCCGGGCTGCGCACGTTCGCCGTCGGCTGGGATCGTCGGAACCCGCAGCTGCACGTTGCCTCCGACGCCGGCGGCGACACCTTGGACGCCGACGGATCCTTCACGCTCGTCCAGAACGGGGACCCGTACACGTTCGTCGGACCGATGCGCCTCCGTGTGGCCCCGAGCGCCGACCGCCACGGCCCCCTGAGCTGCGTGACCCTGACGCGGATGACGGCTCCGGTGTTCCTCCGGGTCGCGGCGCAGGCGCTCGGCGGCGGTCCGAGCGGTGACGGCGTCCGCCCCGGGAGGGGCGTCGAGGTCCGCCACGCCGTCGAGACGGCGGTCGTCACGGCCCTCACCCCGGGCGGCGTCCCCTACCAGGTCGACGGCGACCACCTCGGCTCCGCGGAGGTGCTCCGCCTCACCCACCGCCCCGAGGCCCTCACCGTCGTGGCCGCGTCCGGGCCGACCTGACCGTCAGGACTGCTCGCCGTCAGGACAGTGCCGCGGCGAGGAGTCCCGGCGTGTTCGTCACGATGCCGTCCACCCCCCACGAGGCCAGCTCGACCCACCGGTCGGGATCGTCCACCGTCCACGTGTTGACGATCAGGCCCCGGCCCCGGCACTCCTCGAGGAGCTCCGGGGTGACGAACGGATCCCACGGGTGCAGCGCCTGGTGCCCGCCGTCGGCGGCGATCGCGGCCGCGTCGGGCTGCTGGCTCATGTCGAACACCAGGAAGCCCGTCGCGAGGTCGGGGGCCAGCTCCTTGGTCCGCTCGATGCTCGCCAGGTCGAAGCTGGACACCAGGACCTTCTCCCGGACCGCCGGATCGAGCGCGGACAGGCGCTCGACCGTGGCGTCGACCACCTCCATGCCCCACGGACCGTCGGCGAGGTCCCCGGGGCTGTTCTTGATCTCGACGTTGATCCCCATCCCGTCGCAGGCGACGACGGCTCCGTCGAGGTCGAGTGTCGCGTCGGGAACGTCCTCCCATGGCGTCGACCAGACCGTTCTGCCATCGCGATACCACGCATCGTGGTTGACGATCAGCGACCCGTCCGCGGCGAGGCGCACGTCGAGCTCCACCCAGTCCGCCCCCTGCTTCCTGGCGGTTCGGAAGGCAACGGCCGTGTTCTCCTGCTCATCGGCGGACGCGCCCCGATGGGCGATGACGAGTGGACGATCATCTGAGGACATCTTCCCGAAACTTTTCCTTTACACAGAGAGTGGTCGGTTGTAGGTTCGAGCTTGTTCACGAATTCACAAGATCCCGACCCAACCGGGGCGGGCAGCGGACCGGAGCGGTGCCGATCGGAGCGTCGGCTCCATTCTGCAGCGTTCCGAGCAGCAGCCCCGGCTCTTCCGGCGGGAAACCGAGAAACGTGGCGTCAACGCACCGGGGCCGTCCGAGCACGCGCCCTATGACCACCCGACGGAGGACATCGTGGCACTCACCTCGAGCCGCAGCCTGAACCTGGCGACCGACGACTGGCGCACCTCGTCAGCCTGCAGCGACACCGACCCCGCGCTGTTCTTCCCCGTGGGGACGACCGGTCCGGCCCTCGAGCAGATCGCCGCCGCCAAGGCCGTCTGCGACACGTGCGACGCCAAGGAGCCGTGCCTCAAGTTCGCGCTCTCCACCAACCAGGACTCCGGCGTCTGGGGTGGCACCTCCGAGGAGGAGCGCCGCAAGCTCCGCCGTGCGTGGGTCGCCCGCCAGCGCCAGCAGGCCGCTGCCGCCGCCTCCTGAGGCTGGCAGAGCAGGCCTCCTGAGGCTGGCAGCCGGACTCCCGGCCGCCGACTACAGACCGACCGAACGACCTCCCCCAGGGGGAGGTCGTTCCGCGTCCGCCTCCACCCGGCTGATGACCGGCAGGACGAGCTGCACGCGGTTGCCCGGACGTCGGGAGCCGGGCTGGACGGCCGTGAACTCCATCTGGCCGCCGAGCTCCTCCACGAGGCCACGCACGATGGAGAGCCCGAGGCTGTCGGAGGTCTGCGGGTCGAAGTCGGAGGGCAGACCGGCGCCGTCGTCGATGACCGCCAGGCGGAGCATCACCTGGTCGTTGGCCAGCACGATCCGGATGCGGCCCCGCTCCCCCGGTGCCAAGGTGCCGGGCGGGTAGGCGTGGTCGACGACGTTCTGGAGCAGCTCCGTGGTCACCACTGCGAGCGAGGTGGCCTCGGGGGACGGCAGCTTGCCGGCGCCGCCCTCGATCACGAACTCCACCGGGACGTCGGGCGACGTCAGCCCCTCCTCGACCATGCGCACGAGCGGCCGCACGATCTCCCCGAAGTCGACGTCGTCGCCGTCCTCCCGGGACAGGGTCTCGTGCACGAGGGCGATCGAGCGGATCCGGCGCACCGACTCCTCGATCGCCACCTTGGCCGACGGCTCGGTGAGGCGACGGCCCTGCAGACGCAGCAGCGACGAGATGGTCTGGAGGTTGTTCTTGACCCGGTGGTGGATCTCCTTGATCGTCGCGTCCTTGGACACCAGGGCCCGGTCCCTGAGTCGCATCTCGGACACGTCGCGGAGCAGCACCACGGCCCCGTCCACGCGCCCGTCGGCGACGAGGGGGATGCAGCGCAGCGCGACGCTCACGTCGTCGCGCTCCACCTCCTCAACGGTGGGACGGCCGTTGAAGTACGCCCTGTAGGTGGCCGCCGTCTCGGCACCGAGCTCGCTCATGTGCTCGCCCTGGAGCCGGCGCTGGACGCCGAGCCGGCGCAGAGCGGACACGGCGTTCGGCGACGCGAACGCGATGCGTCCCACCTCGTCCAGCAGCAGCACGCCGTCGCCCACTCGCGGGCCGCCGGTCCCGATGACCTCCTCGTCGGCGAACGGGAACACCCCGTCGGCCACCATGCGGCCGAGCCGGCGGAACACCCCGAGGTACACGCTGGCCAGGTCGCTGACGTCGCGCGCACCCTCGAGGGACGCTTCCCGGGCCAGCACCGCGACGATCCGGCCCTCGAAGCGGACGGGGATGGCCGTGATGCGGATCCGCTCTCCCAGCCACGGGCTGTCCACCACGTCCTCGGCGATCTCCCCTGTGGCCAGCGCCTGGGCGATGAGCGGCCGCTGGGTGGAGCTCATGGCCCGGCCGACGACGTCCTCGGCGAAGAGCGTCTGTCCGGTGTTGGGGCGGACCTGGTTGACGACGAGGAAGCGGTTCAGCCCTGCGTCGTGCGACGGCAGCGCGACGTAGAGGAGCAGGTCGGCGAACGCGAAGTCGGCGAGCATCCCCCAACCGGCGACGAGCCGCTTCAGGTGTCGGGACGCGTCGGCGTCGACAGGCGGGACGACCAGCGCCACGTGCTCCGCGGTGAAGTCGGTCTCCTCGTCGTCGTCGAGGTCGATCTGCTTGGCGGCCGCGAGGTCACCGCGCAGCGGCGGGCCGGGGAAGCGTGGCGGTCCGCCGGGCGCCGTGTGGTCTCCGTCGTCCATCTTCGGCCGTCCCTCCGCTCGGTGCTCCGGTGTCGCTCCCGCTCGGCGGCGGTCAGCGCCACACCTTCTCGCCGAGGCGCAGCAGCCCGGCCAGCGAGTGGATGTCATCGTCGAAGTACGGGACGGTCGCGGTCAACTTGGGGATCTCGGCCAGCTCGGTCCTCTGCTCGGCCTCACGCCGGGCGACGACCTGGTAGTTCAGGAAGCTCTCCCCCACCTCGGTCAGGACGGTGCCGAGACGGGCCCGGTCGTCCGCCGGCGGGCCGAGGACCGAGGCGACGTCCGCGGCCACGTCCGCTCCGTGGTGGGCCAGCGCCTTGGCGACCGAGGTCGCCGAGCGGTCGAGGAACAGCTCGGGGAGGACCTTGTTCAGCACGAGCGCGCCCACGTGGTAGCCGCGCTCGCCGAGCAGCTTCAGGAAGTACTCCGCCTCCCGCGCCGGCGCGACCTCCAGCGTGGACACGACCAGAAACGTGGTCTGCGGACCGCCGAGCAGCGTCGTCACGGCCCGGGCCCGTTCGACGAAGCCGTCGTACATGGTCTGGAACAGCATGAAGAACTCGGCGATGTCCTCCAGGAACTGGGTGCCCAGGATGCGGTCCGCCACCGAGTAGAAGGGCTTGGAGGCGAAGCTGACCAGCCGCGACCGGTACGGGGTGATGAGCCAGCGCAGGAGCCGGGACGAGAAGAAGTCCGCCATGCGGTCAGGGGCGTCCAGGAAGTCGACGGCGTTGCGCGTGGGCGGCGTGTCCACGACGATCAGGTCGTAGCGCCCCGACGTGTGGATCTCGTAGAGCCGCTCCATCGCGACGTAGTCGTGGCTCTGGACGAACTTGCCCGTGATGTTCTGGTAGAGCGGGTTGACCAGGATGGCGTCGCGGGTGGCGGCGTCGGGTGCGTGCATCCGGACCAGGTCGTCCCACGACTGCTTGGTATCGAGCATGGCCGCCCACAGCTCGCCCTCGGGGCGGACCCCCGCCGCGGCGAACGCCTCGTCGGGCACGCGCGTCTCCACGTTGCCGAAGCGCTCGAGCCCGAGGGCGGTGGCCAGCCGCTTGGCCGGATCCACCGTGAGCACGAGCACCTTGCAGCCGAGCTGCGTGGCCGCCGTGGCACCGATCGCCGCCGCGGTGGTCGTCTTGCCGACCCCGCCGGAGCCGGTCGACACGACCACCTCCTTGGCCGAGCACAGCTGCTCGATCGTGTTCAACGGGGCGTTCGCTCCGCGGGCGGCCGAGCGGTCGGATCGTGCCGCCATCAGAACCCCAGCTCCTCGCCGAGCGCCTCGGCGATGCGAGCGGTGGCTCGCACTCCGTGGGACCGGTGGAACAGGTACGGCAGGTAGAGAACCGGCATGTTCGGCGGCAGGCCCTCCCTCAGCCGCTCGAGGTGCGGCACGCGGCTGCGTCGCAGGCTCACCGCCAGCTCGGCACCGTCGAGCACCTGCTCGACGCCACCCTCGTCGGAGGAGACCGGCCCGTCGTCGACGACGGCCCCGACCCGCTCGGTCAGCGCGGTCACCCCGTCGGGCTTGCGGAGCCGCTCGAAGATCTCCTCCTCCGAGCGACCGAAGAGCTCGGGGAGCACCCGGTTGACCACCACGGAGGCCACGTCGATCTGCGTCTCGCCCTCGAGCCGCTCGATCAGCTCGAGCGTCTCGGCCACGGGCATCTCCTCGGGGACGGTGACCACCACGACCCCGGTGGTGGCCGAGTCGGTCAGGATGTCGATCATCCAGTCGGTCTGGTTGCGCACCAGACCGACCTTGACCAGGTCGTTGATCGCCACCGGCGCGGCGAGCTGACCGACGACGTGGCCGGTCGCCGAAGCGTCGACCACCACGAGGTCGTAGTTGCGCTCCCGCACCTCCCACGTGAACTTGCCGACGGTCAGCAGCTCGTTCACGCCCGGGGCCGCGTTGGCCACGAAGTCGAAGGTCCTGGCGAGCGGACCCATCTTGGCGAGCAGCGGCAACCGGAGGTTGAGCCGCATGTACTCCTTGAGAGACTCCTCGGTGTCCATGGACATGGCGAACAGGCGCTTGCGGACCTCGGTGGGTTCGAAGCGCAGCGCCCCGACGCCGAGGAAGTCCGCGAGGTTGCCCTTGGAGTCGACCTCGCACACCAGGGTGCGCTTGCCCCGGGACGCGGCGAGCATGGCGATGGCCGTGGCCACCGACGTCTTGCCGACCCCGCCCTTCCCGGTGACGAAGAGCAGCTTGCGGTCGAGGAGTCCGGGAGTCGTGGGTGCCATGGGTGCGATGCGTCGGTCCCTACCCCTGTCGGGGCGGGTCGAGGCCGGTCAGGTGCTGGAGAACCCGAAGCTGCGGCCCTCGGCCGCCGAGCCGATCTCGATGTAGGCGATCTTGGACGACGGCACGCCGACCTCGTTGCCCTTGCGGTCGGTCAGCCACAGCACGAGCGAGTCGTCGGCCAGCACGCCGTCCACCTGCTTGCGGAGGGCGTCGCGGTCGACGTCGTCGGCCAGCTGCAGGTCGATCTCCCGGGGGGAGTAGGTCACGCCGATGCGCACGTCCACAGGTGGTTGCTCTCCTGGTCGAAGGTCGGTCCCGGGCAGCGACGTGGTCGCCTGCCCGGCGTCGGGCCAGCCTATCGACCCTCGGGTGTCGGACAGGCACCGCCCGTGATAGGCACCGGCGGTGGTCGACGACGCCTCCTCCCCCTTCCTGTCACCGTTGATCTCGGCGTTCCGGCGCGTCCGGCTGTTCGACGCCCCGACGCCGCTGCAGCCCGCCCCCCGGCTCTCGGCCGAGCTCGGTCCGCAGATCGCCGTCAAGCGCGACGACCTGACGGTGCTCGGCCTGGGCGGCAACAAGGTCCGCAAGCTCGAGTACCTGCTGGGCCGTGCCGGGGCCGACGGCTGCGACACGATCGTCACCTTCGGTGCGCTGCAGTCCAACCACGCCCGCCAGACCGCGGCGGCGTGCGTGGTCGCGGGATTCCGCTGCGAGCTCATCCTCACCAGGGCGGTGGGACGCTCCGGCGAGGCCTTCGACCGCGGCGGGAACGTGGCCCTCGACCACCTGTTCGGCGCCACGGTCACCGTGGTCGACAACGACGACGAGGAGATCGCCGCGGCCGTGCAGGCGACGACGACCCGGATCGAGGAGCGCGGAAGTCGGGCCCGTTGGATCCCGCCGGGCGGCTCGGACGCGGTCGGCACGCTCGGCTACGTCGCCGCCGGGCTGGAGCTCGGCGAGCAGATCCTGCAGGGCGACGACCACGTCGGCGACGTCGTGGTCGCCGTGTCGACCGGCGGGACGTACGCCGGGCTGATCGTCGGCCTGCGCGCCGCCGGCTCGCTGGCCCGGGTCCACGGCGTGTGCGTGTACAGGCCCGAGGCCCGGACCCGTGAGGTCGTGGAGGGACTGATCGCAGAGGTGTCGACCCTGGTCGGCCGGTCGCCCCTGCCGTCGACGGCGGTCCACCTCGACGACTCGTTCCTCGGCGACGGCTACGGCCTGCCCGGAGCCGGCACCGTGGACGCCATGCGGCTGTTCGCCCGGACCGAGGCGATGGTCCTCGACCCGGTGTACACCGGCAAGGCGGCCGAGGCCCTCGTCAGGTGGTCCCGGGACAGGCGGTTCGGCAGCGGCAGCGGAGTGGTGTTCGTCCACACCGGCGGCGCTCCGGGTCTCGGGGCGTACCCCGACCTGGACCTGGGCTGACCGTTCTCAACGGACCCGGGCAGACCGGTGCGGGACCGTTCAGCCGCCGGGTTCGAACTGGTCGAACGGCACGACCGTCGACGGATCGGGTGGCGAGGTGTCGATCGCCACGCCGTAGTCGGAGAACGTGACGTCGTAGCTGACCGTCGACCCGACCTGCCGCTCGGTGAACCCGGCCACGGCGTCGACGATCTCGAGGTCGTAGTGGACCCGGGCCAGCAGACCGTCCTCGTCGACCCAGTACTCGAACGTGGTCTCGGGGGCGAACGCCTCCATCCCGTCGAGAGCCGGACCCGACATCGTCCCCGCGTCGACCGCCTGCTGCATCGCACCGGTGAGGTCGACGTCGGCCTCGTAGAGGGTCGCGGGACGTCCGTCGACGTCGTCGGGTCCGATCCGGCGCACCTCGCCGAGCCCGCCGGCGGAGAACGCCGGGACCTGGCCCGACTGCGAGGACAGCGCGGACAGGTCCAGGCCGGTGAGCTCCCGGAACTGGTCGTTGTCCAGCGAGACCCAGGTCTTGCCGGGAGGCAGGTCCGGGAACGCGTAGTACACGTAGCCGCCGAGCATGCGGAACTCCACGTCGCCCATGCCCGGCAACGGGGTCGAGCCGTCGACGACCGAGCCGTCCATCGTGCCCGTCTGGTCGACGACCAGCATCCCCATCGGCGCGTCCATCGTCGACCGGACGCGGGCCGAGGGCTGCGCCTGGGAGCGCTCGAGCGCCCGCGCCAACTCGTCCCGCACCGTGGGACCGGTGACCACGTCGGGAGCGGTGGTGGTGGATCCGCCGGGCTGCGAGCCGGCGGAGGGTCGTGGAGCGCTCGTCATCCGGGGCGGTTCGCCGTCGCAGCCGACAGCGGCCGTCGCCGCCAGCAGGATCGCCGCAGCAGCGGCCGCTCCCCTGCGGCGCCGCCAGGCTCCGGATCGGTTCAGGTGGTGCGACGCCGTCCGGGACACCGACCCACCGTACCGTCGCGCTCGCGCGACGACGCCCGTCAGAGCTCGACGGCGTCGGGGACTGCGGCCTCGAACCACTCGTAGCGGAGTCGGTCGCCGTCGAGGGTGCCGACGCCGACGGCCTGCACCAGGTTCAGCCATGCGTAGCGCTCGTCGGACGTCTCGAACGTGGGAGCCACGTAGATCGGCGCCGTCCCGGGGCCGTTCGAGAAGTCGATCCGACCGCCGTAGGTCACGTAGACGAGAGCGCCGTCCTCGGTCTCGATGGTCCCGCGGACGTCCACGGAGGCGACCCCGCCGTTGACCGTCACCCAGTCGGCCATTCCCGCCGGGACGACGTGGCCCGACAGCCGCTCACCGCTGACGGAACCTCCCGCGACGTGCACGATCATCCGCGCGCCGGCCGGACCGTCGCCGACGAACTGGATGTCGCCGAGGGTCAGGTCGATCACGCACAGCGGCACCAGGACGAGCGGCGGGGTCATGTCGACAACCTACCAACGGGTCAGGACGAGAGGCGCTGGAACCGGCGGGCGCTCCACCAGGTCAGCAGCACGGCGAGCACCACCGAGCCGATCAGACCCCACACGACCGCAGCGTCGCTCCACTCCCCGGCGAACAGCGAGCGCGAGCCGTCGAGCACGTAGGTCAGCGGGTTCAGCTGACTCATCTTCTCCAACCAGGCCGGCGCCAGCGTCATCGGCAGGAAGACGCCGGACAGGAGGAGCAACGGCAGCGAGACGCCCTGGACGAACGGGGCGAAGGAGTCCTCGTCCTTGAGGATCAGACCCATGGCGTAGCTCGCTCCGGCGAGGCCGAGGCTGAGCACGCTGACCATCAGGATGGTGACGATCACGCCGAGCCACGACGGGCTCAACCCGAACGGGATCGCGACCACGGTCAGGATGACGGCCTGGACCCCGATGGTGACCGTGTTGGAGAGCGCCCGGCCGAGGATCAGCGAGGAGCGGTGGGCCGGAGTCACCCGCTGCCGCTCGACCACCCCCTCGCGCAGCTCCTGGATGATCCCGAACCCGGCGAAGCCGGCGCCGAAGATGGCGAGCTGCAGCAGCAGACCCGGCACGAAGATCAGCCACGACTCGTCGCCGCCCAGACCGCCGCCGCTGACGTTGACCAGCAGCGGCCCGAACAGCACCAGGTAGAGGATGGGTTGCGTCAGGCCGAAGAACACCCAGACGGGGTTGCGCAGCAACCCTCGCATCTGGCGGTCGAAGATGACCCAGGTCTCGATCAGCATGGTGAGCCTCCTGTGCGGGAGAGGTCGCGCCGGGCGAAGACCCTCACGAGTCCTCCTCCCGGAGCGAGCGACCCGTGAGGGTCAGGAACACGTCGTCGAGGGTCGGCCGTCGCACCTCGACGGCGGTCAGAGGCAGCGACGCGGCGTCGAGGGCCCGCAGCAGCACGGGCACCGCGGTGTCGCCGCGGTCCACGGTCAGGACAAGCCGCTCACCGTCGCCACCCAGCTCCTCGATCGTGCTCGTGCGCGGCGACAGCGCCGCCTCGGCGACCTGCTGGGCGGCAGCCAGGTCGCCGTCCACCGCCACGCTGATGACGTCGCCCGACACCTGGGCCTTGAGCGCGTCGGGCGTGTCGTCCGCCACGATCGAGCCGTGGTCCATGACGACGATGCGATCCGCGAGCGCGTCGGCCTCGTCCAGGTAGTGGGTCGTGAGGACGATCGTCACGCCCTGCTCGTCCCGGAGGAATCGGATGTAGTCCCAGAGGTTGGCCCGGCTCTGCGGATCCAGACCGGTGGTCGGCTCGTCGAGGAACACGAGCTTGGGGTCGTGGACCAACCCCAGCGCGACGTCGAAGCGGCGCCGCTGGCCGCCGGACATCTCCGAGAGCGCCCGCTTCTCGAAGCCGTCGAGGCTGAGCGACGGGAGGAGCGCTCGCATCCGCGCGGTGGCGTCGGCCTTGCTCATCCCCTGGAGCCGGCCCTGGACGACGAGCTCCTCGCCGACCACCGTGCCGGGTGCCGGCACCGCGCCGATCTGCGCGACGTAGCCGATCCGCCGGCGCACCTCCCGGGCGTCGGTGGCGACGTCCACACCGGCGACGACCGCGGATCCGGCGGTCGGCCTGAGCAGCGTGCAGAGCATCCGCAGCGTGGTGGTCTTGCCGGCGCCGTTCGGGCCGAGCAGGCCCAGGATCTCCCCGGTCCGCACGTCGAAGTCCACGCCCTTCACGGCGTCGACCGGTCCGGTTCGGGTCGAGAAGGTCTGCGTGAGGCCGCGGACCTCGATCATCGATGAGCTGGGGACCTGAGCGACGTCGGACACGTGCAGAGGATCTCAGTCCCGCCGGGAACAGTCAAGGTTGATCGTAGATCCACGACGACGTGCGCGCCGTCCGGCAGGGAGCTCGCTACTGGGCCAGCTCCTGACGCCATCGGGCGACGGGGTGCGGCTGGCCGTCGCGCTCCTCGTCGGCGAACCAGTAGCGACCCTCTTCGAGCCGCCGTCGGAACTGCTTGCTCCACTCGATCTCCGCGCTCGTCCGGGCCGACGTGAAGTCGAGGATCTCCCGGACGTGCTCGGGGATCTCGCCGTCCTCGCCGGTGGCTCCGTCCTGGATGGCCTCACGCTGGAAGCGGAGCTGCTGGGCCTCGCCCTCGAGCTGGGCGATGCGGGCCCCCATGGCGGCGATGAGCTCCCGCCGCGACGCGAAGACCATCAGGCAGAGGGCCGGAACGAGAGGCTCTGCGCTGTGCTCGACCTTCCACCACGCCTCCCTGAGGCCGGCCTGGAACTCCTTCTCCCCTTCCCCTGTCACCCGGTAGCGGCGCTTCGGGCGACCGGGAGCAGACCTCTCGCCGACCGCCGCCGTCCCGTCCTCGCCGCTCTCGCCGACGGCCTCGATCAGGCCGTCCTTCTCGAGGGTCGAGATGGCGGAGTAGATCGACCCGGGCTGGACGTTGGCCAGGTCGCCCAGCCGCCAGGTCATGAGCTCGCGGCGCACGACGTAGCCGTGGACCGGCTGGGCCACGCGCATGATGCCGAGGACGAGGAGGCGGACCGGGTTCATGACAGGAGACTACTGACGGATCACTCAGATTTGAGTCCTCTCCACGTCCGTCCCGCGGCCGACGGCGTCCACGACGGCCGGGAGACCGGACGGACTCCGGACCGGGTCGTGCGAACTGCACGCCGAGTGGGCAGATCTGCTGACTTGTCGACCCGGAGAGACCGTGCTGTCCTGCTGCCGAGGACTTACGGGAGAGGGTGACCATGTCGAGGATTCGCCGGATCGGCGTCGTCGTGATCGCGGTCGGTGCGATCACGTTGATCTCCGGGTGCCAGGTGGCCAGGCCGGGAGCGCGCTGCGCGCCGAACGGCAAGTGGGGCCGGACGGACTCGCACGTGCTCGTGTGCTCGAAGGGTCGCTGGAAGAACACCGGCATGACGCTGCAGGAGGCCGCCAGGATCCTGTATCCGCCGGCGCCGACCCCCGCTCCGACCCCTGCACCCCAGCCGCAGTGGCCGGTCCCGGTCACGCCGGCGCCCACCTACGTCAACCATGACGTCCACCACCTCACCACGTACGAGGGGACGGTGCCCTACGGCGCCGACCTGCCCGACCCGGAGGACATCGGACGTCAGGGCGGCCAACTGACCTGGACCAGCGGCAATCCGATCTGCCAGATCAGCTCGGTCGGCGGCGGCGCGAACATCTCGTGGGACTGGGAACCCGTCGACGCCGACCACCTGTCGTTCATCGTCCAGATCGATTGGATCTCGGGCGAGGGCGAGTGGATGGCCGGCCGCTACGGATGCCTCACCGATCCCACGCTGCACTTCGACGTCCTCGACGCCGACGGCGCGGTGATCCTGGGCGACCAGAGCATCCCGCTGGTGAGCGACCCGACCGACGTCGTTCGCTGACGACGCATCGACCTCGCCGCAGCCGCTCCTGTCGTCACCCGCACCGGCCCGCCCTCCCCGCAGCAGCGCGGGTCTGCAAGCATCGAGCACATGACCTCGCTCGCCGACCGCGCTGCAGAACTGCTGGCCCTCCACCACCGCGGGACCACCGTCGTGCTGTCGACGGTGTGGGACGCGTGGTCGGCCAGGGTGGCGGTCGAGGCCGGCTTCGACGCGCTCACCATCGGGAGCCACCCTCTCGCCGACTCCAGGGGACAGAGCGACAACGAGGGCATGACGCTCGATGACGCGCTCGACGGCATCCGTCGCATCACGGGCGCCGTCGACGTGCCGGTGAGCGCGGACGTCGAGTCCGGGTACCGCACCCCTGCGGCCGAGCTCGTCGACCGCGTGCTCGACGCCGGAGCGGTCGGCATCAACGTCGAGGACACGGTGCACAGCGAGAGCCGCATGCGCAGCGCCGCGGAGCACGCCGACTACATCGGGGCGATCCGCCAGGCCGCCGACGCCGCCGGGGTCGACCTCGTCATCAACGCCCGCACCGACGTCTTCCTGAAGCCGGCCGGCACCTTCGACGATCCCGTCGCCGAGGCGATCGAGCGACTCTCCGCCTGCCAGGCCGCCGGCGCCCGTTGCCTCTATCCGGTCCTGGTTCCCGACGTGGACGCGCTCGCCGCCCTGCAGGCGGCGCTCAGCACCCCCATCAACGTGATCGCCGACCCTGCCGGCGGTTCGACGGTCGGCTCGCTCGACGACATCCGCTCCCTCGGCGTGCAGCGGGTCTCGTTCGGCCCCCTCCTGCAGCGCGCGGTCAGCGGACCCTTCTCGAAGCTCATCAGCCCCTGGGCCTAACCAGGCCGCTGGAAAGGCCTTGGGCCACGTGCTCCGGCTCCGCCTCCTCGTCGGTCGGACCGTCGGCGCGGCCCGGTCAGCGAGGGGTCCGCCCTGCGGCCCAGAGCAGCAGGTCCGCCGATGTCGCCTCGATGCGTCGATCCCCGGGACCGGCCGAGGTCCAGCCCGTCTCCGTGCTGACGAGCGTGGCGTCGCGCACGTCGCGAGAGGTCCCGTACACCCGGTGGAACCGTCGGATGGATCCCGTCACCTGGTCGATCACCTCGGCCGACGCCACGTCGGGACGTCCGAGCGGGCGGGTGATGTCCATCCCGTGCACGACGACCTCGGCCAGGGCCACCTCGGGAGGCGCCGACGGCGGGACGAACCTTCCCTCGCTCGCGAGTCGGAGCCGGTCGAGCAGCTCGTCGGGCGGTGCGGTGCGAGCGAGGTCGACAGCGATCGGAGCGATCGCGCCGATCGGCCCGCACCGGTGCCGGAGCGACGCCGCCGACACGTCGACGAGCATGCGCGGGATGCTGAGCTCGGCCAGCCAGACGAGGTGCGCGAGCACGTCGTGGTTCGACCAGCCCTGGCACGCCGAACCCGTCGCCCACTCGGGGTCGCTCAGGTCGGACAGCGCGTCGGCGAGGACGCACCGCTGCGCAGCGACCCGGGCCCAGACCTCGTCGTCGTGGGTCACCGCACCTCCGATCTCCACTCCGGCTCGTCCCATCCTGTCACCGCCCCGGACGATCCCGTCTCGACGGCGACGGCTCGTCACGCGCTTTTCACAGCGGCCCGGACGAGCCCACCCCTACGATCGGCACCAGAACGGGCCCGAACCCAAGGAGGCCTCGTGCCGAACCCAACGATCGTCCTCGTCCACGGAGCATGGGCCGACGGCTCGAGTTGGAACGCGGTGTCCACTGCGCTCCAGTCCCAGGGCTTCACCGTGCTCACCCCGCCGAACCTCCTGCACGGCGTCGCCGGCGACAGCGCGTACGTCGCCTCCTACCTCGCCCAGCGCACCGCCGGGCCGGTGGTCCTGGTCGGCCACTCCTACGGCGGCGTCGTGATCACGAACGCCGGGACGGCCGGCGGTGACGTTCGGGCCCTGGTCTACGTGAACGCGTTCATCCCCGCCGTCGGGGAGAGCGTGTTCGACATCCTCGGCGGGTCGGGCTCGGCGCTGGACGTCCCGGACCCGACGGCGGTGCTCGACCTCGCCGGCTACCCCGACGCGCCCGAGGGCGACGTCGAGGCGTTCCTCAAGCCGTCGACGGTCCACGAGTCGTTCGCCCAGGACCTCCCCGAGGCAGATCGCTGGCTCATCGCGGCGAGTCAGCGACCGATCGCGCTCGGAGCGAACGTCGGACCGACGGAGACCACGGCGTGGTCGACGATCCCGAGCTGGGCGGTGATCGGCACCGACGACCTCGTGATCCCCCCGGACACGCAGCGCAGCATGGCCGAGCGCGCCGGGGCGACCGTGACGGAGGTCGAGGCGTCCCACGTCTCGATGGTGTCGCACCCCGACGTCACGATCGACGCGATCCTCGCCGCGGCCGCCAGCATCGACGGGTAGCGACCGGTCCGCCTCCGGAACCTGCCCGGAGCCGCGTCGTACAGATCGGCGTCTGCCTGCTCTAGTACGGGCATGGAGGGGATCACCGACGTCGAGGCGGACCGGCGGGAGTTCGAGACCTTCGTCGGCGAGGTCGAACCGCGACTCCGCCGGGCCTTCACCCTCATGCGCGGGCCGGAGGACGGTCGGGACGCGACCGCCGAGGCGCTGGCGTGGGCCTGGGCGAACTGGCCGTCGGTCCGGGTGATGTCCAACGCCACCGGCTACCTCTACCGGGTCGGCAACAGCCGCAGTCGACGGCGCAAGCCGGCGCTGCTCGCTCCGTCGCCGCCGAGCGACGACGGCCTGTACGAGCCCGGACTGGTGCCCGCTTTGGCACGTCTGACCGACCGGCAGCGCACCGTCGTCGTGCTGGTCCACGGCTGCGGCTGGACACATCGGGAGGTGGCCGACGCGTTGGAGCTGTCGCGGTCGTCGGTCGGGACCCACGTGGAACGAGCCATGGCGCAGCTGCGCACCGAGATGGGGGTGGAGATCGATGACTGACCTGGACGAGCAGGTGCGGGCGTGGGCGGACCGGGCAGCAGCCCACGCGGGAGCCCCCGTGACCCCGACCGAGGCGATCGAGAGAGCACGCCGCACCGGCCTGCATGTCGGCGACGGGCAGGTGGACATCGACGACGGAGCTGGGGGCCGCCGTCACGCTCGCCGGTGGATCGCAGCCGCCGCAGCTGTCGTCGCCGTCGCCCTGACCGCTGGAGTGCTGACCGTCGCCGCCCGGGGCGACGGCACCCACGACCTGACCTCGGAGCCGAACGATCCGACGACCCCGACGACCCCGACGACCATCGACACCGTGCCCACGGGCCCGGTCGCCTTCGAGCAGCTCGGCGTCGGCACGACGTCGTCGAGCACCGCTGGAACGCTGGAGGCTGCGACGTCAGAGCGTCGCCTCGACCAGCTGTGGAGTGCCAGCGGGATCGCTGCGCCGCCGCCTCGGATCGACGTCGACGAGCAGGTCGTCGTGGCCATGACCATCGCCGACGACTCCTGTCCGGCCGTGCTGGAGCGCTTCGATCGCGTGGGGGACGTGATCGAGCCCGTGTTCGTCGAGGAGCCGGCACAGTGCAACAGGATCCTGACCTCCACGACGTTCGTCGTCGCCGTCGACTGGTCGACTGTCGGCCCGGTGCTCCGACTGCAGCTCCTCGGCCGTCCGGGAGCACCCAACGCCTCGTTCCTGACCGTCGGCCGCCCGGGGACCGACGCGACCCGCTCGTCGCCCGTGCCGACCGACGCCGACGCGTGCACCCGCGGAAATCCAACCGGACGTCCTGCCGCCGAGCTGCCTGCGACGGTCCTGCAGGGCTCCGTCGACGGTGACTCGCTGCTCATCGGCGACGGCGACCTCCACACGACCAGGGTCGGGCCGGACTACCCCGTCCAGACCGACGGGAACGGCACCTCGGTCGTCAAGCTCCCGTGGTTCCGGTCCGCCCCCAGCGCGATCCGAGTGTTCGCCGTCCGAGCCGGCGGAGGAGGAAGCGCCGTCGCCGAGGTGCCGTCGGGCTACGACCCGACCGGACTGCAGCCGTCGGGGATCGAGCTCTCCGAGCCAGGCTGCTGGACGATCACGGGTTCGACCTCGAACGGCGACGAGGTCACGGCGAACCTGTGGGTGCCCTGATCAGTCGAACCGATCGGATTCTTCGAGGCTGCACGCCTATTGACAACTAGTTGTCATTTCGGTTGGATGTTGTCATCCAACCAGGAGGACCCATGTCGCTCGTCGAGACCATCACCGCCGCGCAGGAGCGCGGCGCATCCATCCGGCCGCAGGTCGGCGGCTTCCCGTACCTGGCCGAGTCGTTGCGCCTGGCCGGCGTCAGCCGCATCGAGGTGACGGTGCCGTCGTGGACGACCGTGCTCACCACGGCCGCCGGCTCCGTCGTGCAACAGGGGACCCCGATGATCGAGGGGGCCGTCGAGGCACCGGCCTTCGACCGGGACTCGTTCCTGACCGCCCTCCGCGCCGACCAGGCCGGCACCATGGCCTTCCCCGACTGGATGGAGGCCACCTGGCGAGCCGGGGTGGTCTGGTACTCGGTGGACCTCCAGGAGCGCACCTGCACCTACCGCTCCCCCGCCGGCGACTCCTACGTCGAGCACTACACCGCCGTCGAGATCTCCTGACACGGCTGGTCACGTCGCCCGGAACCGCCCGCTCGGAGCAACCCGTGCACGAGCGCCCTCCTACGATCGTCCGACGATGACCAAGGAGATGGAGGAGCTGTACTCCGAGCTGTTCGACGCCGCCGGCCTCGGTCGCCGGGTCGGCGAGCAGATCGCCGCGCTCGAGGGGCAGACCCAGTCGAGGTGGCAGACCATGTGGACGATCGACGCCGCCGGTTCGCTCACCATCCCGCAGATAGCCCGTCGCCTCGGCGTGTCACGTCAGAACGAGCAGCGCGTGGTGAACGACCTGGTCGACGCCGGCCTCGCCGAGCTGGTTCCGAACCCGGACCACCGGCGTTCCCAGCTCGCCCGCCTGACGCCCGAGGGCGAGCGGGTCCTCGGTTCGATCAACCGAGCGGCCGAGGAGTCACACCAGGCGATCCTCGAGCAGTTCTCCGACGCCCAGGTCCGCCAGCTCCGCAAGCTGCTGCGATCGTTCAGCGACGCCACCCGGACCCACCATCCCGACGCCTGAGCCGCCGTCACTCGAGGGTCAGGTCTCACGCTCGTCGGGGGCATCTGCGACGACCTCCGCCGTCCACACCGCGACGTCGGCGGTCGTGTCGTCCACGAGGCATCGGAGGTCGACCCGGTCAGGGCCGGCGGTGAGGTGAGTGGCGTTGTAGGTGGCGACCCGGCCCGATGGCATCCATGCGGCCACCGGCGTCTCGAGATCCAGGCGCAGCTCGTCGACGTCGACGACCACGAGCGCTCCGAGCTGCAGCGGTCCGGACGGGGCGAGGATCGATCCCACGCCCGTGCCGATGGCCCGATGTCCGGGCAGCGACTGGAGGTCCTGCAGATCCACCACCGAGCTCACGTTCGGCCGGGAGGCGAGCACACGGCCGGAGGTGTCGAGCCGGTACCAGGTCCGCGACCCCCAGGACACGGCGAACAGGGTGGAGTCCTCGAGCTGGCACACCGCCCCGAGGTGATCGGGGAAGCGGAACGCCGGGGTCGCCGTCAGCTCCTCGTCGATCCACATGACCGTGGTCGTCGAGTCCGGCCGGTACTCGGCGACCGCCGCCCAGCATCCCGCGCCGCTGCGATCGAGCCCGCCGGGGTGGAACCGCTCCCCGTCCGTGACGTCGAGCGAGTCGACCAGCTCGCCGGCGGGGTCGACGACCAGCAGAGCGCCCGCCGCCCGCTCCCACTGCACCGTCGACACCAACCAGTTCGGACCCCACGGCGTGATGCCCTGCGGATGGCCGACGTCACCTCGGACCGTGGTGCTGGAGTCGAGGCGCCAGCTGGTGTCGCGGTCCAGCCCGCGGACAGCCGCGTCGAGCTCGGTCACGCTCCCATCATCGACCACTCAGATGAGGCTGCCACGGCCCCGAGCTTCGGCGCAGGAGACGCAGCAGGGTGCGGCGGGCAGCGCGTCCAGCCGTTCCCGGGGGATGGGCTCGCCGCAGTCCACGCACGGCCCGTAGGTCCCGGCGTCCAGACGCGCCAGTGCCTCATCGATCTCCTCCACCGCGCGCTCGGTCAGCAGGTCGAGCCGCGCCGCCACGTCCTTCTGCTCGGCCACGACCAGGTGCTCCGTCTCACCGGATCCGTCCGCCACGTCGGGACGGGTGTGGAACTCCTGTGCGTCCGCGTCGGGTGCGGCGCCGATCAGCTCGGCGCGCAGCTCCTCCAGTGCGCGGCGCACGGCCTCCGGGTCGATGGTGTCGGTTCCGAGCGGGGTGCTCACGGCAGTGCCTCCGTGTCGGGGCGCGCCGGACGAACCGGCGCAACTGTGTGAACACTTGACCGTACCCAGGGGCCCGCCGTTCATTCCTCCGGGTTTCGGGTTCGGCATCGGTACAGGGCGGCCCGTACGTGGTCCGAAGCAGCCTGATCGCCGGTCGCTGCGATCGCGTTGTCACACCCCCTCCGTATCGTCTCGAACATGTGTTCGATGCAGGAACCTACGCAGCCGGACTGGTCACCGGCCTGGCTCGAGCCCGACGGTGCCGAGGGCGCACAGGTCCGGACGAACGCTGTCGGTATCCGCAGCGCCGAGTTCGATCCACCACCCGAAGCAGCGGCGTTGCTCG
>JAEYSR010000004.1 GCA_023434535.1 Actinomycetes bacterium
CTCGTCGGAGCCAGCGACCACGGCGTCACCCACTCGCTCTACGTGCTCGACCCCGACGGCAACGAGGTCGAGCTGTACGTCGACGTCCCTGGCGTCGACTGGCGCCGGGACCCGTCGCTGTTCAACCAGCCGGTGCGCCCCCTCCACCTCTGAGGCCGCGCCCCGCCGCCCGGCCACCGGACCCTCAGCGGGCGGGCTCGACCGACGTCGCGGCGAACGTCCCCTGCTCGGTGTAGCGGACGTCGCCGACGACGGTGGAGGTCGACGCCTCGATCGAGCGCGTGTTGCGCAGTGGCAGGCCGTCCTCGGCGGAGATCCAGACGTCGGCCTGCTCGGTCCCCCGCTGCGCCCCGGTCATGGTCCGGGACCTCCTGTAGTGGAACGCCGGCACCGGATCCCCGCCGACGTCGACGTCCTCGGTCCCGACGAACGTGTACGGCCCTGCGGACGTGGTCCGACCCTCCGCTCCCGTGCTGGTGCCCGAGCAGGTCTGGTCCCACTCGTCTCCGGGGCGGGCGCCGGCGACCACGACGACGGCGTCGGAGCAGTCGAACGTGGACGTCGAGTCGAACGAGATCGCCCCGAGCTCCCACTTCTGGAAGGACTGCCCGCCCTCTTCGGTGAGCCCGCCGTCGGGCGTCGGGCAGTAGACCCATGTCTGCCAGTGGTTGGTGCTGAAGTCGATCCGGAACGTCCAGCACCCGTCGTCACGATGGGAGACCGTGGCCGGCATCTGGGGCCCCTGGTTCTGGGACAGCGGAGGCGTGTCCAGCCGGTCGGTCCCGGAGCCCTCGTAGAGGTACACGCCCTGCTCGGGGCGGAGGACCGATGGAGCGTCTGGCTGCGTCGACCCCGTCGGCGCATTCGCCTCGTCGAGCGCCACCGGCCGGGCGCCGCTGCGGACGAACAGCACGACGAGCCCGACGCCTGCGACGACCAACAGCCCCGCGACGACGAGCAGCACCCTGCGGCGACGGTGCCGACGCAATGGTTCCGTCGACGAGTCCTCGACGGCATCGCGTCCCATGGTCCGACATCGTCGCCGATCGGACGCCGGGCCGCCCAGGGTCCATGGTCCCGTCCGACTTCCCCGACTCGTTCATGGTCGGCACCGACACGCCCGACCTGCCCTGCGACTCGTTCGCAGGGGTGACGCACCGACTGGACTGCCGACCGGCCGACGGGCCGGTCTCGTCAGGTGCTCGGCACTCGGGCGGACAGCGCGAGGAGGTTGCCCTCGGGATCCTCGAAGAAGGTCATCCACTCCGCATGGCCCGGCTCACCGAACGTGCCGGTCGGATCGTCGAAGATCTCATGGGGTTCGTCGACGAATCGCACTCCCCGTGAGACCAGCGCCTCCCGAGCTGCGTGCAGGTCGTCGACGGCCAGGTACAGGACCGAGTTCTCGTTCGTGGCCGCGTCGGAACGGGTCACCATCAGCCGGGTGCCGCCGAGGTCGAAGAAGGCCAGCGGGCCGAACTGGGCGATGAGTCGAAGGTCGAGCACGTCGCGGTAGAACGCCACCGCGACGTCGACGTCGACGACGTTCAGGGAGACCTGGGCGAGGCGACCGGTGAGCACGGGCACGGCGACGACACTAGGCCCACTCCGGTGGATCGGCCGTCGTCGCCGGCCGCAGGGAGGCAAGTCGCCGCGACGGACCCGGCCGGACGAGCCGTGGACCGACCGAAGATCAGGCGTGGGTGGACACGGTCGGCACCGCGATCTCGATCGGCGGAAGCTGGATCGGCGGCAGGGCCGTGCCGTCGTGAGTCAGCAGCAGCCTGGCGTCGGGGATCGAGATGGTCGGATCCACCAACGTCAGCGTGTAGTCGTCGGCGTCGAACACCGCCGCCCGCAGCGACGCCGTGGCCGAGATGTCGACGGCCACGGCAAGCGTCCCGACCGGGTTCCCGAAGCACTCGAGGGACACCGTGCCGAGGGCGACTGTCGAACGCGGCACCACGACGCGGGCGTCGGAGATGGTGGCGGTGCCGTCGACCTGGTCGATCTCGGCGTCGCCGACGACCAGCGTGGCGCCGGCCAGCCGGATCTCCGGGGTGTCGACCGTGACCGTGCACGTGCCCATGCCGAAGAGCGGGAAGGTCTCGCTGGCGTGCTGCGGCGGGACCGAGAGGTCCAGGTCGTACGTGCCGCCCTCGAAGATTCCGGCGGTGGGTGACGGACTGCACGCCGCAGCGACCGCCACGACGGCCAGGAGCGCCACCGCTGCGACCGTCCGGGTGAGTCGGGTCACTCTGTTCATCGTGAACCTCGTTCGCACGGCGTCCGGGCGACGCCCCTGCACGACCTACGGCGGTCCGACCCCAGAACTTGAGAGATGCCGCGTCGTCATCCCCTGGGACGACACCAGACCACGACAGCGTCCTCCGCTTTCGCGTCGATGCCGTCGCCGTGGAGCTGCCGTGCCACCTTGGGGAATCGGGCGAGGTAGGCGTCGAGCAGCGGGGCGACGACCTCCGGTTCCTCGGAGCCGACGACCGCCCGACCGGTCATGGGCAACCACCGTCCCTCGACGAGGACATCGAGATCACGGTCCTCGCGGAAGTTCCTCCACCAGCGCTTGGTGTCGGGTCGACCCACGAAGATGATCAGGTCGTCGCCGCTCCGGGCGTACTGGGTCGGGGTCGTGTACTCCTGACCGGATCGCCGTCCCCGGTAGCGCACGACGTCGGTCGAGGCCGACAGCAGCCGATGTGCCGGTGAGTCCAGCACGGCTTCACGAACATGTTTCCGATGCCCATGCTCGGAAGTGTCGCGGGCTGGGTGACGACGCACAGGGACCTCCGGCCCGACCTGCTCGGAGCCGAACCGGCCCGAAACCGCTCCTGGAGCCGGCTGTGTCGACCCGACCTCGACTCGGTCACGCCACTGGCGGATCAACAGCGGATCAGCGCCGGAGGACCGCTGCGCTGCCGTCGGTGAACTCGAGGCGCGTCCAGCCGCCTGCGGCCCCGACGTCGGACGTCGACTCCCGTTCCCAGTCGTGGAAGCCCCGCCGGGACCAGAACGGCGTCGGCACGAACCGGACGAGGCGGCCACGGACGGCCACGCTGCCCCGCACCGCGAGGCCGGGGCCGGCCAGTCGCTGGAACCCGCTCGGGACCCTCGGCAGCTGCCGACCCAGGCCCGGGTACCAGGCGACGGCGCCGTCCTGGCCCGAGAACGCATCCTCGTCGTCGACCCTGCCCCCGCCGTCGGCCCGGTACAGCCGACCCGGCAGGGTGACGAACCAGGCGCGAGCGGTCGCGAGCGCGGAGGGTCGGTGCGGTTCCTTCACTCCTCCACCCATCCGGTCACGATACGCCCGGATCCGCGGACCGACCCGAGGTCAATCCGACGGGGCTGTGCTCATGAACCACAGGTCGATGTGGGGCTGGCCGTCGACGGTCCTGACCTGGAGGGGCAGCACAGCGCCGGGAGTCCGAGTGAGCTGCTCGTAGTCGGCGAGCAGCGGCCAGAACGCGTAGTCCGGCGAGGGCGGCTGCGGCATGCTCACCGTGCCGCTCACGGTGCCATCGGCCTCGAACTGGATCGTCACGTCCCATTCGATCGTCAGCCAGTTGACGCTCGTCGAACCGAACCGCATCGACACGCTCGAGGCCACGCCGGGAGTCGGGTTGGCGACCGTCGCGTTGCAGCCGGGCGGCACGAGGAAGTTCTGTCCGCCGTACACCTGGGTGCACGCCGTCAGCTGGGTCCCGCCTGCATCGAGCACGGTGACCGGCCCCCCTGCCTGCACGCTGATCCACAGCTCAACGTCCTGTCCCGCGTCGTCGATGAACAGGCGGACCGAGTCGAGCGAGGTCGGCAGCTCGGCGCCGATGTCGTCGCCGATCGGTCGGGCCGTCACCGTCAGACGGTCGGCGGCCTCGTCCCAACGGGGCTCCGCCAGCTCGACGGCGAGGTCGACGTCGTCCCCGTCGCCGACCTCGGCCGTGAGCGCGGCATTCGGCGGATCATCGGCGAAGCCGTAGGACGCCCAATCCTCCACGAGGTTCGACGGCGACATCCGGGATGCGCCCCGGGCCGGTCGATCGGTGAAGGCGAGGACGTCCGCGTCGACGACCATGGTCACGGTCCATGCGTCGCCATCGGGCTCGGCCGTGCCGTCGGTGCCCTCGACGACGAAGAGATCACCGGGGTCGACGGCATCCGGCGAGACGGGCGCCGAGGCGGCAACAGGATCGCCGACGGCGGAGGTCTCCCCGCTCGCCGACGCGACCGTCGACGTGGTCGCCGACGCATCGTCGGCTCGATCGCCACTGCAGGCGGCGAGGCCCATGACCGCGACTGCTGCGCCGGCAGCGACGACGAGCGTCGCTGCGGTCCTCCGGGGGGTGCGGGGTGCCGACATGGGTGCTCCTCCGTCATCTGCCGGTCTGGGCGAACGACCCCTTCGAGGGTAACGAGCAGCATCCAGGATCCCTCCTGGGTCGGTGGCTTCGTCGCCCGGGCGGTCACGACCGCCGTGTTCGGCGAGCGACCGACCGACGGCCGAAAGCACGGATCGGGTCAGGGCTCGCCGGCGGTGTGGTCGAGGATCCAGGCAGCGATCCGCTCGACGGCGGCGTCGGCTTCCGGGATGACGCCGCACCAGATCGGGAACACGTGCTGGCAGCCGCCGACGATGTCGAGCGTGGCGTCACCTCCGGCCGCGCCATGGGCTCGCGACACCCGGATCGCGTCGTCGAGGAGGACCTCGTCGCCGACCTGGCCGGTGATCTCGTCCGCGACATCGCGACGCGGTTCGACGGCGGCCGAACCACCGTGATCGGCCACGTCACCCGCCGCGGACTCCCCCATCGACGCGACGATGACTGGACCCCGACGGACCTTGCTGCCGCGGCGAGGGCGTACGCCTCCGGACACTCGCCCGCCGAGCTCTGCCGTCGATTCGGCGTCGACTCGTCAACAGTCGCTCACCGGTTCCGACGTGCGGGGCTGCCGATGAGACAATGCCGCGGATGGAGCTGAGCGGCCCCGTCCTCCGGCTTCTCGTCCCACTCAGTGCACTCGCCCAGACGTACGTTCGAGGAGAGTCGACATGATCGACAGCGAACCCCGACATCACGGAGTTTCCGGGCAACTGGGCACCTCTACCCAGCCGCTCGTCAGGAGGTGACGGTCAACGTCGCAGTCCCGCTGGTGACCGAGACCGGGTCGCCAGCTGAGTCGGTCACGATGCACCGGTAGATGTCGCCGTTGTTGCCCGAGATGGTCAGGGCCCCAGTCGTGTACGAGGCAGTGGTGCCACCGGTCCCCGTGCTCACGTTCACGAACGAGCCGAGGCCCTGCGAGTTCACCTGCCACTGGTAGCTGTACGGCGCGGTGCCGCTGGAGGCGGTGGTGGAGAACGTCGCGGTGTTGCTGACCGACAGGCTGATCGTCTGGTCGCTCGGCGTGGTCGTCGAGAGGGCCGCGTTGACCGTGAGAGTCGCGGCGCCGCTGGTGACCGAGGTGGGCACCGCCGCGCTGTCGGTGACGATCACGCGGTACGTATTGCCGTTCGATCCCGTGGTGAGCGGTGCGGTGGTGTAGGTCGCCGTGTTGCCGCCGGTCCCGGAGCTGACGTTGGTGTAGGCGCCGCCGGTGCTGACCTGCCACTGGTAGGAGTACGGCGTGGTGCCGTTGGAGGCGGTGGTGGAGAACGTCGCGGTCTGTCCGGCGTCGACGGTCTGGTTCGACGGCGTGCTCGTCGAGAGGGCGGCGTTGACCGTGAGCGTCGCGGCGCCGCTGGTGACCGAGGTGGGCACCGCCGCGCTGTCGGTGACGATCACGCGGTACGTGTTGCCGCTGTTGCCGGTGGTGAGCGAGCCGGTGGTGTAGGTCGCGGTGTTGCCACCGGTCCCGGAGCTGACGTTGCTGTAGGCGCCGCCGGTGCTGACCTGCCACTGATAGGAGTACGGCGACGTGCCGTTGGACGCGGTGGTCGAGAACGTCGCGGTCTGCCCGGCGACGACGGTCATGTTCGACGGTGTGCTGGTGGACAGCGGTGTGGTCGGACGAGGAGGCAGGGGTGCGACCTGCACGTTCTCTCCCCGCGCACTGCGGAGGAACTCGTCGACCGTCATCACCGGCACCCAAGTTCCGTTCTTGCAGATGAGGATGTAGGTGCGGTCGGTGCCGGTGATGTTCCCGTTCGGTGCAGCCGAGCACGACCCCCACATGGCCACCGGCACTTGGCACGCCGACAAGGTCACGGCGAGGGCCAACGGGACGATGACCCCGGCGAGGACTTTGCGCATCATTGTCCTCTTTCGGCCTCGACCGATGATCGTTGACCCGAATCCGCGATTTCCTTCTGACGGGAGAACTTCCTCCGGTCCGACCGATGGGAGGCTGGGCTCAGATGCCAATCCTCAACACTGGACAGCATGATTCGCGTTCGGTCACCGTCGCCGGAGCACCAACCCGTACCGTCGGCACAGAGCCCGCGCGGCACGCAGGCGTACCGACGGGGTGGTCCGATGGTCCGCAGGCGGTACGACCAGGAGACTTCGGTCGGGGTTCGAGTCAGTACGACTTGGTGGGCGTGGAGGGCTTCGAACCCCCGACTCCCTGGATGTAAACCAGGTGCTCTGACCAGCTGAGCTACACGCCCGAGAGCGGACGAGCGTATCGGCGCACCGGGTTCCGACGCGAGGTGGATCCCGACGGAGCGGCGACGCCACGCACATTCATCAACCAACCGGTTGACGTTTCGTGCCGTCCGTCGTACTGTCATCGTCAACCAAATGGTTGATGAACGGAGTCGAGCCACGTGACAGCAGATCCACTCGACCAGGTGTTCGCCGCCCTCGCGGATCCGACCCGGCGCGACATGGTCGCCCGCCTGACCGACGGCGACGCCACCGTCAACGAGCTCGCCGCCCCGTACGACATCAGCGTCCAGGCCGTGTCCAAGCACCTTCGGGTCCTCGAGGACGCCGGTCTCGTGACCCGACCCGGCGACGGCGCCCGCCGTCCCGTCCACGTGGAAGCGGAGGTGTTCGACCTCATGACGAAGTGGATCGAGCGGTACCGGCGCCAGGCCGAGGAGCGCTACCGGCGCCTCGACGACGTCCTGGCGGCCCTGCCCGACGAGGTGGACCCGCTCCCGCCGACGACCGGATCGACCGACAGCCCGACAACAGGAGGAGCCAACCCATGACCACCAGCACACGAGAGACCGAGATCGTCGTCTCCGAGGACGTCCCGCTCGTCCGGATCGTCCGCGAGTTCGACGCACCACCAGAGAACGTCTTCCGGGCCCACACGGACCCCGAGCTCGTCGTCCAGTGGCTCGGCCCACGCGACCTCGAGATGGACCTCGACCACTACGACTGCCGCACCGGCGGCTCCTACCGCTACGTCCACAAGGACGGGAACGGGGAGTACGGCTTCTTCGGCAGCTTCCACGTCGTCCGCCCGGCGTCCGAGATCGTCCAGACCTTCACCTTCGAGGGCATGCCCGAGCAGGTGGCCCTGGAGCGCCTCGTGCTCGAGGACCTCGGCGACGGGCGCACCCGCCTCGTCAGCACGTCGCTGGTCGACAGCTTCGAGACCCGCGACGCGTTCGTGGCCTCCGGCATGGAGACCGGCATCACCGAGGGCTACCAGCGGCTCGACGAGCTGCTCGCCGCCGGCTGAGGCGGTCGCAGGCCGCCGACGAGCTCACCCCGCCCAGGGGCCGACGCCGCCCACCTTGTCCACGGTGATCCGGCAGACGGTCCCGGGCGGCGGCTCGTCCATCGGGGGGAACCGCACGTCGGGGCCCAGGTACGTGTGAGCGAGGCGCTGCAGCAGCTCGGGAGCCCCGCCCTCGGTCAGTCGGGCGCTGCCGTGGACGACCAGGTACTCGTCCAGGCCGTGGTCGTTGCGGGTCCCGGCCTCGAGCGAGAGGACCACGCGCGGGTCCCTGCGCAGGTTCTTCAGCTTCTGCTGGGTCGGACTCAGGTGGGCGGTCACCAGGTCGTCCCCGTCGAGTCCGACCCAGACGATGGACACCTGTGCCGACCCGTCGGGGTTCAGCGTGACCATGTGGGCGAGGTGGCCTGCGGCGATGAGCTCGCGGGCAGCGTCCGGCAGCGTCGTCATGGGTCCCATCGTCGCCCGACGCGGCGGCCGTGACCACCCCTACGATCCGGCGATGCTCTCCGGAATCGCCGACAAGGTCGCCATCGTCACCGGGGCCGCACGGCCCCGCTCCATCGGTCGTGCCACCGCGCTGCGACTGGCCGAGGAGGGTGCCAAGGTCGCCTGCCTCGACATCGCCCGCCCCTACGACGACTTCCCCGACTACGCCGTCGCCACCGCGGACGACCTGGACCAGATCGTCGAGGAGCTGCGGGCCGGCGGCACGGAGGCCGTCGCCGTCCGAGCCGACGTCAGCGACGAGGACCAGGTGCGGGCCGCCGTCGAGGAGGTCACCGCCCAGCTCGGTCCGGTCGAGCTGCTCGCCAACGTGGCCGGCGGATCGGGGGCGGGCATG
>JAEYSR010000005.1 GCA_023434535.1 Actinomycetes bacterium
GTCACTCCGCGGCGTCGGTGAGCGCTTCGGCGAGCGCGGGGTGCACGAAGATGCTCTCGGCGATGTCGCTGACGCGGAGTCCGTTGGTGACCGCCACGGCCAGCACCGCGATGAGCTCGGCCGCCTGGGGACCGACGATCGATCCGCCCAGGATCACTCCGGTGGCCGGGTCCGAGATGATCTTGACGAAGCCGCGGGGGTCGTCGTTGATCAGCGCCTTGGCGGTGGACGCGAAGGGCACCTTGGTCACGCGGACCTTCCGGCCCTCGGAGAAGGCGTCGGCCTCGCCGAGCCCGACGTCCGCGATCTCGGGATCGGTGAAGATGGCGGAGGCCGCCTTCTCGTAGTCCAGGTGGCGGTGGTCGACCTTGTGCAGGCCCATCACGTGCTCGGCGATCTTGCGGCCCTGCATGGTCGCGACCGAGCTCAGGGGCAGCTTGCCGGAGATGTCGCCCGCCACGTAGATGTGCGGCACGTTGGTGCGGAGGTGGTGGTCGAGCTCCCTGATCCAGGGGCCGTCCATGGCGACGCCCGCCTCCTCGAGGCCGATCCCCTCGGTGTTGGGGATCGAGCCGATGGCGAGCAGGCAGTGGGTGCCCTCGGCCGAGCGGCCGTCGTCGCAGCGCACGATCACGCCGCCCTCGGTCCGCTCCAGCCCGATGGCCCGTGCCCCCTTGTAGAGCCGCACGCCGCGTTGGAGGAAGTCGTCCTCCAGGACCGCCGCCACCTCGGGGTCCTTCGCCGGCAGGACCTGCTGGCGGGACACGATCAGGGTGACGTTGCTCCCGAACGACGAGAACATGTGGACGAACTCCACGCCGGTCACGCCGGAGCCGATCACGACCACGTGCTCGGGCAGGCGCTTGGGCGGATACGCGTCGCGGGTGGTGAGCACGACGTCGCCGTCGGGCTGGGCCCACTCGGGGATCCGGGGCCGGCTGCCGGTCGACACCATGACGGCGTCGGCCTCGAAGATCTTCTCGCCGTCCTCGGTGGTCGCGACCACCGTGTGCGCGTCGACGAGTCGACCCGTGCCGCGGACCAGCTCCACGCCCTGGCTGTCGAGCAGGGTGCGGTTCTGGCGCTCGAGGCGCTCGGTGATGCCCTGGATCCGCTCCCGGACCCGCTCGAGGTCGACCGTCGCCGCCGGGACCTGCAGCCCCATGCCGGTGGACTCCTCGATGGCGTCCAGGCGACCGCCCGTGGCGATCATGGCCTTCGACGGGACGCAGTCCCACAGGTGCGCGGCTCCGCCCACGATGTCGCGCTCGATCAGGGTCACGTCCGCGCCCAGACGTGCGGCCGACGTCGCGGCCTGGGTGCCGGCCGGACCTCCACCGATGATCACGAAGCGCTTCGACATGGGTTCAGGCTATCCACCGACCGCCGGCGTCCCCGACGTGCGAGCCGGAGCGGCCGGAGCGCCACGGTCGGCGCCGACGGTCCGGAGAGAGCGCGACGGCACTGGAGCGGCACCGGAGCGGTAGCGGAGCGCCACCCGGGCGCTCCCGGTCGGCGCGCAGGGCGTCAGGTAGCCTTGCCGACCAGCCGCACCCCCCAGGAGGAACCGGCCACATGCTGCTGCGACGTGCCCGCCGCACCGGACCTGCGTCCGCGACCCCCGAACCGATCGCTCCGGAGCCGGCTCCCGCCCCTGCGCCCGACCCCACGGTGGTGCGCACCGCACCTCGCACCCGCATGATGTGGGCCCTGGCGGGCTCGGGCGTCGAGCTGGGACCGGGCCACCACCCGTACCCGCTGCCCGTCCCCGGGGCGACGGTCCGCTACGTGGACCGCTGGGAGCCGGCGGAGAACGAGGACCTGTTCCCCGAGCTCGGCGAGGCCCCCGGCTTCCCCGAGCCCGACATCAAGGCCAACTTCGACACCGACGGCCTCAGCCCGCTCGCCGACGAGTCCCAGGACTTCGTGATCGCCAGCCACGTCCTCGAGCACCTGGCCGATCCGATCGGGATGCTGGCCGAGATCGAGCGGGTCCTGAAGCCGGGCGGCTACGCCCTCGTGCTGCTCCCCGACAAGCGCTTCACCTTCGACGCCCCCAGGGAGGTGACCCCGCTCGAGCACCTCGTCGAGGAGCACGCCGCCAAGGTCACCGAGGTGAGCGACGAGCACGTCCGGGAGTTCGTCACCAAGGCGAGCGTGCACGACGTCCCGGCGGACGAGTCCGAGTGGCCCGAGGTGATCGAGCTGCACCGTCGCCGGTCCATCCACGTGCACTGCTGGGCCGAGACCGACTTCCCGCCGGTGCTGGTGCACGCGATCCGCGAGCTGGGCCAGCGGTGGGAGCTGGCCGACGTCGCCACGGTCGCGGAGGGCGGGCCCGGCAGCTTCGAGTTCGGCTACCTGCTGCGTCGCACGACCTCCGACCTGGGACCCGACGTGCTGGCCGACCGCTTCGAGGCGCTGCTGCACGCCATGGCGAGCTCGACGCACCCCGCGGCGTCGTGATCATCACTCGCACGCCGCTGCGGATCTCGATCGGCGGCGGCGGGACGGACCTTCCGTCGTACTACCGGGAGCGGACCGGGACGGTGATCTCGGCCGCGATCGACAAGTACATCTACATCGCCCTGAACCGGACATTCACCGACGACTACTTCCTGAAGTACTCGGCGGTGGAGCGGGCGGCGAAGGTCGGCGACATCGAGCACCCGATCATCCGGGAGGCCTTCCGCCTCCTGGAGGTCCGGCCGTCGCTCGAGATGGTGTCCATGGCCGACATCCCGTCGGGGACGGGGCTCGGTTCGTCGGGCACGTTCACCGTCGGGCTCCTGCACGCCATCCGAGCCATGCGCCGGGAGCCGGTGCTGCAGGGCGACCTGGCCGAGCAGGCGTGCCGGATCGAGATCGACCACCTCGGACAGCCCGTCGGCAAGCAGGACCAGTACATCGCGGCGTTCGGCGGTCTGACCGTCTTCGACTTCAACCCCGACGAGTCGGTCGACGTGCAGCGCCTGGACGTCCGCTCCGCGGTGGTCCGCGAGCTCGAGGACCACCTGCTCCTGTTCTTCACCGGCTACTCCCGGGAGGCCGGCGGCATCCTGTCGGACCAGAAGGAGCGCTCCGAGGCCGGCGACAAGGAGATGCTGGACAACCTGGACCGCACCAAGGAGCTGGGGTTCCAGATCAAGGACGCCCTCCTCGCCAACGACACGGCCCGCTACGCCGAGCTGATGCACGAGCACTGGGTCGCCAAGCGGGCGCGCTCCAGCGGGATGAGCAACGACCACATCGACCGCTGGTACGACATCGGCCGACGCAACGGGGCCCTCGGCGGCAAGCTCGTCGGCGCCGGCGCCGGCGGGTTCCTGATGATGTTCGCCGAGGAGCCGAAGCGGCTGCGCGCCGCCCTGGCGGACGAAGGCCTCGAAGAGGTGCGCTTCCGGTTCGACCTCGACGGGTCCACGGTTGTCACCCGGGGCTGACGCCGGCGCGACGGGCACGAGCGCGCTCGTGCTCGCAGGCGGGCGCGGCACCCGACTGGGCGAGCTCGCACGGGAGACCCCCAAGACGCTGGTGCCCGTTGGCGGGACGCCGTTCGCCGACCTGCAGCTGCGCTGGTTGGCCGACCAGGGCGTCCGCCACGTCGTGTACTCGATCGGCCACCTCGGCGACCAGGTCCGCTCCTTCGTCGGCGACGGCGAGAGGTGGGGGCTGGAGGTCGACTACGTCGACGACGGGGACCGGCTCCGCGGCACCGGGGGCGGGCTCCGGCTGGCGGCGGACCTCGGCGTGCTCGCCGAGAGGTCGTTCGTGCTCTACGGGGACTCCTACCTCTCCGTCGACCTCGCGGACATGTGGCGGTCCCACGTGGCGAGCGGTCGACCTGCGACGATGGCGGTGTTCCGCAACGACGGACGTTTCGACTCGTCGAACGTGGCGCTGGAGGAGGGTCGCCTGATTCGCTACGACAAGTCCCGGCCACCAGACTGGGCGCCGAGGATGCACCACATCGACTACGGGATCTCCGTCTTCGACCGCGACGTCGTGGTGTCGGAGATCCCCGCCGACGCCGTCGCCGACCTCGCCGACCTGCAGCACCGGCTGTCGCTCGACGACCGGCTGGGCGCCTACGAGGTGCACGACCGCTTCTACGAGATCGGCACCCCGGAGGGACTCGCCGAGCTCGAGGCGCACCTGGCCCGGACCGCAGACGACCCGACACCCCTCCCGCACAGATGACCGACGTGAGCACCACCAGAACGATCCCGCACCCGACCGATCCGGAGATCCACCTCCTCGTCCCCGAGAACGACGTCGCGGACCCCGAGCTGTCGATCGTCGTGCCGGCGCTGAACGAGGCCCTCACGATCACCGAGTTCGTGCAGTGGTGCCACGAGGGCATGGCCAAGGCCGGCGTGCGCGGCGAGATCATCATCATCGACAGCTCCACCGACGAGACGCCGGAGCTCGCCGTCGCCGGCGGCGCCCGGGTCCTGCGGACGCCCAAGCGGGGTCTCGGACGGGCCTACATCGACGCCATCCCCATGATCCGGGGCAAGTGGGTGCTGATGGGCGACGCGGACTGCACCTACGACTTCCGGGAGCTCGACGTGTTCGTCGAGGGCTTCCGCGAGGGCAACGACTTCGTGATGGGCTCGCGCTGGAAGGGCTCGATCGAGAAGGGCGCGATGCCGGCGTTGCACCAGTACATGGGCACGCCGATCACGACGTGGATCCTCAACGTCCTCTACTCGTCGCACTTCTCCGACATCCACTGCGGCATGCGGGGCATGACGACCGAGGCCCTGAAGGACATGGACCTCGAGTCCCAGTCGTGGCAGTACGCGTCGGAGATCGTCCTCAAGAGCGTCCACATGGGCCTGCGCACCACCGAGGTGCCGGTCCGGTTCCTCAAGGACCAGGAGGGCCGGGTCAGCCACCACAAGCGGATGGGGTGGTTCTCCCCGTTCCAGGCCGCGTGGATCAACCTCCAGGCCATGTTCGTCTACGGCGCCGACTTCTTCCTGCTCCGACCGGGAGCGGTGATGCTGGCCCTGGGACTGATCATGACGCTGCCGCTCGTGCTCGGGCCGGTCACGATCGGTGCGGTCACGTTCTCGGTGTACTGGATGTTCGCGGGCCTCACCCTGGCCACCCTCGGCATCCAGAGCGTCTACCTCGGGATGATCGCGCAGGGCCTCTACGACTACACGGGCGAGCGGACGGCCAGACGCCTCGAGCGGTTCCGCTACACGCGCGCCGCCGGGATCAGCTTCGGCCTGATGGGGATCGGGCTCGCGCTGTCGATCCCCCGCCTGGTGCGCTGGATCAGCGACGGGTTCACGTTCACCTCCGAGGTGGACGTCCTCAACCACCTGGCCATCTTCGGGATCGAGCTGGGAGTGTTCGGCTTCTCGACGTTCACCTTCACCCTGGTCCTGCACGCCCTGGCGCTGCGGGGCTGGCGGCGTCCGGACGTCGACCTGACCGACGCCGGGGCCGCGTCGTGACCGCGACCGACCCGACGGCCCGACCGGACGAAGGCCAGCCCCACGAAGGACAGGCCCACGAAGGACAGCCTCACGAAGGACAGCGGGACGGCTCGTTCGGCCAGGACCACGAGCTGACGTCGATCGACCGCCTCGGCGTGTGGCTGTCGCGTCGCAGCATCCTGCGCCACGTCGGCTCGTTCTCCGGCCGCCGCGTCATCGACGTCGGCTGCGGGTTCGAGGCGTCCTTCGCCCGCACGGTCCGCGACGAGGTGTCCTCGCTGACGCTGGTGGACCTGCAGCTGGCTCCCGACCTGCTCGCGGACCCGGGCATCACCACGATCGAGGGCCCGCTGCCCACGTCGCTGGACGCCGTCGAGGACGGGTCGTGCGACGTGACCATGTGCATGTCGGTCGTCGAGCACGTGTGGGACGACCTGGCGCTCGTGGAGGGCCTGCGGCGTGTGACCGCCCCGGGCGGCGTCGCCGTCATCAACGTGCCGTCGTGGCTCGGCAAGCGGGCGCTCGAGCTGTCGGCGTTCCGGCTCGGCCTCTCCCCCGCCGCCGAGATGAACGACCACAAGCGCTACTACGACCCCAAGGACCTCTGGCCGCTGCTCGTGCGGGCCGGGTTCGTCCCGCAGCACATCTCGTGCCGGCGCCACAAGGCCGGCCTGAACACCATCGCCGTCTGCACCATCCCCGGAGGGGACACGCCATGACCTTCACCGATCAGTTCCTGTCCGAGACAGTCACCATCCTCGACGCGCTGGACAACGAGTCGGTCGAGGCCACCGCCACCGGCCTCGCCGCGGTGCGCGACCGGGGCGGCCGGCTGTTCATCCTCGGCGTCGGCGGCTCCGCCGGCCACGCGGGCCACGCCGTCAACGACTTCCGCAAGCTGTGCGGCTTCGAGGCGTACGCCCCCACCGACAACGTGTCCGAGCTGACCGCCCGCACCAACGACGAGGGCTGGGAGACGGTGTTCTCGGCCTGGCTCGCCGGGTCCCGCCTCGGCCCCGACGACGGCATCCTCGTGTTCTCCGTCGGCGGCGGCGACCAGGAGCGCAACGTCTCGGCCAACATCGTCCGGGCTCTGGAGCTGGCCGACGAGCGCGGCGCATCGGTGTTCGGGATCGTCGGCCGGGAGGGCGGCTACACGGCCAAGGTGGCGCAGGCCTGCGTCATCGTGCCGCCGCTGTACCCCGACCGGATCACCCCCCACACCGAGGGGCTCGCCGCCGTGGTCTGGCACCTCCTGGTGAGCCACCCGGCGCTCCAGACCAACGCCACCAAGTGGGAGTCGACCGCGCCGGGAGCGGCGTCGTGAGCGACTCCTCCCCGACCCGCTGGTTCGTCGTCGGCGGTGCCGGCTTCATCGGCAGCCACTTCGTCCGGCGCCTGCTGGGCACGCCCGGCACCGACGCCGTCACGATCTACGACAACTTCACCTCCGGGCAGCGCTGGCACTTCCAGTCCGTCGCCGACGACCCCCGGCTGACCGTGGTCGAGGGCGACGTCAAGGACATCGAGGACCTCGTCGCCGCCATGGGCGCGGGCGACGGCCACGACCGGGTGATCCACCTGGCGTCGAACCCCGACATCGCCAAGGCCATGACGGAACCCGACGTGGACTTCTGGGAAGGGACGTACCTGACCCACCAGGTGATCGAGGCGATGCGGCGCACGTCCACGCCCCGTCTCCTGTACGCGTCGGGCAGCGGAGTCTACGGCGACCTGGGCGACGCCGAGGGCGTCGAGGACTGGCCCGGCATGGAGCCGGTGTCCACCTACGGCGCCTCCAAGCTGAGCGGCGAGGCGATGATCGCCGCCTACTGCCACATGTTCGGCATGAGCGCGGCCGCGTTCCGCTTCGGCAACGTGGTGGGCCCCAACCAGACCCACGGCGTGGGGTTCGACTTCGTCCGGCGCCTCCGGGCCGAGCCGGACCACCTCGACATCCTCGGTGACGGCAAGCAGTCCAAGTCCTACATCCACGTCGAGGACGTGATGGCGGCCGTGCTGCTGGCCGACGAGACCGCCCCGCGGCCCTTCACGCCGTTCAACGTGGCCACCGGCGACTACATCACGGTGACCGAGATCGCGGATCTGGCCTGCGGCGTCGTCGGCCTCGACCCGTCCGACGTCGAGTACCGCTACAGCGGCGGCGACCGGGGTTGGAAGGGCGACGTGCCGGTGGTGCGGTTGAACACGGACCGCATCCAGGGCCTCGGTTGGCGCTGCGGGCGCACGAGCGCGCAGGCCCTGACCGATGCCATGGCGGCCATGTCGACCGAGCTCGATGCCGGCCACGCCTGACGGGCGCCCCGCCGTCTTCCTCGACCGCGACGGGGTCCTGAACCGGGCGGTGGAGCGGGACGGCAAGCCCTACGCCCCGTCCCGGCCCGAGGACCTCCACCTGATCGACGGAGTGGTCGAGGCGTGCGCCAGGTTGCGCGACGCCGGCTACGTCCTGGTCGTCGTGACCAACCAGCCGGAGGTGGCACGGGGGACGCTGGACCCGGTCGACCTGGAGCGGATGCACGACTCGCTGGTGGCCACGCTGGGCCTCGACCGGGTCGAGGTCTGCCCCCACGACGACGCGGACGACTGCGACTGCCGCAAGCCCCGGCCCGGGATGGTGCTCCGGGCCGCGGAGGAGCTGGGCATCGACCTGGGGCACAGCGTGCTGGTCGGCGACCGCTGGCGCGACGTCGCGTGCGCCCACGCCGCCGGGATCCCGGCCGTGTTCGTCGACCACGGCTGGGCGGAGCAGCGGCCGGAGGAGCCCTACACGGCGGTCGCGGACCTCGCGGCCGGCGCCGACGTGATCCTGGGCGGCTGATCGGGTCGTCCCCGCTCCTCGACCGGACCTGTGACGGCGCCCATCCCCCGGCCTGGTTCGCCCCCGGAGTGAGCTCCTCCCGTAGACTCTCGCACCGGTCGCCACCCAGGAGGACGCCCCATGACCAGCGACTCCGTCAGCTCGCTGACGGTCGACATCTACGCCGACGGAGCGGACCTCGACTCGATCAAGGCCCTCTCCGAGAACCCCGTGATCAAGGGCTTCACGACCAACCCGACGCTGCTGCGCAAGGCCGGTGTCACCAACTACGCGAGCTTCGCCCAGGACCTCCTCGGCGTGGTGCCGGAGCTCCCGATCAGCTTCGAGGTCATCGCGGACGAACCCGACGAGATCGAGCGCCAGGCGCTCGTCATCGCCGACTGGGGCGACAACGTCTTCGTGAAGCTCCCCGTGACGACCACCGACGGGACGTCGCTGTCCCCGCTGGCCCGCCGCCTGGCCGACCAGGGCGTGAAGCTCAACGTGACCGCGCTGATGACGGAGGCGCAGGTGGCCGAGGTCGCCGACGCCCTGGCCGGCGGCCCCGACAGCTTCATCTCTGTGTTCGCCGGCCGGGTCGCCGACACCGGGCGCGACCCGATCCCGGTCATGGAGCGGTCGCTCGAGCTCATGGCGCCGCACGGGAACATGCGCCTCATCTGGGCCAGCCCGCGGGAGCTCCTCAACGTCTTCCAGGCCGACGAGATCGGCTGCGACGTCATCACCGTCACCCACGACGTGCTGGCCAAGTTGAAGCTGGTGGGCAAGGACCTCGACGAGTACTCGCTCGAGACGGTCCAGATGTTCTTCGACGACGCGGCAGCGTCGGGCTTCACGCTGTGAGCTCGGCGACCCACGGCGACGTCGACGTGCCCGGCTCCGCCTCTCCCGACGACTGGGACTCCCACTGGGCGGAGTACGGCGAGTCCGCCGGCGAGAACCCGGCGCAGGCGTACCGGCGGCGGCTGATCCTCCGGCTCCTCGACCTCACACCGACCGACCGGTTGGTGGACATCGGCTCCGGCCAGGGCGACATGGCCGCGGAGCTGCGGGCCGCCCACCCGTCGGTCGCCATCATGGGTCTGGAGCTCGGGGCGTCGGGGATCGCACAGGCCCAGCGCAAGGTGCCCGACGCGCGCTTCGTCCAGACCGATCTGCTGCAGGCCCAGTCCCCGGACCCAGCGGATGAGGGCTGGGGTACCGCGGCGGTCTGCTCCGAGGTGCTCGAGCACGTCGACGACCCGTCCCTGCTCCTGCGCAACGCGTCGACCTACCTCGCGCCGGGCGCCCGCCTGGTCATCACGGTGCCGGGCGGCCCCCGTTCGGCGTTCGACCGCTACATCGGCCACCGCCGCCACTTCGACGCCCGCTCGATCACCGAGGTGATCGAGGGCGCCGGCCTCCGCACGGAGCGGGTGCTGAAGGCCGGCTTCCCGTTCTTCAACCTGTACCGCCTGGCCGTGGTGGCACGCGGGGACAAGCTGATCCTGGACGTCCGGGCCGGGGCCGACATGGAGGCCTCCGGCGCCGGTGCTCTGCTGAGGGCCTTCGGCGTGGCGTTCAGGGCCAACCTGACGTCCTCGCCCCTCGGCTGGCAGATCGTGGCCGTCGCCACGGTGCCACCCGCCCGCTGAGCGACTCCGACGACCGACCGTGGGCGACGAGCACGTGACCACGCCCACCACCGGACCCACCGACGAGGTCACCCCGTCCGACGACGCCGCGGCGGACGACCCGCCGCCGGACCGCGTCGTCCGCCCGCGCACGTCGGGCCCGGTCGTTCGACTCCGGCGGACCGCCGGACGTCACAGGGTCGCTACGGTCGGTCTGCGTGCGGTGGTGGCGATCGGCGTGGCGGCGGGCGTCGCAGCGATCGCCCTCGGCGGCGCGTCGGACCAGCTCGGCGAGTCGGTCCGGACCTCGGTGGTCGGGTACCCGACCTGGGCGAGCTTCTCCCCCGACGTCTACCTCGCCCGCTACATCGCCGTGGTCGGAGCGGTGCTGGCCGCCCTGGCCGTCGACACCGGCCTGCGGCTGCTGCTGGTCGGCGTCCCGCCGGCCACGCTGCCCACCCTTCGCCGACCGTCCTCGATCGACCTCCCCGGACTCGGCGTCGGCGTCGGAGCCCTCCTCGCCGCCCTCGGGGCCGTGACGCTCGGGCTCGGCACCGGGAAGGTGGCGATCCTCGCCGTCTGCGGAGCGCTGGCGTGCTGGGCCGCAGGTCGTCTGGCGCTCGAGCGGGACCTGACGGCGCGAGCCCAGGACGCGATCGCCCTCGCCGCCGCCGGCGTCCTTCCGCTGGGCCTGGCGGCGGTGGCGTGGACGACGGCGATCGACACCCCTGACGGGCTGCGCCGCGTCAACTGGTTCCCGCCGTACGTCGCCGTCCCGTTGGCCCTCGTGGCGGTGGGAGTGCTCGCCGTCCGGACCCGACGGTCGGGCGGCGGCGACCGGCTGCGCAACGACGTCCTGCTGGGCGTCGCAGGACCCGTGGCGGTCGTGCTCGTCACCGCCAAGCTGCCGGGCACCCTGGGCCCGCTCGACGCCTTCCACGACGGCGAGGGCCTCTACCCTGCGGCTGCGTTCCTCGACGGGATCCTGCCCTGGCGGGACCTGGCCCTGATCCACGGCTGGATGCAGGACATGCTCCGCTCGTTCCCCGGCGTGGCGCTGATCGAGAACTCCCGGTGGGGCTCCTTCGCCGGCGACCTGCTCTGGGTGAACCCCCTGTCGTGGGTCGCCGTCTACGCGGTCCTGGTCCGGATGGTCCGCCGTCGACTCCTGGTGGTCGCCCTGCTGCTGGTGGCGATCGGCAGCGAGAGCTTCTTCTGGACGGGCGGTGCGTACGGGTTCACCAGCCGGATGCTCCCGTTCTGGGTCTTCCTCGCCGTCCTCGGCCTGGTGTTCGAGTCGCCCAGCGCCCCTCGTCTGGCGTTCGCGGCCGTCGCCGGCGTCGCCGCGCTGGTGCTCACACCCGAGTCGCTCATCCTCGTCGGCCCCGCGCTGGTGGTCCTGCTGGCGCAGACGGTGCTGGCGCGGCCCGGCTGGAGGGCGCTGTTCGCCCGTGTCGGCTGGATGGCCCTCGGCCTCGTCGCCGCAGCCGCCGTCCTCGGTGCGTACCTGGCGGCCACCGGGTCCGGTCCCGGGTTCGTCGAGTGGTACACGACCTTCGTCGGCAACCACGTCCTGTACGGGGCGGTCCCGCTGTCCGACGGCGACAACCCCTACTTCTGGTGGGCCGCGGTGGCGGCGGCGGCCCTGCCGCTGTGGGTGCTGTGCCGACTGGTGATCCGGGTGCGCTCCGAGCGCGAGGTCACCACCGGCGACTGGGTCGCCGCCTCGTTGGCGCTGGGGGGCGTGGCCTACTACTCGAAGTTCCTGGCCCGGCCCGACGGCCACGTGTTCCACGCCTGGACGATGGTGCTGCCGCTGGCCTTCTACGCAGCCGACGTCGCGGCCTCGTGGGCCGTGGCGCTGGTCGCACGCACGCCGGCCGGGGACGGCCACGAAGCTCTGCGGACACCGGCCCGGCGGATCGCCCTGACCGGCGTCGCCACGCTCCTGGTGCTGGCCACTCTGAGCACCTACACCTCGGACCGACTGGACCTGTCGGGTCGGTTCCGCCCGGTGACCGACACCGTGGACCAGGGGAAGCTGGGCTACTCCGAACCGGACGCCGCGCACATCAGCGGCGAGGACCTCGCCACGGCCCGCCGGGTGCTGGAGGCGGCGGGCGGCGACGACGGCGTGCTGGACTTCTCCAACTCGCCGGCGCTCATCTACTACCTCCTCGGCTTCCAGCCCGCCCACCGCTTCTACAACATCTCGATCGTCGCGTCGTCGGAGGACCAGGAGCACATGGTCGCCGACCTGGAGGAGGACCCTCCGAACGCGATCGTCTGGGGCACGAACGTCGGCCTCGGTTCGTGGGACGAGGTGTCCAACCCCCTCCGCCACCATCGGGTCGCGAGCTGGGTCATCGACAACTACACGCCGTGGGCCACCGTGGCCGGGATCGACGTCTGGGTCCCCAAGGACCGGGTGTCCGACCTGCCCGACCCGACGACGCTCGGGGCCCAGCCCGCCCCGGCCGACGACACCCACTACCTGTGCAACTGGAACGACGTGCCGCGCCACCTCGACGACGGCCCGACCCGCGCCCAGCGCGACTCGTCGGTCGAGGTGCCGCTCGTGCCGGCGACGGGGATGCAGCTCAGCGGCTGGGTGGTCGTCGGCGACCACCCCGCAGACCTGGTGCAGGCGCTCGACGGCGACGAGGTCGTGGCCGAGACGATCGTCGGAGTCCCCCGACCCGACGTCGGAGCCGCGCTCGCGCCCGACGACGCGGCGATGCAGGGTCAGCTGAGCGGGAGCGGGTTCTCGCTGGTGGTCGACACGACGACCGGCATCGATCCCGACCGCCTGACCTACAGGGCCGTCACCGACGACGGACGCACCACAGGCCTCACGGGCACGCCGTCGGACCCCGGCTCCGTGCGCCCGGCGGGCCCGGTCCTGGCCGGGACCCAGGGCGTCGTGGATCGGGTCGTGCAGCTCGACCGCTCCCAGACGAGTCTGTTCCGCGCCGAGCTCCCCGACGACGCCGGTCAGGCCGACTGGCTGGGTGTGACCGCCCGTCCCGGCCCCGAGGAGACCCACGTGTCGATCGGTCCCTCACCGGCCGACCCGGCGACCTCGCTCTCGTTCGACCTGGCACCCCGCGCCCGCTCCGAGGTCGTGCACGCCGGCGCGTGCACCCAGTGGAGCGACATCGGCGACGTGGCGTACGTCTCGGCCGACGGACCGGCGGTGCTGAGGTCCCTGACCCTCTACGGAGCGGGCGGGTAGCGACCGCCGACTCGGCTGCCGTCTGCTCAGCTGTCGCCGGCGGGGACGATCAGCGTCCCGGGCTCGCTCTCGCGCCACGGGCCCTCGAGCTGCACGAAGCCGAACGGCTCGGTGTCGGGACCGGGTCGCACGGGCAGCCGGAAGGCCCTGTCCAGGTGCTGGTAGACGTGCTGCACGCTCTCGTCGTTGAGCACCACGCTGAGGTCGTAGTTGCCGGGCATCAGCGGGAACCGCTCGAAGGTCTTCTCGACCCAGCCGTCGCCCTCGACGATGCCCGGATGGCCCTCGGGCCAGTAGTGGTACTCGCCGTTCAGGTACACGCCGGACTCGTGGAACACGCCCCAGCTGATGCGGGGCCGGACCAGCGGCACCTCGGCGTGGTAGTGGATGCGCACGGTCAGCGGCTGGCCCGTGTGGGCCATGGAGACCCGGTCCCCGTTGCCGTCCAGGAACTCCACGCCGGTGCAGGTGAACTCGCGCCGGCCGGAACCGCCGGAGGCCTCGCCGGCGAGGCGGGCCTCCTCGTCCTTGATCTCCTCCTCACGGTCGTTCACCTGCTCCAGGTAGGAGTTCGCGACGTCGACCGCCGTGCCCTCCATCATCAGGTTGCCGTGGTCGAACCAGGCGGCGCGGTCGCACATGGTGCGCACGATCGGCGTGGCGTGCGTGACGAGGACGATGGTCGTCCCGTCCTTGCGCAGGCTGTAGAGGTGGTCCATGCAGCGACGCTGGAACTCCTCGTCGCCGACGGCGATCACCTCGTCGATGATCAGGATCTGGGGTTCGACGTGCACCGCGATGGCGAAGCCGAGCCGCACGTACATGCCCGACGAGTAGACCTTGACCGGGCTGTCGATGAACTCGCTGATGCCCGAGAAGTCGACGATCGAGTCGAAGACGCGGTCGATCTCCTTCTTGGTGAGACCCATCAGCGAGGCGTTCAGGTAGATGTTCTCCCGACCGGTGAGGTCGGGGTGGAACCCGGCTCCCAGCTCCAGCAGCGCCGAGATCCGTCCCTTGGTCGTGATCCGGCCCGACGTCGGCTGGTAGATGCCGGCGATGCAGCGCAGCATCGTGGACTTTCCCGACCCGTTGTGGCCGATGAGGGCGTACATGGAGCCCTCCTCGACCTCGAAGCTGACGTTGTGCAGCGCCCAGTGGTCCTTGGGGCGGACCCGGTCGAACGACAGGATCCGGGCCTTCAGCGACGACGACCGCTCGCTGTAGAGGCGGAAGCGCTTGGAGACGTCGTCGACGACGATCGAGCTCATCTCACAGCTCCTCGATGAGCAGGGCTGCGCGCCGGTTGAACGTCCACCAACCGACGGCGAAGATCCCGAGCGACCACGCGGCCATCACCAGCCACTCCTTGAGCGGCGGCACGTAGAGGCCGTACAGGAGGGCCCGGGTCGAGTCGACGAACGCGGCCACGGGGTTGAGGTTCTCGATGATCCACTTGATCGGCACCGGGCCGATCTTCTCGGGCACCAGCGACAGCGGGTACACGATCGGGGTCAGGTAGAAGAGGATCTGCATGAAGATCGTCACCAGGTAGGCGACGTCGCGGTAGACGATGTTGTAGACGCTGACGTAGAGGCCCATGCCGATGGACATGACGGCCAGCATCACGAACACCAGCGGCAGCAGCACGAAGACCCACGAGACGTTGCGGACCAGGGCGAGCACCACGATCAGGATCGTGGACTCGATGAGCAGCTGGAACGCGGCGGACAGCATGTTGGCGATCGCCGGCGACTCGGGCGGGAAGTAGACCTTGGTCAACATGCCGCCCGACGCCTGCAGGGCGAGCATCGAGCCGTTGACCACGGCGTTGAAGAAGTTCCAGACGACCAGGCCGATGAACAGGTAGATCGCGAAGATCTGCGTGTGGCCGTTGCCGGCCACCGGCGGCTGGATCTTGAGGAACGTGCCGAAGACGACGGCGTAGATCGCCAACGTCGCGGCCGGGTTGATCAGCGACCACATCCAGCCGAGGACGCTGCGCTTGTAGCGGGAGGTGAGCTCCCGCCGGGTCAGGTTGAGGATCCACGTCCGGTAGTCCCAGACGGTCGTGAGTGAGCTCACGCCTAGGCCACCACGCGGCGATCGAGGCCGATCCCGTAGGAGCCGTCGTAGAACTGGCCCGCCGAGCCGTGGAACAGCTCCGGACGCTGGAACGGATCCCGACCGAGGAGGTGCCCCCAGCGGTCCCGGAACTCCTGGAGCTCCTGGGGCGCCACGCCGGGGTTGCGGCTCTTGGACTCGAAGTGGTGCAGGGTGACCTCGGGGTTGTAGGCGACGCGCCAGCCCGCCGACCACAGCTTCAGGCAGTAGTCGACGTCGTTGTAGCTGAGCGGGAACCGCTCGCTGAACCCGCCGACGCTCAGGAACGCCTCGCGGCGCGTCATCATGCAGGCGCCGGTGACGGCCAGCATGTTCTGGGCGACGTCGATCGTGCTGAAGTACCCGTGGTAGTCGGCGCCGTAGCCGCGGTGCAGGTGGATCGGTCCGATCTCCGCCGGGGCGCACAGGCCGATCCCGGCGTGCTGGATGGTCCCGTCCTCGAACAGCAGCTTGGGGCCGACGGCACCGACCTTGTCGTAGCGGCTGTACATGAGCAGCGACTCGATCCACTCCGGGGAGATCACCTCGGTGTCGTCGTTGAGGATGACCAGGTGCTCGCTGCGGGCGTGGGCGACGCCGAGGTTCACCTTCTCGGAGAAGTTGAACGGCTTGGAGAAGCGGACGACGCGCAGTCGCCCGCCGCCCAGCTCGACCAGGTCGTCGACGGCGTCGGGGGCCATGACGTCGTCCGCCACGACCACGATCTCGACGTCGTCGTACGAGCTCTTCTCGAGGACCGACGAGACGCAGTTGCGGACGAGGGACTGGCGCTCGCCGTGGATCACCGACTGCACGCCGTTGGTCGGGATCACGATGCTGACCGGCGGGTGCTCCGTCAGGCGGGGCCGCAGCCGGTACCAACCGGGCAGCGACGTGTCGTGGACGCACTCGGCCTCGAAGCCGACCCGGTCGCAGTGGCTCTGGATGGCCCGCTGGCCGGCGATGTACGCGTACGGCTTGGCCGTCGGGTCGCCCGCCGCCGAGCCGGCGATGATGCGCCAGCCGTACAGCACCTTGGGGATGTGGACGATCGTCCGGGCCTTCTCGGTGACCCGGAACACCAGGTCGAAGTCCTGGGACCCCTCGTAGTCGGGGCGGAACCCGCCGACCTCGGTCACGAGCGACCGGCGCATGGTGCCGAAGTGGCACGTGTACATCTGGTAGCGGAACCGCTCGGGCGACCAGTCCGGCTTGTAGAACGGCCCGTTGCGGTGGCCGGCCTCGTCCAGCTTGTCCTCGTCGGTGTACACGTAGTCGACGTCGGGGGCGGACTGGAGGGCCCGCACGGTCTCGGCCAGGGCGTCCTCGTACAGCTCGTCGTCGTGGTCGAGGAACGACACGAACTCGCCCCGGGCCATCTCGAGGCAGTCGTTCGACGCGGCGACGATGCCGCCGTTCTCCTCGCGGCGCCGGATCCGGATGCGCGGGTCGACCTCGGCGTACTCCTGGAGGATCTTCCATGGCCGCCGCGACGGCGACCGGTCGTCGACCAGGCAGAGCTCCCAGTTGGGGAACGACTGCGACCGGACCGAGTCGATCATGGCCCGCAGCACCTGCTCGGGCGTGTCGTAGACGGGCGTGATGATCGAGATGAGGGGCGCGTCACCCTGCGGGGTGTCCATCGGGGTGCTCACCTGCGACGGATCAGGCGCTTGATCGGACCGAGGAACGGAGCCAGCCGGGCCCGGTGGCGTCGGTACGGCGCCATGAGCTTCCACGTGAGGCGCCACGACGTCGACTGGAGGACCGCGTTGTGGGCGGCCTGCAGCTCGGCGTAGCGCTGGAGGAGACCGACGCCCGCGCCGGTCTCGCCCTCGAGCTCGACCAGGCGGGCGGCCATCTCGCCGGCGCGGGCGTGGGCACCGAGGACCTCGTCCTTGGCCACCAGGAACCGCATCTCGGCGTCGACGGCCCTCTCCTCCTGGACGGCGAGCCGGGCCCGCAGGTCGTCCACCTCGGCCTGGAGGGCGTAGGTCACCGACGTGGCGCCCGTCAGCCGGTCCTCTCGGATCTCACCCGCCACGTCGGAGATGGCGGCGAGCTGGTCCTCCGAGGCCCGGATCCGGTCCCACTCGGCGTCGCTCAGCAGGGCGCCGAGGGCCTCGCGGGTGTCGGTCTCCTTGAGGAGAGCGGAGCGGACCCGCAGGTTCTCGTCGCGCAGTCGCCACCACGCCCGGTCGTAGTTCCGCACGACGCCGGCGATGTCGTCGGGGCGGCGGCGGTAGAGCACCGCCCACGGGCTGATGAACGTCGCGTCGTAGTCCGTGTCACGGAAGAACCCGTGGGCGGCGAACAGGGCCGACCAGTACTCGGGCGGCTGGACGTTGAGGTGCGTGGGCTCCTCGTGCTCCTCGGGGGTGGAGCTGAGCAGGATCGTGTCGGTCGCGGCGCACAGCGTGGCCACCGCGTCGATGGCCTGGGAGGCCGGGAGGTGCTCGATCACCTCGATGCAGGTGATCAGGTCGTAGCGGTCCTTGATCGGCTCGGTCAGGCTCTGGTTCCAGACCCGGTCCTTGACCGACTCGGGCGCCTGGGAGACCGCGAACTCCGACACGTCGAAGCCGTAGGCGTCGATCTCGAGGTCGTGCAGCGCGGCGACGAGCAGGCCGATCGCGCAGCCGGCGTCGAGCGTCCGCCGTGGTGCCAGGCTGCTGCGGATGCGGTCCGCGAAGTGGCGGAACAGCGCCTGCCACTGCTCGGAGTGCTCGTAGCGCTGGCCGTCGTAGTCCCGGTAGTAGGCCTCGTCGTACTCGGGAAGGGCGGTTTCCATATCCACGGAACTCTAGTTCCGGAGGGTGGCCGCACCCGAACCACCCCCCTGTGCCAGGAGGCTCCCGGAGCGGCCGATCCGGGCCCTACGCGGAGCGCAACGCGGCCACGACCTCGGCGAGCGGCTCGCGGAAGTCGCGGCTCGGCTCGAACCCGTGGAGGCGCCACGCGAGGTTGTCCAGCACCGAGTTGGCGGGGCGGGGCGCGGGTCGGGGCGGGTCCAGGTCCGCGGTGGCGATGGGCCGGATCCGCTCGGGGTCGTGACCGCCGGCGCGGAACACCTCCTGGGCGAACTCGTACCAGCTCACCGCGCCCTGGTTGGTCGTGTGGAACGTGCCGGGGACCCGCTCGACGGCCAGCCGGGCCAGCATCGCGGCCAGGTCGCCCGCGAACGTGGGATGGCCGATCTGGTCGTCGACGAAGGCGAGCTCGTCGCGCTCCTCGGCCAGCCGCAGGAGCGTCTTGACCATGTTCGAGCCGTGGAATCCGCACACCCACGAGGTGCGGGCGATGGTCCACCCGTCGTCGATCTCCGACTCGCCGCCCAGCTTGGTGCGGCCGTACACCGACTGGGGGTTGGTCCGGTCCCACTCGACGTAGGGACGGTCGAGCGTGCCGTCGAACACGTAGTCCGTGGAGACGTACACCACGTGGGCGCCGACGCGCCGGGCGCCGTCGGCCACGAAGCGGGTCGCCGCGCAGTTGACCCGGTAGGCGGTCTCGACCTGCTCCTCGCAGGCGTCCACCGCCGTGAAGGCCGCACCGTGGATCACGGCGTCGGGCGCGAAGGAGGTGATCGTCCCGAGCACCTGGTCGCGGTCGGTCAGGTCGACGTCGGGGAGGTCGAGACCCAGCACCTCGTGGTGGTCCTGGGACCCCAGGAGGGCCATGAGCTCGGTGCCGAGCTGACCCTTCGAGCCCGTGACGATGATGCGCACTGCGCCTCCTGGTGCCGTGTCGGGGAACTGGTGCCGTGTCGGGAACTGGTGCGGTGTCGGGGAGCTAGCGGTTGCGGACCCGGGCGAGCAGCGGCTCCCACCACTCGCGGTTG
>JAEYSR010000037.1 GCA_023434535.1 Actinomycetes bacterium
GGACACCCCCGAGAACGGCGCGGTGTGGACCGTCGAGCGGACGCGACGCAACCTGGTCAGCCGCTCCGGCCCCCACACGATGTGGGCCGGCGTCGCCTGCTACCCGGCCCACGCCTTCAGCGCGGACGAGCTGATCGACCAGGCCCGCGTGGCGCTCGACACCGCACAGGAGTGGAACCAGGACCGCATCGAGGTCGCCGTCGTCGAGGGCTGAGGACCGGCGGGACCGTCAGTCCCTGCTGTCGAGCTCACTCCGGACCGCCGTGCCGTCCAGCTCCCTCCGGACCGCCGTGCCGTCCAGCTCCCTCCGGATCGCCGTGTCGTCCAGCTCCCTCCGGATCGCGGTGCCGTCGGCATCGAGCTCCCGGCCCGGCCACCGGACGCGCCCCGGCGTCGCGCTGAGGCGGGCCACGACGTCCTGCATGGGGAAGCCGTCGACCTCGACGATCGCCTTGCGGTCGACGAAGTGCGGATCGGTGGCGATGTCGGCCATGTCGTACACCGGCGCCACTGCGGCCTGAGCTGCCTCGAACTGCTCGAGCACCTGCTCCATGGTCCGCTCGGCCATCCACTCCGACATCCGGGCGTCGATCTCCGCCCGGTGCGCGGCCCGACCCGAGAAGTCGACGAACCGGGCGTCGTCGCCCAGCCCGATCAGGTCCATGACCCGGGCGGCCACGGAGTCGGCGCTGGAGGACACCGCCACCCACCGGCCGTCGGAGGTCCGGTACGTGTTCCGGGGGACCGTGTAGGGGATGCCGGCCCCCAGCCGCTCCTGGACCTGACCGAGCAGGCCGTACAGCGGGACGAGCGGTCCCATCATCTGCAGCATCGACTCGACGAGGTTCACGTCCACGACCTGACCGACCCCCGAGTGCAGGGCGACCATGGTGGCGAACGCCGCGACGATGGCGGTGACCTCGTCGGTCAGGGCGATCGGCGGGAGGAGGGGTTGGCCGTCCGGCTCGCCGTTGATCGCCGCGAAGCCCGACAGCGCCTCGGCCTGCGTCGCGAAGCCCGGCCGCCCCTTGTACGGACCCGTCTGGCCGAAGCCGGTGACCCGGGTGATCACGAGGCCCGGGTTCGTCCGGTGCAGCTCGTCGGGGGCGAGCCCGAGGCGCTCCAGCGTGCCGGGCCGGAAGTTCTCCACGAGCACGTCGGCGGAGTCGACCAACCGCCGCATGACCTCGAGGTCGTCGGGATCCTTGAGGTCGAGCGCGATCGTCCGCTTGTTGCGGCTCACGATCTTCCACCACATGCCCTGGCCGTCGGTAGGGTCGCTCCAGCCCATGCCCCGCACGCTGTCCCCCGACGGCGGCCTCTCGACCTTGATGACGTCCGCGCCGTAGTCGGCCAGGTAGCGGGCGCATCCCGGCCCCGCAATCACGGTGGCCAGGTCCACGACTCGGAGGTCGGCCAGCGGCCCGGGCGAGGCGTCGATCACCGGGCCACCATGGCGAAGCAGCGGTCCGACAGCTCGCCCCGGGCGTAGCGCTCGTAGGTCCCGGCGAACATGTGGCGGGTGCGTTCGCTCCAGGCCAGGCCGACCGGATCGGTGATGCGGCGGTGCACCTGCAGGACCATGCCGTCGTAGACGCGGTACTCCGCCCACGAGCCCGGGTAGTCCTTGACCGTCCCGACCTCCACGAACGGGACGTCCTCGACGCCGGGCAGACCGGTCCGCCGGTTGCGGTGCGTGTGGCCGGCGAAGTAGCCGAGCAGTCGGGTGCGCCGGGCGAACACGTCGGCCAGCGCCTCGGTGTCGTCGGGGACCAGGCCGAAGACGTCGCCGCGGCGGCGCTCGTCCGACGGGTCCCAGACGGGGTGGTGGCCGAACACCATGACCGGCCGGTCCGCCCGCTGGCCCAGCTCGTCCAGCCAGTCCAGCTGGTCGGCGTCGAGGTGGCCGTTGATCGTGCGGTCCCGCGAGGTGTCGAGCACCGCGAGGACGACGCCCGGGAGCTCGACCTCCTGGGTCGGCCACGCCCCCCGCTGGAGCTCGTGGTAGCTCTCGTGGTTGCCGCGCACCCACGTCAGCCGATCCCCGAACGCGCCGCCGTACACCTCCAGGAACCGGTCCACCTGCTCGTCCGTGCCGTCCGATGTCACGTCGCCCTTGACCACCACGGCGTCGGGCTCCCACGCCGACATGTCCGCGACGACCGCCGCGTTCATCGTCTCGGGATAGGGGGGCTCACCGGGTCCGACGGAGTACGTCTCCCAGTCGACGCCGTCGATGTGGCCGCACACCGTCTCGCCGAAGTGGACGTCGTTGGCGGTGGCGACCCGGGCCAGGAGCTCCCCGCGCCGGGGCAGCGTGCGCACCTCCACGTCGTCGACCACGACGGATGTGTCGGGTGCCAGGCCGGTGCGCCGGACCGAGTGGGGACCGCGGAACACGACGACCTCGTCGTCGGCCACGGTCATCACCTCGGGCGCGACGACGTCGGGCACAGGGGGTTCCTCGACCGTCCCGACCGGCAGTGCGTCCGCCACGTCGCCGAGGATATGGCCATCGTCCGCCGATGACGTCGTTGGCATGGGTAGCGTCGCCGACATGGGCCCTTCGACCAGCGGCACCACACACGTCAACGGCGCCGACATCTACTGGGAGCGCTCCGGCTCCGGACCGCGCCTCTTCTTCGTGAACGGGTCGGGAGCGACGCTGGCGGACGTGCAGCTGCTGCTCGCTCCCCTCGCCGAGCGGTTCGACGTCCTGGCCCACGACCACCGGGGCATGGGCCGGTCCTCCGCTCCTCCCGGACCGACGACCATGGCCGACTACGCGGGCGACATCGCCGGCCTGCTCGACGCCACGGGCTGGGACGACTGCGCGGTGATGGGAGTGAGCTTCGGCGGCATGGTCGCCCAGGAGTACGCCGTGACGTGGCCCGACCGGCTGGACCGGCTGGCCCTCATGTGCACCTCCCCGGGCGGCGAGGGCGGGGCGTCGTATCCCCTCGACCAGCTGGCCGAGCTCCCCGTGGAGCAGAGGATCGCCGTCGGCACGACCCTGCTCGACACCCGCTTCACGCCCGACTTCCTGGCCGCCCACCCGGACCAGCAGGGCTTCGTCGACCTGTTCGCGGCCGGCCAGACCCAGGAGCGGACGCCCGAAGCAGCTGACGGCGCCCGACGGCAGCTGGAGGCGCGGAGCCACCACGACGTGTGCGACCGCCTGCACCTGATCACATGCCCGACCCGGGTGGCCAGCGGTCAGTTCGACGGGATCGCCCCGCCGGCCAACGGGGCCTACATCGCCGAGCACGTGCCCCACGCCGAGCAGCGCCTGTACGACGGCGGGCACATGTTCTTCGTCCAGGACCCGACGGCGCTGCCCGAGACGCTCGACTTCCTGTCCGGCAGCTGACCCTCCCGGTCCCGGGCGCCCGACCACCCAGTCCCCGACGACTCAGCCGCCAACCACTCAGCCGCCGACCACTCAGCCGCCGACCACTCTGGCCAGCCGGCGGTCCCAGGAGCGGAGGCCGTCGAGGTCCACCTCTGCCGGCGACGCGGCGCCGAGCCGGGCGGCGACGCCGCAGCGCGCCAGCCACGGCACCATCGCCCGGGCCAGTCCCGGATCGCGGGCGTAGGCCCGCGCCGCACCGGCGGCCTGGGCGGCCGACGGCTCGCTCCAACGCTGCTCCAGTCCGGATGCACCCATGTCCGCGGAGAAGAGCCCGCTCGCGAACATGCGCCGGACGCCGTCGGAGCCGATCGCGCTGCTGCACCGGCGGAAGGCGTCGTAGGCGGCCAGCGTGCCGCCGAGCTCGCGGTGGTAGGCGTGCTGGTAGGCCCACAGGGCCTGGGTCGAACCCGGGTCGGTCGTCCCGGCCACCTGCTCGGCGAGCACCGTGCCGGCGATGAGGCCGGTCCCGATCCCGCTGCCGTGGGCGGGGAACACCTGGCACGCGGAGTCGCCCACCAGGGCCACGCCACCCGCGCCGAGCCGGGCGTACGGGCGACGCAGAGGGATCAGCCCGTCGCCGCCGTAGACGGGTGGCCCGATCCAGGGCTGGCGGGCGAGGAACCGGTCGAGGATGCTGCGGCCGCTCCCCCACCGGCCCGACGCGATCGCTCCGGTCAGCACCGACACCCGGTCCAGATCGCCGCCGATGCCGACGGCCAGCGCCGAGAAGCCGCCGTCGAGTCCGACCCAGGTCACCCCGTCGCCGATGCGCCCGCCGTGGAGCTCCTGGAACCGGCGCGCACCGTCGGCGTCGTCGACCTCGAACATGAACTGGCTGGCGGTGCAGAGGAGGTCCCGTCCGACCGGCGGACACCAGTCCGCCAGAGCGGGGACCTGCGAACGGAGCACACCGCGGCGCCCCGCAGCGTCCACGAACAGGGCGGCCTCGAGCCGCACCCCGGTTCGTTCTGTCGCGCCGTCATCCACGCCTGCACCGTCGGGTCCCGGGCCGTCGGCGTCCGCGAGGGGAACGTCGACGCGGATCGAGCGCACCCGATCGTCGGCGACGTCGACGGTCAGGTCCCGGGCCCGGTCGACGAACCCCACTCCCTCGGCCCTGCAGAGCGCGACCAGGCGGTCGTTCAGCCGGCGCATGTCGGCGTGGACGGTGGGCGACTCGACCACCACCGGCCCGACGTCCCCCGGGCCGAGGAGCAGGGTCCGACCCGAGGCGGGGTGGACCTCGTCGGTCGTGGGCGGGGCGATGCCCGCCCGCGCGTACTGCCAGGCCAGGACCCCGTTGTCCCAGCGGGCGCCGCCCTCGCCCAGCCGGCGGGACTCCGCGACGGTGACGTCGAGCCCGCGGCGGGCCAGCTGCAGCGCGGCGTTCAGCCCCGCCGTGCCGGCCCCGACGACCACGACGTCGGACTGCACGATCGACGCCACGGCCAACGGAGAGGCGCGGGGATCAGTGCGGGCGACCGCGCACGACCGGCACCGGCTTCGACCACCAGCGTCCGGACCAGCGCCAACGCGACACCCGGTCGGGTGCCACCTCGCCGCCCGCACGCGGGAGCCCGCACTCGATGGCCGCGACGATCGCGGCGGCCTCCTCGGCGGTGGGTTCGGGGTCGATCCTCACGGATGCCATCGTCAGAGCGGCATGTTGCCGTGCTTGCGGGTGGGCAGGTCCTCGCGCTTGGTGCGCAGCACCTCGAGCGCCGCGATCAGCTTGATGCGGGTCTCCGCCGGATCGATGACGTCGTCGATGTAGCCCCGGTCCGTGGCCTCCCACGGGTTGAGGTACGTCTCCTCGTAGGTCTCGATGAGCTCGGCGCGGCGCGCCGCCGGGTCGGCCGCCTCGGCGAGCTCCCGACGGTTCACGATCTCGACCGCGCCCTGGGCGCCCATCACGGCCAGCTCGGCCGACGGGTAGGCGAAGGCCAGGTCGGAGCCGATGGACTTGGAGTCCATGACCACGTAGGCGCCGCCGTAGGCCTTGCGGGTGATGACGGAGATGCGGGGCACGGTGGCCTCGCAGTAGGCGTACAGCAGCTTGGCGCCGTGGCGGATGATGCCGTTGTGCTCCTGGTCGACGCCGGGGAGGAAACCGGGGACGTCGACGAAGGTCACCAGCGGGATGTTGAACGCGTCGCACGTGCGCACGAAACGTGCGGCCTTGGACGACGACTCGATGTCGAGCACGCCGGCGAACATGGCGGGCTGGTTGCCGACGATGCCCACGCTCGCGCCGCCGAGGCGGGCGAACCCGCAGGTGATCGACCCGGCCCAGTCGCGGGCGTACTCGAAGAAGTCGCCGTCGTCGACGACGGTGCGGATCACGTCGCGCATGTCGTAGGGCTGGTTGGCCGAGCTGGGGATGAGGTCGTAGAGCTCCTCGCAGCGGCGGTCCGACGGGTCGGCCGTCGGCTCGACCGGCGGCT
>JAEYSR010000079.1 GCA_023434535.1 Actinomycetes bacterium
GGGTCAACGCCTGCGGGCCTCGCCGGTCGCCGGGATCCCGGGTGGCGATCGCGCCGGCCAGCTGGCCCACCGTCGCCTCCGCGTCGGCTTGGATCTCCAGGTCGACCGCCGCTCCCGACTGCCGGACGTAGTTGAGCCGCAGCTTCACGTTCCCTCATCCCTCCACCACGAGTCCGACCCGGGGCTGTTCCCGGCCTGCGTCGGCTGATCGTCCCCCACCGTCGAGCCAACCCGTCCGACGGCAGTGCCGACGAGCGGTCGTGAGTCTCCGGGACCAGCAATCTCGTCGGCACTCGTCTGACCCGCGACGATGCCAGTCCGCCGCAGCCGTCGGAGCAACCGCCAGCGCTCGAACGACGAGCGCAGCGACGCCAGCGACACCAGCACACGCCACCGCTCCATGCGCGACATGTCGGCGGTCATCGCGACGCGAGTGCCGTCCACGTCGTTCCAGTACGCCTCGACCCATGCCTCGCTCAGGTCGGTCGGGCCGAAGATGCCGACGTCCGCGTGGTGAGCGAGGCCCACCGCGGCATCCGTGCCCATGAGCCGGGCCCCCTCGCTGCGCGTGGCGAGCACGGGGACGGGTGTGCCCATGTCGGCGGCGAGGTCGATGACCTCGTTCCAACCACCGGCGACGCGCGTCGACGGCGGACCCTGGGTCCGTCGGCGAGCGCGACGCCGGGCCTTGAGGCCTGCGATCACGCCGGTGACGGCGGCGAGCACCGCGATCGGCAGCAAGGTGATCGCGCCGGCGTAGTACACCCACCGGGGGATGCTGAATCCGTCGGAATCATCCTTCCGATCGTCCTGCTTCACCTTGTTGACGTCGACCTCGTCGTCCTCCGTCGGTGGGACTGTGGGCGGTGGTGGAGGAGGATCTGTCGACTGCTGGGCGCTCTTCGTCTCCGGCTTGGGGGTCGGGTCGGCCTGAGGGTGGATGTCCTTCAACGACACCCAGCCGACGCCGTCGATGGCGACCTCCACCCAAGCGGCGACGTCAGATCCCTTGATCTCCACGGGCTGGTCGGCGGGGGCCCCAGGCGGCACGACGAAGCCCATGACGACCCGAGCCGGCACGCCCAGTCCTCGCGACATGAGCGCGACGAGCGGTGCGTACTGCTCGTCGTTGCCGATCATGACGCCCCCCTCCTCCACCATGCCGACGAGCCGACGGGCGTGGTGCCCCGGCCGGGATTCGAAGCCGTTGATGGCCTCGCCGTCGCTGGTCGCCCCGGTCGCGTTCACCTGGTCGACGACGCCGTTGAGCCGCTGGTAGTCGCTCGCCTGAGGCTGGGACGGATCAGCTGATTCCGGCGCGGACGCGAACTCGGATCCGGCGGCCTCCACCGCTTCGAGCCGGACCGCATCAGGTTGGCGGACCTGGGCCCGGGCGCCGTCGCCGGCCTGCGTCGGCGGGAGGACGGACCGGGTCCGGAACACGTCGCCCTTGCGGAGCCTGACCCCCGACGCGCCGCTTCCGGTCGAGGAGTTGTAGCGGAACTGCTCACGCAGGAGATCGGCTCGTGGACCGTCGAAGTCGACGGCATCCAGGTAGCCGGCGCCGGGCACCCAGATGTCGGTGTAGTCCTCGACCGTGAGGGTGACGTCACGGTCGGATCCGTCGACGTCGTTCGAGACGGTCTCGCCCACGCGTTCGAAGTAGCCGGAGGATCCAGACCCTGACCCGACCGAGTACACGACGCCGTCGTAGGAGTCGAGGACGGCGAGACGGAGCTTCTCCCCGCCTTCCATTCCCTTCACCGTGAACAGCGTCGAGTTCTTCAGCTGCTCCTCGTTCGTGTAGCGGCGGTATGACGACAGGGGCGATGGGTGCGTTCGGGGGTCGAAAGGCGGCTCCGTCTGGTCTCGCAGCACGAAGCGAGGGTGGGAGCCGACGCCGGGGATGCTCCCGCCGAAGACCGCCGCCGCCAGGCCCGCGACGGCGAGGACGGCGAGCACTCCGAGCCTGCGGCTGGAGCGGCCGGTCCCCACGTCGACCCTGCGTTGCATCCGTCGGTGCAGCGAGACCCAGCCGATGGCGATCACCGCGAAGGCCGCGCCCTGCAGCACCAACGAGGCCGGTTCGTCGGTGCCGAAGAGGATGCTGAGCGCCAGCACGGCGAGAGCCGGAAGGACGGCGAACTGACCACGGCGGGTGCGTCGAGCGATGGTCAACGCGATGACCGACGCGACCACGCCGCACAGGTACGGGACGGCCAGGAGGTTGTCCCGAGCACCGGCCGGTGGCGTGGTCGTCAGCAGGCGGGCCCAACCGCTGATCGCGCCGTCGACGAGAGCGACCACAGCCGCTGGCGACGGGACGATGCCGGCGATGGCGGCATCCGGCACGGCCACGGCACCGCCGAACAGGAAGAAGACGCCGACGGTGGCCGCGCTGACGACCAACAGCGGCTGACGGGTTCGAGCGCCCCAGAGCGCCACGACGAACCCGAGCAGCGTTCCGACCAGCCCGGCGACGAGATAGCGGGTCCCCCCGTAGGCCGTCTGGAACCCGAACAGACCCAGGCCGATCATCAGGCCCAACCCAGCGATGTCGAACCACTCCTGTCGGTTCGGCCACGGCGAGCGCTTCGCTGGAGCGGACGCGTTCCCCGCCGACGGTGCCGGGCCGGGTGAGCTCGGAGGGGCAGGAGGGACCACCGGCGGCTCGGCCGGCGGAACCGGCGACGGCGGGACGACCGCAGTCACGACTTCGTCACCGCCCACAGCAGATGCCCGAGATCGGAGAGCTCCGACAGCGTCACGACCAGTGTGGAGCCGACCGGACGGAAGCCGGGTGCCTCGTCGGCCGCCACACGCACCACCATCGTCCGGACGTCGACGGGGAAGCGAACGACGAGGGCCCGCAGATCCGCGATCGTCGGTACCGAACCGGTGACGACGATCGCCGAGCTCACTCCGCTGGTCTTCCGCATGAGCACGTCGATCTGATCCGCAAGCTGGCTGTGGCGGCCGCGTTGCTCCAAACCGGCCAGAGCGTCCAGCATCGATCGCGGCTGTCCGACCGGCATGTGTCGGCCGCTCGCCCACATGGTCAGGTCCTGCTCGTCGCCGAGCGCCCGGACGCCGATCGACGCCGCGGCCGACACGGCCGTCTCGAACTCGTCGTCAGGTCCGCCGTCGCCTGGTGCGTACGCCCCCTTGGCACCGTCCAGCACGATCGCGAGGTGGGCCCGGCGCGTGTCGGTGAACTGGCGGACCATGAGCTTGCCCACCCGAGCGGTGGTCAGCCAGTGGACGAAGCGCCGGTCGTCGCCGGGCTCGTAGTCGCGGAGCGCGTGGAATGCGATGTCCGACGGTGACAGGTCGGCGGTGGGCTGGCCCTCGAGGTCGCGCATCAAGCCGGCGCCCAGATGACCGAGCGGCACCGTCCTGGGGTGGACGAACAGCGGGATGGGGGTGGTTCGGACGGCTGACCGACGTAGCACACCGAGGGGGTCGTCTCGAACGAGCGTGGCCGGGCCGACGGGGATGACCGCCCTCCGCTGGGTCGGCAGCACGAACAGCTCCTCGTGGTCGGCGCCACCGGAGAGCGATGGGACAGCGAGCTCTGCCACCCCGGATCCGACCGTGAGATCCATGCGCTGGCCGAGCACACGGCGATTGGTGCGGTTGCGCACGGTGACCTGGCCGGCCGCACGACCGCCGACGACGACCCGCTGGGGTTGGAGCTCCAGCTCGACGTCGAGCGGGGAACGGCCCAGCACGAAGGGGATCGCCACGACCATGACGACCGACGCCGCGGTGGCGATGTACATGAGCTCCAACCAGCCGAGTCGCCAGCCGGCGACCCACGACACGACGGCGAGCACGACCACGAACCAGCCGGTCCCGGTGATGACCCCGAGCGATCGGCGCGCCCTGCCCACGACGGAGGGGCGCCGAAGTGTCGCAGCACCGGCTTCCAGGGGACGAGTCGACGACGGGCGCGAGAAGGCCTGGACCGGCTCCGTGTCGTGCGCAGGGGTGTCGGAGGAACGCGGCGCGTCGTCGATCGACACTGCGGTCAGGCCGCCCGCTCGGTCGGTGGCTTCACCTCGGCGAGGATGCGGGTGACGACGTCGGTGACCGTGGTGCCGGTGAACTCCGCCTCCGGATCCAGGACCACCCGATGGCTCAGGACCGGCTGCGCCAGCTCCTTTATGTCGTCGGGCGTCACGTAGTTGCGCCCGAGCGACGCCGCCCAGGTCTTGGCAGCCCGGACGAACGAGATGCAGCCGCGGGTGCTCAGGCCCAGCTTGACGGCCGGGTGCGCGCGGCTGGCCTCGGCCAGGTGGGTCACGTACGCCAGGACCGATGCGTCGGTGTGGTTGCTGGACGCCAGCGTTGCCATCTCGGTCACAGCGTTGGCGGTGATGAGCGGCCCGACGTTGTCGCTCCGGTTCCGATTCGCGGATTCGGCCAGGATGCGGATGGTGGCGTCCTGGTCGGGGTAACCCAGGTGGGTCTTCATGAGGAAGCGGTCCAGCTGCGCCTCGGGCAGGCGGTACGTGCCGGCCTGCTCGATTGGGTTCTGGGTGGCGATCACCATGAACGGTGGACCCACCGGATGGGTGGCACCGTCGATCGTGACCTGGCCCTCCTCCATCACCTCCAGCAGGGCGGACTGGGTCTTGGGCGACGCACGGTTGATCTCGTCGGCCAGGACCACCGTGGCGAAGATCGGACCGCGTCGCAGCTCGAACTGACCCGTGCGCTGGTCGTAGACCGTTCCGCCCGTGACGTCGGACGGGAGGAGGTCCGGAGTGAACTGGATGCGGTGGTGGGTCCCCTGGACGGTGTTGGCGATGGACTTGGCCAGCATCGTCTTGCCCGTGCCGGGAACGTCCTCCAGCAGCAGGTGCCCCTCGCTGAGCAGGCAGGTCAGCGCCAGTCGCACCACGTGGTCCTTGCCCACGATGGCCTTGCTGACGTTGCCCACCAGCTTGTCGAACGTATCGGCGAACCACGCCGCCTGCTCAGGTGTCATCTGGATCTCCTAGGAAGTCAGTTCGTCGGCCATTGGGGCGAGACGTTCGACAGGTAGCCCGAGTGGTGACCTACCGCCCAGCCGTACTGGTCCGGACTCGTGTTTCCGCCGGCGATGGTGCCATCGACGACGACCATCACCCATCGTCCGGCTGAGCTGAACGAGCAGTCCTGGTAGTCACCGTTCCCGACGGAGATGGTCTTGTAGACAGCGGGCTGGGGCGGATTATTCATCGTCATGTAGCACCGCACGGTGTGAGCGCCGGGACTGAAGTTCCGCAGCGAGATCCGGAGGCGATAGCAGCCCTGCGAATCCCCAGTGGCCATCCCATCCCCGTAGACGCAGCCGCCTGCTTCAGCCACTCGGTCTCCGATGGAGATCGACACCGTCGGGCACGGTCCAGTTGAGCTGCTGCGCGAGCTGCTGCTGCTCTGCCCAGCCTCATCCGTTGCCACGACGGTGAGCGACTGCGCACGGTCGCAGGAATCGTTCTTGCGAATCATCTCGCCGGAGGACCGAGCGACCCCGTCGACGGTTAGCGTGATGCCAAGTCCGTTCGAGGGGGGCGCGCCAATCTGGAAGGTCACGTGATCCTGCGCAACCTCGACGACGGTCACGGTCGGCTGCTGCAGAGTCTCGTACGCCGTGACCTGGTTGGAGGCCGTCGATGGGTTCCCGCAACCCTTCGAGTTGCAAGCCTTGACGGCGAAATTGAAAGTCGAGCCCTTAGCGAGACCTTTCACCGTCAGGGCCGCAGATTGTTGGTTGACGGTGTTCGACGGTGAGACATCGACGAACGCACCGCCATTTGTGCTCACCTGGTATTTGTCAATGTCGGCCCCACCATCGACGGGTCGCGTGAAGGCGAGCTGGACCTCGCCTCCGGAGTTGAAGGCACCCGGTCGCGCAGTTGCGACAACCGAAGCGATCGGGTCTGGCACGCTCTCCGACTTCACCGCAACCGAACGATCGGACGGCGCGGAGTCACCCGCCTTATTCGTCGCAGTGACCACTACCTCGAACAGGTTGTCGCGATCGGCGAGATCCACGACGAGCGGCATCAACTGGTTTCCTGGCACTGTGAGAGTCCGGTGTGCCGTCGTTGACCCCGCCGGAAAGGCGACCACCGTGTACGTCGTGATCGCTGCGCCATTGCTCTCCGGAGCACTCCAACGGACTTCGATCCTCCGACCAAGTGGGTCCGCGACTTTTGCCACCAGAGGCTTTCCCGGCGGGTCGGGCGCCTTTGCCGGCGTCTCGGCGTTGGAGTCTGCGGACCAGTCGCTCTCGCCAGTGGCCGCCTTGTTCTTGGCCCGGACCCTCACCCGGTAGGCCGTGCCGTTCTCCAGCCCGTCGATCGTGTGCTCGGTGACGTTGCCCAGCGTGATGCGAGCCGTGCCGTCCGGCAGCGCCGGCGTCACCTCGAGCTCGTAGCCCGTCACAGCCGACCCTTCGGTTCGCGCTGCGCTCCACTTGGCGACGAGCTTGCCATCGGGCTTGGTCTTGTCGAACGTGAGCTGGACGCCGGTCGGCGGGTCAGGACGCTGGTCGGGTCGTGCAGTCGAGGTCGGTCCGGCCGGGCCTTCGCCCACCTCGTTCACCGCCTTCACGGAGAACCCGTACTCCACGTCGTTGGTCAGGCCGGTGACGGTGCACGTGGTGAGGGTGCCGCAGTCGAACGGCTGGGACAGCCTGGACGCCACCACCAGGTACTTGGTGATCGCGGTGCCGTGCGGGTCGGGTGCCGTCCAGGACAGGACGACCTGGCGCGAGGATACGTCCACCACCGTGGGCGCCCCCGGGGCACCGGGCACGTCCCGGACGATGATCCGCAGCACACCGGTCGTGACCCGACCCACCGGGTCGGTCACCTCGTAGCTGACGACGACAGTCCCGACGAAGCCTTCCTTCGGAGTCAACCTGACCGATCCGCCGTCGATGCGAGCGCCCGCGCCGCCGTCGTCGGTGGCCGACGTGAGCTCGAGCTCGCCGTCAGGGAAGGGGTTGGTGCAGTTGCGCAGCACATCGACGACGACCTCCTCACCGGCCGAGGCGTCTTTGACGTCCTCGACCGTGCAGGTGACCTGCGGTCGTGAGCTGGCGACGATCTGGACCTCGACCGTCCCGTTCGCGGTCCGATCACCGAGCTTTGCCTCGAACGGGACGGAGATGACGTCACCGACCTTCGCGTCCTTGGATCCCGTGAGCGTGATGCGGCTGCCGACCTGGTCGATCTGGATCCCACCCGTGTCCGCACCCATCAACGTGAAGGTCACGTCGCCAGGATCGGCGGTGTCGGGATCGACCCGCCCGCCAAGATCGAGCTGCACCGGATCATCGCCCGGACCGATCCGCACCGGGTTGCCGGGGACGAGCTTGAGGGCGGTCTGAGGCGAGTCGGGCCCGGGAAGGATCCGGATCGGCACCGTGAACGTCACCTTGTTGCCGGCGTTCACGTCCGGGCTGTCGGTCACCTCGAACATCACCGAGGCGTCACCCACCTTGTCCGCCGAGGCCTGATACGTGAACTCGGTGGGCGTCATGTCGGGCAGGATCACCCCCTTGGTGGCGGTGACGAGGCGGCCTTGCGTGAGCTGCACGGGCTGCCCCTCGGGGTCGATCACGCGATCCGCGACCTTGATCGGCACCGTCTTCCCGGCCTCGACATCCACCACGCCCGCTTTCGGCTTGGCCTCGGGTGGGAGATCGGTCGTGTCTCCCTTCGCCGGCACCCGTACGACCGCTGCTGCCGACAGTTTCTGCTCGTCCGTGATCCGGTACACGACGACTTGCGGTGCGGCGCCCGGAGTCACGACGACGTTGCCGCCGTCGACCGAGGCGTTCGACGGAGCGACAACTTCGACCTTGAGATCGTCCGGGTCCCCGTCGGGGTCCTCGTCGTTGGAGCGGACGTCCACGCTGATCGAGTCGGCGGAAGTGTCCCTCAGACGTGCCACGTCGTCGCGTGCGATCGGGGGCTGGCCGACCGTGTCGGCGCTGACAGTCACCTTGATCGAGCCGACGACCGGCTGCGCCCCGGGCCCGTCGGTCACGTAGTAGTACAGCGGATCAACCGGACCGATCTCGTTGGGCGCCGTCACCCGAACTCGACTGCCGACGACCTCGGCGTCCAGGCCGTCGGGGAACGGCCGCCCCAGCGCCGGGTCAGCAAGGCTGATGGGGTCGCCGTCGGGGTCGAAGTCGTTGTCCAGCACCGGGACCGTGAGCGACTGGCCCGGCGCGATCGTGACCTCGTCGTCCGCAGGCTGCGGTGGATTGGACGACGCACGGGGTGCGACGACCACGCGCACCGTTCCGGTCGCGACGCCGCCACGTGAGTCACGGACCTGGTAGGTGAAGGCGTCCCTGCCCCCGGTGTCGGACTTGAAGGCCTCGTAGATGATCGAGTCGGTGCCGACGGGGGTCACGACCCTGCCCAACGCGGGCGCCGGCTCCGGGCCGATGCCGACCAACGAGACCGAATCGCCGTCGGGATCGATGCCCGACAGGGGGATCGTGACGCGTGCCGAGTTGCCGGAAAGCACGCGGGCTTCGACGGTCTGCGGCAGCGGTAGAGCGTTGTCCTGGGCGGCGCGGACGTTGACGAGGACCTGTCCCGACGACCACGTCAACCCGTCGTCGGTGACGCCGTAGGAGAGCTGCACGGTCCCCGGCGTGTTCGGAGCGACGAAGCGGACGACGCTGCCCGACACGAAGGCCGTGCCCTGACCCGGTTCGGGACCGCGCTGGAGCTCGGGAGCGAGTCTGAGCGTGTCGCCGTCGGGGTCCAGGTCGTTGGCCAACACCGGGATGCTCACCACGTCACCGGTTCGAACCGTCGCCGTGTCGGCACCCACGATCGGCCGAGCGTTGACGGCGTCGACCGGCGACTGCGCGACGACCAGACGACCCGCCGACTGCGCTGCGCCGTCGCTCACGGTGTACTCGAAGACAGCGGGAGCGCTCAGCGGAACGTTGCTCCAGGCCCGCACCCGCCGGTGCTCGAGCAGCTGGAAGCTCACCTCCGGACCGGACAGGAGGCGGAGCCCCGTCACCATCATGACGTCCCCGTCGGGGTCCCAGTCGTTGACCAGCAGGTCGACCGAGCGCTTGGACTGGTCCGACAGCAGGAGCAGAAGGTCGGGACCGGCGCTCGGGGCACGGTTCTGCTGCACATCGACGACGTCGACACGGACGAGCGCCTGGACCGTCTCGATCCGGTCTGTGACCTCGTAGCCGAAGATGATCGTCCCTGGCAGATCCGCCCGCACGACGATGCTGCCGTCCTCCGGCGAGAGGACGACCTGTGCCGTCCCCCAACCCGCTGCGGGCGGAACCAGCTTGGTGATCAGGAGCGGATCGCCGTTGGGATCCACGTCGTTGCTCAACGGATGCACCGTGATGTTGGAGTTGACCGCGCCCACCGCGTAGTCCGGCTGCGCTACAGGACCGACGTTCTGGCCCTGACCGACGACCGTCACGTCGAGCGGGCCGGAACCGGCCTTCGACTCGGAGCCGGCCGGAGGTACGTCCGCAACGCTCACGTCGAGACGCCGCGTGCCGGGCGACCCGCCGGTGGCCTTGAAGGTGAGTCGGCCCGTCGGCACCGTCTGGACCTCGCCGGTCGCCGGATCGTCGGCCGTGGCGCCCGCAAGCACCATCGGGTCGCCCTCTGGATCTTCCCAGTCCGGCAGCACCTCGTAGTGGCCGGGCGTCTGCATCTGGACCTGGAACGGTCGCTGGTCGACCGGGTCCTGCGGCCGCAGCGACTTGGCCCGAGGGGGGTTGTTGACGGAGTCGTCGACCACCTCGACGGTCACCTTGGCCGGCGCGGAGGCCGCGACTCCGTCCGTGACGGCGTAGGTGAACGACATGGTGCCGGTGGCGTCCCCCGTCGGCGTCACCTGGACGGCCTGACCCTGGCTGACCACCGACACCTGCAGTGTGTCGGGTGCCGCCAGGCTCTCGGGCACCACGGTGATGACGTCGCCGTTCGGGTCGCTGTCGTTGTCCAGGACCGACACGATCGTGGAGCGGTTGCGCCGCGCACCGGTCTCGTCGTCGACCGCCCTCGGCGGCTGCTGCTCCTTCGAGAGGTTCAACGACTTGACCTGGGGATCCGGGTCGTCCTCCTCGTCCTCGGGGTCGACGACCTTGGGCGGTTCCCAGTCGCCGTCGATCTCCTGCAGGTCGTCGCCGACGCGGATGACGACCTGTCCGGTGACGAGCTGGTTGAGCGCCACGTTCGAACGGTTGATCCGGAAGCGCAGATCCCCTGCCCCGGTTCCGCCGACCTTGTCGAGCAGGCGGGCGACCGACCCGCCCGATTCGCAACGAACCGACATGTAGGCGGGCGCTGCCCATGCCCCGTAGCTGCAGCCGTTGATCCGGGCCGGCCTGATCGGCGACTGGAGCGCCGCGTCTTCGGCTCGGAGGTCAGCGGCCCCTCCGGCGGCGGGAACCGTGACGACACCCTTCGATGTCGAGACGACGACGTGCTCAGGGTCATCACCGCTCAGCTGGAGCTGTGCGTCGTCGCCGAAGGACGACAGATCCATCGGATCTGCGCCGGGGAGGAAGAGCCGGGCGGAAGCGGTGTCGAGCAGGGCGGGAGTCGCTCCCGCCAGCGCGATCTGCAGGACGGCGGCGTCGCCGCCGACCCCGTCGAGGGCGACCTCGGTACGGTCGCCGCCTGCCGAGAAGGACGTGAGGGTTCCGCTCTTCGATGACCACGCAGCCACCGTGCCGTCGGGTCCGATGGTGACGAGGCTGGCCGCATCGGCAGTCACGTCGGGCTTGCGACCGGGGTCGAACGAACCGAGACCTTCGGCGGTTCCGGTCCACGCCCGACCCTTGGCGTCGACGACCAGGTAGCGGCCACCAGCCAGCTCCACCCGGGCGCCCTCGGGCAGCGGCAGCTCGGTCTCGGACAGCTCCTCTGTGGCCGGGTCGACCAGCTTCATGGCGCCCGAGTGGAACACGGCCACGCTGTCACCGTCCTGGGCCACGTCGACATCCGCGACGTCGGTCGGGATGGCCGAATCCAGCTCGAGTGCCTGCGTGTTGAACCGACCGACCAGGTCGCCGTCTCGCCGTGTCACCCAGACGCCGGGGTTCTGCAGGTCGTAGGTGCTCGCATGGAACCCGTCGGCCAGGAAGATGGCGACGAGCACGCCGACGACCGCGACCGCCAGGAAGCCGGCGGAGCCGATCGACTTGAGACGACCCTTGGCCGTGCCGAGCAGGCCGCTGCACCACTGCAGGATCCCGCTCACAACGAACCGCCAGCAGAACCGGTGGACAGCACGCGGACCGTGCGAGTCCCGAAGCGGACCGCACAGCCGGCGGGCACCTCGGTGGCCACGCCTGGCTCCATCGCCGTCGTCGACCCGTCGGAGGACACGATGGCGGATCCGTTCGTCGAGCCTCGGTCGGTCGCCATCAGGACCCCGCCGAGCACCTCCAGCTTCAGATGCGTCTTGGACACGGACCGCTCCGGATCCGCGACCCGCACCAGGGACGCCGTGTTCTCGGTGGCCCCCGGCGACGGATCCCGACCGAGCAGGACGACGTCGGAGAGGTCGAGCTCCTCACCGTCGTCGAGGACGGCGCTCAGTTGCGGAGCGCCACCACCGTGTCGTCTCGGGACCATGATCGTGCTGCTCGGATCGAACTGGGGCATCGATGGGACGCTCGGGTGAGCTGGTGGAGCCGGATCCTCTCGCTCCCAGACGGGCACCCAGCCGCCGGACTCGGGCGGGCTGGGAACCACCGGGGACGGCACGACAGGGGTCGGAGGGGTCGGTACGGCGGGGCCAGCAGTCGCGCCCGCAGGGACCAGCGAGGCCGGAAGCGAAGGTGCTGAGCGCAATGGCGGAGGTGCCAACGCGTTCGCCACGTCGACGGGTGCACCGACCGCCGTGGCGACTGCGGCGTCGCGGGCAGCTCCAGCGGGGTCGTGGAACGTCTGCTGGAGCCGGGCGAGCACCGCTGCATCGAGTCGACCCGACAGGCGGACCCTCGTTCCACGGTGGTCCGCCTCCACGACGGCCACGCACGTCTCGGTGGTCCTGACAAAGAAGAACACGATGCCGAGCAGCGCGATCGGCAGGAGGCACCAGCCAAGGGCGGTTGCCCACGTCGGACGGAAGGTTCGGGCGAACTGGACGCGGTCCGACGCCACACGCACGGCGCGGTACTCGCCGGCCCCCCCGACGATCGACACCAGTGCGTCTGCGGCCTGTCCCGAGCCGATGCCCGGGCACGCCACCACCTGGTCCACGACGACGCCGCCGCGGCTCACGCCCTCTCCCTCACTTCTTCCCTTCCCACTACCTCGACCAGTTGGTCCCAACGGCGCGCGTGCGGAGGGTGCCACCCATCCACACGGCCGCCCCGACCGATCTGGTGCCGAAGGTACGGCAACCGACGAGCCACCTCAAGAGGCGATGTCTCCCTCACGTGGCCAATCGTCGCAGTCAGGAGGAGCTGCCGATACGGGGAGCACTCCCCACCGTTCAGGCCACCGACCGGAGTTCGATCCGACCTGGACGCCGATCCAACTGGGGCTGAGGCAGCTCGACTCAGGCGGGGTCGAGGTCGTCGCCGTCCTGCTCGAGGAGCACGAGGTCCTCGGTGGTGACCAGGCGCGTGGTGATCGCGTACTCGACCAGCCGCGCACGACGGTTCGACGCGAGCTCACCCGGCGAGCCGTGCAGTCCACGAACTCCGACCTTGGTCAGCTTCTGGCACACGTTGTCCAGCTTCCGGTTGAACCGCGTCACCGTCCAACCCAACCGACGGGCCGCCTCGGCCGATGACGGAACCGACGCCGAACCCCGACCGTTCTGCAAGAGGAGCGGCTCGGACAACGCGACCACCAGCCGACGCTGATCGACCGTGAACGGCACCATGCCGATGGTCGTGTCCCCGTGCTCGCCGACGACCGGGGTCGGCCCGACGAACGGTGCCTGGTCCAGATGCAGGGTCAACTCGTAGCTCGTGGGTCCTGCCGTGAAGCGGACCACGGTCGTCTCGAACACGATGGGGAGTCGCGCACCGGGCGCCAACCACGCCTGGATGCGACCGTCGCCATCGGCCACGGTGGCAGACAGCTGGTCCCCCACGTTCACGATCCACGCCAGACCGTCGACGGACCCCACCTGGAGGAAGCGACGGTGCAGGTACGGGTTGTCATCGATCGACAGCTCCGCATCGCGGCCGATCGTCAACCACTCGCCGTCGTCGATGGCGTGCCGCTCCCCGACGAAGTCCACCGTCACGCCCATGTCATCCGTTCCTCATCTCGGTCAGCACGCCAGCACGCTCACGGACCATGGACCGGTTCTCCGGGACAGGCTTCGACGGGCTGGCTCTGCACACCATTGTGAACTGCGCGGACCTCGACGCAGCCGGCACCGGCCGGCATCGTCGCCGAGAGCTGCCCGGCCTCGGTCTGAACTGTCGAGTCGTCGAGGACCGACCCACCGACCGGCGACACTGTGTAGTAGTCCGCTGCCGCTGCCGCATCGGCCGCAGTCCACGTCACGGAGAGCTCGCCGGTCGGGGTCGCGACGACAGCGACCGCCATGGGAGGAGGGACGTCGGCCACGTCGACGACCTCTCCACCCACGACGTCGCCGTCCCCGGCATCATCCTGTCCCGTCGTCCCGTCGTCGTCAGGACTGAACGCCACGATGGCCAACCTCACCCCGACGAGCAGCGCAAGCACGAGGAGAGCTCCCGCAGCGACTTGGACGAGTCCGACCTGTCGGCCCCGGCGCGCCGCGGGTGCCGCGTGTGGGGTCGGGACCGCGTCGGCCTCTCCAGCAGCGCTCGCTGTGCCGTCACTGCTGGCCGGTGAGAGCGGCATCGGGGCTACCCCTGCGGGAGCCGAGGGCGGCGGCATCGCTCCGAACCGTGGGTCCACCACCGATGACCTCTGGACGGTTGCGCTCTCGGGCGCAACCCCGGGTACCCCGAGGACGAGCCCGGCAGCGGACGGATCGCGGTGCCGCGTCTCCCCACCGTCGGGTCGGGTCGCACGGGCACCGTCGGCAACCGATCCGGTCGGATCCTGCGAGTAGATCACCGTCGGAGCCTTGAGTCGGGTCCCGTCCTCGTCGCCGTCGACGGCACGAGAGCGCAGCCCCGTGCCGCCGTCGTCGCGCACCTCCAGCGGCGTCATGGCGAACTGCTGCTGCACCTCGATGTCCTGCAAGGCCCGAGCCAGATCGGCGGCGCTGGCCGGACGATCCTCGGGCCGGCGGGCCATCGCGTGACGGAGGAGCCGTTCGAGGGAGGGCGGGGTGTCCCCGCGCCCGGTCGGTGGAAGTTCCCCGCGTTGGATGCGCTCCAGGAGGTCGAGCGTGCTGTTCGAGCCTCCGACGACCTCGTACGGCGACCGACCGACGAGCAGTGAGTAGATCGTGGCGCCCAGGCTGTAGACATCGGACGTCACGCCGCCGACGCCGTCGCCGGTGATGATCTCAGGCGGGGACCACGGCACCGACAGGCCCTCGGCCGGATCCGTCGAGCCGTCCTCGAGACCTGCGATGCCGAAGTCGGTCAACCCCGGACGGCCGTACTCGCTGGTCAGGATGTTCGACGGCTTGATGTCGCGGTGGATGATTCCGGCCCGGTGCGCCGTCTCCACGGCGCTCGCCACCTGAATCCCAGCGCGCAACACCTCTGCCAGCGACAGCTGTTCGGTCCGGGCCCTCACCGAGTAGTTCGGCCGGGGGTAGTACTCCATCACCAGGAACGGGTTGCCCCCGGTCCCGACGTCCGCGTGGAAGATCGTGACGATGTACGGATGGGTCGACACTGCGGCCATCGCGTTGGCCTCGTCGCTCACCAGACGGAGCGATCGGTCGTCCAGTCGGTCCGCCAGCAGCACCTTGATCGCGACGAACCGCCGAGGCATCTCCTGCTCGTACAGGAACACGTCGGAGTAGCCACCGGAGCCGAGCAGGCGCTCGAACCGGTAGCCGGCGATGTCGGGAGGCGACATCGGCGGGCGTCTGCTCACGACGACGCCTCGAAGGTGAACTCGGCCTCGTCGGCGAGGCTCACCCGCGTGCCGGGAGTGATCGGTACGGGCTCCCCTGGCCGGAGCCGCTGGGGATCCCGTCCCGGCGCGGTCACGATGGTGCCGTTCGTGGACTGCCGATCGACGACCAGCACCTGCCAACCTTCGAGACGGATCTCGAGATGGGTGCTGGACACCTCCTTCAACGGGCTGTCCACGGCGATCAGCTCGGGCGCCTCCCCCGTGACGACTCCTTCGACCTTGGGGGACCGCCCGATCAGCAACGGACCGCTCACGGAGACCGACCTGCCGTCGACGAACTTCAGCGCGCCGAGCACAGGGCGAGGCACGCTGACGTGCTCCTGCTCCTGGATGGGTGCGCCGCACACTCGGCACGAGGGAGCGTGCGTCGGGTTCAGGTGACCCGAGGGGCACTGGACAGCGTGGACCGAGGGCGACGCCCCGGGAGCCGGTGCCGACTGCTTCAGCTGCGCGCGCAGCGACGCCAGGCTCACCGTGTGCCCGTCGTGATCGCCGGCGTCCGGGGCCACCGGGATGGGCTGGGCGGACGACGGCGCTCCGCCCGGGACTCCGGAGATCATGGGTGCCGAACTGGATATCGGCTCGCCGGGATCCTCGTCCGAGCGCACCGCGGCCTGCTCGACCGTGCGGAACTGGGTGGCACCGAACAGGTGGTCGTAATCGTCAGATGGCCCGGCCGCGTCGGGCTGGACCGGTCCCGCGGCGGTCGCGGCGGCGGGCTCCGGCACACCGAACGAGAGCGGAGCGCCACCGGGCGACTCGTGCTCGGGCACCTCCCCGTCGTCGCTGTGGTCGAAAGGACCGATCAGAGTGGCGCCGTGATCGACGACGGCCGGCGCTGGGTCGGGATCAGCGAGCGGGGTCGGCGGAACCGGCAGGTCCGGAACGATGACCGACTCGGACGGCGGATCGGGCTGATCAGCGTCGATGACACCTGGCTCCTCCGCGTCAGCGCCGTCCACCCAGTTCGGCTCGGGCTCGTAGCGCGTCAGCTCGGCGAGGTCCTCGACGAACGGTTCGTCTGCGACGATCGAGTCGGGATCGATCTCATCGGCTGCGGGCAGATACGTCTCGAGGTCGCCGCCGTCGCCGTCCGCGGTGGCCGGATCGGCCCCGAGATCGTCGACCTCCGATGCGTCCGGGTGGTCGTCGGCGTCGGGCGCGCGTTCCTCGTCCTCGTCCGCCACGACTGTCGGCTGGACGACACCTACATCGGGCGGCTCCGGTACGCCGCCCGCGACGATCAGCTCGGCACGGTCCACCCAGTCGGCCTCGTCGTCGTCGAAGACAGCGCCCTGAACCACGGGGCCCGGCACTCCCGTGAACTGCGGCGGACGGACGGAGTCCACCTCGTCGAGGTCGATGTGCGGACCTGCGGTCGCCTCAGAGAGGACCACGTCCACGGTGGTGGCCGGAACCGATCCGGCAGCAGTCTCGAAGACGGGAGTCGCCGGCGACCCGAGGTCGAGCGGATCGATCGCGAGGCGGACCGACCGGGCGTCGTCGGCCACGTGCTCGACCCAGGTGTTGACCCGGACACCGTGGACCTCCACCGGGCCGTCCGCCGACCTGATCGAGGCACCGACGCGACCGCGCACCACCACGCGGACCTGGCGACCCTCGATGGTGACGAGGCCGAAAGGTGGAAGGTCGAGTCCCGCGGCCTGGACCATCACCTCCAACGCAGAGCTCGTGGTGACCTCGCCGACGAGCGCCGCCCGCAGGCGTGCGATCAGGTCCGAGCGCGGATCGTCGAGCACGAGGCACACCGAGCAAGGTCCCACGACGGCCACGCCGTCACCCGGATCGAACCTCACGGTCAAGGGCCCAGGACCGTCGGCGGCGCCGCTCACGGTTCACCCTCCTGATCGTCGGTCTCGACCGTCAGCTCGTGCTGCGGCGGAACCCGGTCGATCAACGCCGGTGGGTCGTCGTCGATCTCCACGGCAGGCACCTCCAAGGTGTCGGCGGTGCGGAGCGTCGAGGCATCCTCGATTGTCGGCGAGTCGACCAGATCGTCCGCTGGCGGCGTCGTGCTCCGGCCGCCGTGATCACGTGCTCCGACCGCCGTCGAAGCCTCGCTGGCCGGCGTCCCGCCCCGACGATCGGCGGCAACCGCTGCCAGCAGCACCTCCCGGGGCGCCGTGGTGCCTGCGGCCACCTCGTCGTCGACCGCGATCACGTCGACGACGAGCACCGTCACGTTGTCGTGGCCCCCGGCAGCGAGCGCCCTCTCGACGAGCGCAGCTGCGACCTCGTCGACCGTGTTGTCGGCGAGGAGCTGACCGATCTCGTCGTCGTCCAACTCCGAGCTGAGGCCGTCGGAGCACAGGAGGAAGCGCTCGCCGGCCCGCGGCGGACGCAACCACATGTCGGGCTGCGGTCCCTCCTCCACCCCGAGAGCTCGCGTCACGACGTTCCGATGAGGGTGGGTGCGTGCGGAGCTCTGCGCGATCTCGCCGGCCTCTATCAGCTCCTGCACGTAGCTGTGATCGACGGAGAGCTGCTCCAGCTCGTCGTCGGCCCACCGATAGGCGCGCGAGTCGCCGATGTTGAACAACAACCACGACGACCGGTCGCCGTTGTCGACGAGCAGCAGGCCCACGGCCGTGGTGCCCATGCCCGAGCGGGCCACCGACCTCTCGCCTTCGGCGAGGATCGATGCGTTCACCTCGTCGAGGAGCCCGACGACGTCGGCGACCGCCCGCAGGTCGCCGTCCACGATCGACTCGAAGCGGTCGACCACCAGCGCGCTGGCCACGTCGCCCGCCCGGTGCCCACCCATGCCGTCGGCGACGACGAACACGGGCGGGGCCGCGAGGGCCGAGTCCTCGTTGACGGCGCGCTCGTTTCCGACGTCGGTCGCGACCGCCCAACCCAACGTGACGCCACCCGTCGTGGCCGTCCCTCCCATCGGTCGTGAATCGTGCCAGATCTCGGGTTGAGACGTCACCTGGCCACCGCCCCTCGGGCCACGTCAGCACCTCCGTCGGGCTGCTCATCGCGAAGGTAGGGCCCGGGCACGGCGATGGCCCATGGGGACTACTCCCCATGGGCTCGATCGACACCGAGGCCGACAGATGCAGGTGGGTCCGCTCGTCGACTCAGCCTCGTCGGCCGAAGATGCCCTTCCGGACGGAACGGCTGCTGGAGGCGTCGGCGCCGCACTGGCACCTCTCGCTCGCCGGCACGTCGCCCAGGACCTGCTCCACGTGGGCGCCGCAGCCCGCCCAGCTGGGTCGCCCACACTGCTTGCACATCGTTGCTCTGCACATACCCCCCAGGGTATCAGGGAGATGCCTGGGGTCGTACCGCGAGCGGCCGAAGATCAAGGGGACGAGCGACACACGAGGGCTGCCCAGCCCTCCGACTCCAGAACCTCGACGACATCGACCTCGTCGCCGAGACTCGCCCCAGCACGCGCGACGTGCCCGGACGCACGGTTGGAACCGACACGGGGATCGCCCTCGGCGAGCAGTCCGCTGACGATGAGCGAGCCGCTCGGCGCCAGTGCGGCGGACATCGCCGGGCCCAGATCTTCGACGATGGGGATCAGCAGGTTGGCGAGAACCAGGTCGAACGGTCCGTGATCGTCGGCGACCTCGGCGACGGTCCGCTGCGAGACCTCGACGGCGCGCTCGCCCACTCCGTTGAGGAAGAGGGTGCGACGGGTCGACTCGACGGCGGCTGGATCGACGTCGACCGCGACCAACGAGCCAGCACCCGAGAGCAGGGCGGCTGCTCCGAGCACGCCGGTCCCGCACCCCACGTCGAGAACCCGGCAGTCGGCAGGGAGCTGATCGACGTGGCCCTCGAGAGCTTCCAGGCAGAGGCGGGTGGTGGCGTGCGAACCCGAGCCGAAAGCGTGAGCAGCGTCCACCACGACCTCGATCCGGCCTGCGTGCGCATCGTCGCGGGGCACCCATTCGGGTCGGACGACGAATCGCTGACCGGCCACCACCGCGACAGCGTGATCGCGCCAGCCGTCGGCCCAACTCGCATCGGGCGTCAGAATCGCGACGTCGACCCCCGCGGCCTCCAGCACCGCGACTGCACGCGGGAGCAGGTCCGCGACGAGCGCCACCCGCCCGTCCTCGCCGGCGACCTCCGACACCGCCGATGCTCCGAGCGAGAGCAGCCGGTCGGCCACCAGCTCGGCGTGCAGTGCATCGCCCACCGGCACCAGGACCACGTACCGCTCGACCGAGCTCACGTCGACAGGTTCAGCGCTCGGCGAGTCGGTCACGGCGTCCAAGGGTAGGGACACGGCCCGTCGAGTGGAGCCGTCACCCGGCGGTCGAGGACGGCGGGAACGTGGAACCGGGTGCCGGGACTCGCTCGATCGGTACCATCTCGCCGTGGAAGGGGAGCGGGAAGAGCCCAGGCCGATCGGGCGCGCCATCGCTGCGGGCTACGTCGACGCCCGGGAGATCGGCCGGGGCGGGTTCGCAACCGTCTACGCAGCCCGGGCCGAATCGACGGGCCAGGTGGTGGCGCTGAAGGTCTTCAACGCCCCCGACGCCACCGGACGGCGCGTCCGCCGGGAGCTGCTCGCACTCGAGCGACTTGCGGGCATCCCACACGTCGTTCCAGTGCTCGGCGTGACGACGTCCGTCGACGACCGGCCGGTGCTCGTCATGCCGTACCTCCCCGAGACGATGTCGAGCCGGATCAGCGACGGCGGAGTCGAGCCAGCGGTTGCGCTCGCGTGGCTCGAGAACGTCGGCACTGCGATGGATGCGGCCGCGGCACGCGGAGTGCACCACAGAGACGTCAAGCCAGGAAACGTGCTCATCGACGACGACGGGCGTGCACACCTGGCGGACTTCGGAATCTCGGCCCTGGGCGAGATGGACACGGGGACCACGACGTCGATGGCCTTCTCCCCGCCCTACGCCGCTCCGGAACGGTTGGAGAGCCGAACCGACATCGACCCGGTGCGCAGCGACGTCTACTCGCTGGCTGCCACCACCTGGGCCGCGATCACCGGAGACGCTCCGTTCGGCACGGCCACGACGGGCGGAGTCTCCGGACTGATCGTGCGAGTGATGGGCAACCAGCTCGTCCCTGCTCCCGGCATGCCTCCGGCCCTGTTCGATGTCCTGCGGAAGGGCATGGCGTTCGAGCCGACCCAGCGATTCGCAAGTGGTCGGGACATGGCCGACGCAGCGAGACACGCACTCGTCGACCCCGATCGGACCGCGACCCGAGCAACTCCGAGGGCCGGATCACCTCCAACCCTGCACACTCGTATCGGCGAGCCCACGACTGGCCGGCACGCCGAGGGAGTGTCGCCCCCACAACCACGGGGCGCCGCCCACCCCGACGTCGACTCCGCCGACTCGAGCCTTGCTCGGACCGCCGCCCGGCGAGGACCTTCACCGGTCCCGATCCGGGAAAACGCACCAGCGCCTTCCGGCGCGACGGCACAGCTCGGCCGCTCCCGGAAGCGGAGGCGTGGCCTCATCACCCTGGGGGCGCTGGCACTGATCGTGCTGGTGACCGGAGCCGCATTCGCGCTCCAACCCTGGCGATCGACCATCCCGAGCCCCCGCCAGAGCAACGAGCGGGTCGAGGTCGTCCCGACCCTGTGCACGATCACCGACGGTCGGGCCACGCTCTCGCCGGGCATCGACTGGGGGGCATCGGGCGCTCAGACCGCCACGCTCACGGCGTCGGTGCGATGTGGGCTCGCCGACGCGGAGTCAGACCTCTCCCCCTCCACGACGGCGGCATCGCTTCCGCCCGCACCGCAGAGCGACCCGGTGTCGGCTCCCAGCCCCACGGTCGTTGCTCCGACGAGGTGGATCGACGGTGACCTCGAGGTCGCCGCGCACTTCGACGACCTCGGGTTCCAGGGAGGACTCACCACGGGCGGCGGGACGATCCGCTGGAGCGACGACAGACCGCCCACCGTGCTCGACGCCGAGGTCGAGGTCCTCCCCATCCAACCAGTTCTCGATCCGACCGCCGCGTCCGGCACCGGCGCCGGCACGTACCAGCTCGGCCTCGACATGGACTTCGGCTCGGGCTTCGGCGCACCGGGCACCGGAGCGACCGGCCCGATGCCGATCACCGCCTCGTTCGATCCCCGGACCCAGAAGGTCGTCGCCATCGAAGGGGTGGCCGGCAGCTTCGTCTGGCAGCACGAGTGACGTCGCCTAGGTCGTCGGACCGACGCCGCGTGTGATGTCCCGGCGCGACGCAGGGCGCGGATCCCGCTCCGAGACTCAACCGATACGGTTGAGCTTGAGTTCCGCGTCGTTGCAAGCAGCATTGGCTCCGTTCCAGGCATCGGTCTGCTGCGCGTTGTTCTGCTCGTCCGACAGGGCCAGGTCGAAGCTCGCATTCCTCACGTACGCGGCGCGGAGCGCGGACCCACAGGCCGTCCGAGCTGCGATCGCCGCCTGCGACACGGCATCCGGACTGCTGAGAGCGGCGAGCCGGCCGAGGGCGCCGTCGACCGCTGGGAGGATCTCGCCGTTGGTGACCGCCTCGATCTCCACATAGGGCGCAGTGACCCGTCCGTTCCATATGGCGTCGTAGCGGGAGCGCGCGCCGTCCAGCTGGGCGCCGATCGTCACGAGCTCAGCATGGACCCGTCGCCGCTCGGCCTCCGTGGCCGCGATCTGCTGGCGGGCCGCCTCGATCTCGGCTTCGCGAGCGGCGCGCACCGGGTTCGGCCGAGCCAGCTCCTGGTCGCCGAGAGTCACTGCATCGTCGGCGATCGTCACCCGGGTGGCGTCGTCGGTCAGATCGTCGCGCGAGATCTGGAGCTGGTCGTCGCCGAGGACCGAGAGGGTGACCTTGGCGATGTCACTGTCGACGAAGGCCTCATCGATCGTCACGACGGTCGTGCCGTCGGAGAAGCGCGTGGTCACGTCGTCGCCGTTCACGGCGACCTCGAAGTCGTCAGGGAGCGGGTTCTCCTCGGATGCGTCGACGAGCTCGAGCACCAGCGGCGGCGGCCGGCCGGCGATGGCCACGATCGCCGCGCCCCCGCCCAGGATGGCCAGGACCGAGACCACGGCGACCGCCACCAAGCCACCTCGCTTGAGCGACGACATCTTGCGGCCGCCCCGATCTCCCGTGTCCGGGCCAGCGACGTCCTCGTCCCCGACGTCGACACCGGCCGCGTGCGCGCCATCGATCGCGAGATCGCGCTCCGACACGTCCCATCCATTGACCGTGTCGGCGCCGTCGCTCTCCTCTGAGGTCGTCAGGACCGGAGCGAGAACGGGCTCGCCGAGACCAGTTGCGGTCAGTGACCCCGCGAGCACGGTCGGAGCCTGCGATGCCGCGTCCGACCACCATGCGACGTCGTCAGGTTCCGGCCCGATCGGCATCCTGCCACCAGCGCTCGATCCGGGCTCGACGAGCACCCCTCCATCCGACGGCTCGACCACGGACGCGGCAGCTGCCGACCACGCTTCGATGAACGCCCCAGCGGACGGGAACCGATGTGCTGGCTCCTTCGCCATCGCGAGCGTCATCGTCCTGTGCAGCTCGGGAGAGAGCTCCATCGCGACCGGCAGAGGCTCCGTCGAGATGCGCTCCATCAGGCCGTGTGCCCCACCGTCGGCCGTCGTGCCGAACGGAGGTCGGCCGGCGGCAGCGAAGTAGATGGTCGACGCGAACGAGTACACGTCGCCGCGTGCCAGGTCGCCTTCGTCGCCCCTCAGTCTCTCCGGCGGCGCGTGCGGAGGAGAGATCGACATCACGGTGGCCGTCCGCGCCTCGACGGAGTCGAGGCTGGCGATTCCGAAGTCGGCGAGGTGCGCGTCATCGTTGTCGTCGAGGAGGACGTTCTCGGGCTTGATGTCACGGTGGAACACCCCCAGCGAGTGGCAGCGATCGATCGCTGCGGCGAGCTGTCGGGCCCATCGATCGACGTCGACGAGCGATAGCGGACCTCGGTCCCGCACTCGGTCGGCGAGGGACTCCCGGAACAGCGGCATCACGAGCGACGGATCGCCCGTGCTCGTCAACACGACGGCGTGCGGGGTGACCACGTTGGGGACGTTGGCCAGGACCCCGAGTGCACGGATCTCGCGCTCCAAGCGAGTCGCGGAGTCGTCGCCGCTCTGGATCACCTTGATGGCGACTCGCCGGTGAAGGTCGTCCTGCGTGGCGGCGTACACGGTGCTGAATCCGCCTCGTCCCACCGCTGCGATGTCGCTGAAGCCCTCGACGACGATCTGGCGGTACCTCACGTCCGCCGACCCGTGTGCGTCCGGCCTTCCCACCTCGTCCGCCACCGGCTCTCCCTCCTCGAGCCCGAAGGCACGACTCCCGGAATGAACGGTAAATGGGAACGCCGGCGTCGATCCAGCGGCGCCGTCGCGATCACGCCGTTCGGGTGTCGAGCGCCACCCGACCCGTTTGTGAGTGTCTCCTCATCGACAGGTAGGTTGCGGGTGAGCCGACCTTCACGGTCGGTGACCCGCCGTCCAGGAGAGCACGGGCATGACCCAGGCCATGGAACGTCGTGAGGGCGCGGATGCCCCCGACGTGAACGGGACCCACCGGTCCAGCAAGAACATCCTCATCGACTTCTGGCGTTCGGCGGTCGGCAAGAAGTGGGTGATGGCCCTCACGGGCGTCGGACTCATGGGCTTCGTCTTCGCCCACATGTTCGGCAACCTCAAGATGTTCCTCGGGCGGACCGAGTTCGACCACTACGCCGAGGGCCTGCGCTCCCTGCTGTCGCCGATCCTCCCCCACGGGTGGGCACTCTGGGGCCTGCGCATCGGGCTGATCGTGATCTTCGCCGGCCACATCATCTCGGCCGCGCAGCTCACCGCCATGAACCGGAGGTCACGGCCCATCCGCTACCAGTCGCCACGCGACTACATCGCCGCCAGCTTCGCGGCACGGACCATGCGCTGGACCGGCGTCATCGTCCTCCTCTACCTCCTGTACCACCTGGCGGACCTGACGCTCGGGTGGGCGAACCCCGACTTCGTCCACGGCGCGGCGTTCGACAACATGGTCGCCAGCCTCTCCCAGTGGCCGGTCGCCATCATCTACCTGATCGGCAACATCGCCCTGGGCATCCACCTGTACCACGGCGCCTGGTCGATGTTTCAGTCCATGGGCATCAACAGCCCCCGCTACAACGGCGTGCGCCGAGCCTTCGCCGCCGGCTTCGTGGTCGTGACCATCGGCATGAACTGCGTCTTCGTCATCGCCATCGTGACCGGCTTCGTCTCCAACTGAGAGCGACGAGAGGAACCCCCGTGACCATCACCCTCGACGCCCAGATCCCCAAGGGTCCCATCGCCGACAAGTGGACCAACCACAAGTTCGACCTGAAGCTCGTCAACCCGTCCAACCGTCGGAAGTTCGACGTGATCGTGGTCGGCACCGGTCTGGCCGGCGCCGCGGCCGCCGCCACGCTCGGAGAGCTCGGCTACAACGTCAAGGTCTTCACGTACCACGACTCGCCGCGTCGGGCGCACTCGATCGCCGCCCAGGGCGGCATCAACGCCGCCAAGAACTACCGCAACGACGGCGACTCGGTGCACCGCCTCTTCTACGACACGATCAAGGGCGGCGACTACCGCTCCCGTGAGGCCAACGTGCACCGCCTGGCCGAGGTGTCGGTCAACATCATCGACCAGTGCACCGCCCAGGGCGTGCCGTTCGCCCGCGAGTACGGCGGACTGCTGGACAACCGCAGCTTCGGCGGCGCCCAGGTGGCCCGCACGTTCTACGCCCGGGGCCAGACGGGCCAGCAGCTGCTGCTCGGCGCCTACCAGGCGCTCGCCCGCCAGATCCACCTCGGCACCGTCAAGCTCTACAACCGCATGGAGATGCAGGACGTCGTGCTCCACGACGGACGGGCCCAGGGCATCACGTGCCGCGACCTGCTCACCGGCGAGGTCCAGTCCTTCAGCGCCCACGCCGTGCTGCTCTGCACCGGCGGCTACGGCAACGTCTACTTCCTGTCGACCAACGCCAAGGCCTGCAACGTCACGGCCACCTGGCGAGCGCACAAGAAGGGGGCGGCGTTCGCCAACCCCTGCTTCACGCAGATCCACCCGACCTGCATCCCGCCGGCCGACGAGTTCCAGTCCAAGCTCACCCTGATGTCGGAGTCGCTGCGCAACGACGGCCGCATCTGGGTGCCCGACTCGATCGACGAGACCCGCGCCCCCGCCGACATCCCCGAGAGCGAGCGCGACTACTACCTCGAGCGCAAGTACCCCGCCTTCGGCAACCTGGTCCCCCGCGACGTCGCCTCCCGCAACGCCAAGACCGTGGTCGACCAGGGCAAGGGCGTCGGCCCGCTCAAGAACGGCGTCTACCTGGACTTCGCGGACGCCATCCAGCGCTTCGGCGTCGACACCATCAAGGCCCGCTACGGGAACCTGTTCGACATGTACGAGCGGATCACCGGCGAGGACCCGTACAAGGTGCCGATGCGCATCTACCCCGCGACCCACTACACGATGGGCGGGCTGTGGGTGGACTACAACCTGCAGACCACGATCCCGGGCCTGTTCGCCCTGGGCGAGGCCAACTTCTCCGACCACGGCGCCAACCGACTCGGCGCCTCGGCGCTCATGCAGGGCCTGGCCGACGGCTACTTCGTCGGCCCGTCCACGGTCGCCGGCTACCTGGCCGGCCTGCTCGGCACGCAGCCGATGTCGACCGACGAGCCCGCCTTCACCGAGGCCGTCGCCGACAGCCAGGGCCGCATCGACGAGCTCATGGCCGTGCAGGGCACCGGCACGGTCGACCACTACCACCGAGAGCTCGGCAAGATCATCTGGGACTACTGCGGGATGAGCCGCAACAAGGCCGGCCTGGAGAAGGCGCTGTCGGAGATCCCGCCGCTGCGCGAGGAGTTCTGGAAGAACGTCCGCATCCCCGGCGACCCGAACGGCTGGAACCAGTCGCTCGAGAAGGCGCTGCGGGTCGCGGACTTCATGGAGATGGCCGAGCTCAAGGTGCGCGACGCGCTGCACCGGGAGGAGTCCTGCGGCGGCCACTTCCGCGAGGAGCACCAGACGGAGGAGGGCGAGGCGAAGCGCGACGACGAGAACTTCGCCTACGTCGGGGCCTGGGAGTACGGCGGACCCGACATCCAGCGCGACGCCATCCTCCACAAGGAGGACCTGGTGTTCGAGAACGTGGCGCTGACCCAGCGCAGCTACAAGTGACGCCGGCACGAGAGATCCTGGAGACGACGACGTGAGCGACACCACCCAGAGCGACTCCCCCGCCGCCCCGGCCTCGCACGCCAACATGCTGGACCTCAAGCTGAAGGTCTGGCGTCAGGCCGGGCCCGACACGCACGGGCACTTCGAGGAGTACACGACGACCGTCGCGGACGACGCCTCCTTCCTGGAGATGCTCGACTACGTGAACGAGAAGCTGATCACCGACGGCGAGGAGCCGATCAGCTTCGACCACGACTGCCGTGAGGGCATCTGCGGCACGTGCGGCCTGATGATCAACGGCCAGGCCCACGGCCCGCAGAAGGGCACGGCCACGTGCCAGCTGCACATGCGGAAGTTCAAGAACGGCGACGAGATCACCATCGAGCCGTGGCGCGCCGCGGGCTTCCCCATCATCAAGGACCTGGTCGTCAACCGCGCCGCGTTCGACCGCATCGTCGAGGCCGGCGGCTACATCTCGATCAACACCGGCGCCCCTCGGGACGCCAACGAGATCCCGGTGCCCAAGGAGGCGGCCGAGTCCGCGA
>JAEYSR010000128.1 GCA_023434535.1 Actinomycetes bacterium
TGGTCGCGTCCCCGGATCGTTGTGCCGTCGGCGAGCGTCCAGTGGAGATACGGGTGCAGCGTCAGGCGCACCACGCCGAGGTCGCCGGCAGCGACAGCGTCGACCACCCAACCGGCTGCGGCGTCGGCCTCGGCCCGCACCGCGTCGGGGTCGACGTCGCCGGTCATCGCTCGAACGGGACCGAGTGCTCCCAGTCGGCGAGCAGCGACCGCAGCGCGGTCAGCAGGATCAGCGGCTGGTCCAGCATCATGTGGTGGCCCGACTGGGGCAGCTCCACGACCGGAGCCACCCGGCCGAGGTTGTCGTAGATGATCTGGCCGATCTCCGGAGTGACCAGACCGAACTCGGAGCGCAGCAGGGCGACCCGGCTCTTGATCTTGGGCAGCTGCTCGGCCGCGGCGGTCCGGCTGATCGCCCGGAACAGCCCGGGGTCGAACTTCCACTCCCACCCCTCGTCGGTCTCCCGCAGCGAGTTGCGCGCCACGTAGTCGAGGATGTCGGGGTCGTAGTGGTCCTGGGCCGGAACCGTTCGGAAGCGGGCGATGGCCGCGTCGAGCGTCGGGTACTTCTTGGGCACGCCGAACGCGGCACCGATGCGTGCCGCCTCGACCTCGGGGTCGTCCTCCACCATCGGCGAATCCAGCACGATCGTGCCGGCCACCTTGTCGCCGCCGGCCACCGCCGTCGCGACGGCGACGAACCCGCCCATGGAGTGCCCGACCACGACCGGTGGACCGGCGGCGCCGGACACCTCGGCCGCCCCGAGGACCTCCTCGGTCCACAGGTCCACCCAGTACTTCTGACGACGGCCGCTGTCGCCGTGTCCCGACAGGTCGAGCGCGACCACTCGATAGTCCCCGATGAGCGGGGCGATCGGCGACCACCACCGGGCGTGCGCAGCGCCGCCGTGGACCAGGACGATGCCGGGCTTGCCCCGGTCGCCCCACATCAGCAGGTTGATGTCGCAGCCGGCGACGAGGATCTGCTCCTGCTCCGGTTCGACGGCGAGCGCACGGCGCAGCCACTCGGGTGGACCCTTGTCCGACATGCTCCGGACGCTACCGCCACCCGCATCGGCTCCGAGCCGGACAAGCAGGCCCGCACCGGCTCCCCCGCCACGCGACGAGACGCGCCGCAGCCCGGCCATCGGGCCGGGCTGCGGGCGGGGGGTGGGTGAGGGGACGCGGGTCAAGACGCCGGCGGCTGCTCCTGGGTGGCGTCCGCCACCGTCGCCGGGGCCGAGTCGGAAGGCTGAGCCTCGGTCACGTCGGCCGCTGGGGCGGACCCGACGGGCGGGGTGTACAGCGTCGCAGCCTGCGGCGGTGAGGGGACGGTTCCGTCGAGCAGCGCCCGCCGCCGGACGTACTCGTCGACGTCGACCTCACCACGGGCGAAGCGCTCGTCGAGGATCGACCGGGCCGAGCCCGTCGCCACCGGCCCGCCGGCCGGTGCGGCTCCGTCGACGGCCGGCTGCGGGCCTCGCGACCTCGCCAGCTCCCACACGCCGTAGGCCACGAGCGCCACCACCACGACGGGGATGACGACTCCGAAGATGAATGCTCCAGGTCCGAACACGATGGCCTCCTCAGACGCCGCCGGCGGTCGCCGGGGCGGTCGTGGTCGTGGATGGGTCGGCAGGGGTCGGTCGCTCACCCTGGCCGTCGTTCTGGTCGTCGGTTCGATCGCCCGACCGGCCGGGACCCTGCGAACCGGAGGGGCCGCCGCCCGATGTCGGACGTCCGTCGTCGGTTCCCTGGCCCATGCCGGGCATTCCGGGCCCGGGAGGCCCGTCGTCGTCGTACGCTCCTCGACCCTCGCCGGCCGGTCCGGAGCCGTCCTCGCTCCAGCGACCGGGTCCGGTCCGCTCCGCCCGGCGCTCCATCCGGTCCTCGACGCGGTCCCTGACCCGGTCGAACCGATCATGTCGACGATCGACGCCGATCAGGCCGACGACGCTCACCACCACGAGCACACCCGCGATGACGAAGGCGATCGTCGCCCGGCGTCGAGCTGACTTCCGTGCTGCTTCGTCCATGCCCGAGAGCGTCGGCGCGGAAGGTGAGAGGACGGTGAGAACGTCTTGTGAACCGGGTGCGAAGCGGCCCTGACGGCGACACCGGCCGTGCCGGCGCCGCCGTCGGTCCGGCTACTCGTCGGTCGAGGTCGACGCGGCCTTCTTGGCGGCCGACTTCTTCTTGGCCGGAGCCTTCTTGGTCGCCTTCTTCTTGGCGGGTGCCTTCTTGGCTGCCTTCTTCTTTGCCGGAGCCTTCTTGGCGGGAGCCTTCTTGGCCGCTGCCTTCTTCTTGGCCGGAGCCTTCTTCCCCGGCAGCGGGGCCGCCTCACGGACCGCACCGACGGCGGTGCTCGCTGCGTCCTTGGCCGACGACGCCGCAGACGAGGCCGCGTCGCGGGCGCTGGTCGCCGCACCCTTGGCCGTCGACGCCGCGTCCTTGGCGGTGGCAGCAGCGGAGGACGCAGCGGTCGAGGCGGCTGTCGAGGCCGCGCCCGTCGCCTTGGTCGCGGCCTCTCCGGCCTTGCTCGCGGCTTCGCCGGCCTTGCCCGCCGCCCGCTTCACCGGCTTGCGCACGGTTCCGACGAGATCAGCGAACTGGGACTCGAACCGGCTGCGCTGCTCGTCGGCCTGGGTCCGGACCTTGTCCAGCTCCTCGGTCACCCAGCCGACGAGGTCCTCGACCAGCTGCTGCAGGTTCTCGATCGACCCGGCGACCAGGTCCTCAGCCGACCGGGCCCCTTCCCGGGCATCGGTCACGAGCTTCTCGAGCTCGGCCGTGGCACGGTCGACGAACTGGTTGGGCGGGAGCTCTGGCATGGCGCACCTCGAGGTGATCGGTGCCCGGGCGAGTGACCGCAGGGCAGTGGGGGTACACGAGTCTCCCCCGCACGTACCCGCCGAAGGAAGGACCGAGAGCAGAAACCTCACCGGCTGGCGCCCATCGAGGATCACCCGCAACGGATGATCCGACGGCCCAGGGGGTGGGGGAAGCTACGGTGACGCACACCAACGGCTGAGCTGCACCGCCGCAGCACGCCTCGAAGGAGCTATCGAATGATCCTTGCCGACGTGAACCTGGGTGAGATCCTGTGGACCACCCTCGTCATCTTCTTCATGATCATGTACTTCATGATCC
>JAEYSR010000138.1 GCA_023434535.1 Actinomycetes bacterium
TGACGGCGTTCGTGCCATCGCCGACCGTCGGCCTCGATGATCCACATGGCCTCGGGGTAGCAGCGGTCGACGAACCCTGTCATCGCCTGGACCGACGGCAGGGGATGCTCGCGCGACGGCTCTGGAAGGCCGGCGAGTCGCAGTGCGTCGTCGAGGAGTCGTTCGAGCTTGGACGAGGCCAACCCTTCACCGGGGCCGAGCAGGTCCAGCGTGCGCTCCGTCCTCAGGACTCCGGGCTTGCCACTGCGTCGCACCTCACCCAGGACCGCACCGACCTCCGCGACCGTGATGAGGTTCCTGGTGATGGCGTCCTCGACGAGATGCTCGAACCGAGCCCGCCGGGTGACGGCGGCGAGGTCGACGATCGTGCGTGCCGGTGTCGTGACCGGAAACCCTTCGACCACCGTCAGGTGCGACGGCCGGAGATCGCTGAGTCGGTGCCAGGTCGCCCCTGCGTTGGCATGTCGATGGATCCGCTCGACGATCAAGGTGACCAGGTCCTGCTCGACCGGCGAGAACGTGTGGAGCTGCCCTGCCGACTCGAACCCCACCTGGGCACCCGGACCGGCCCCGAGCAGCGCGACCCACAGGCGGCGACGCCAGGAGTCCGCGTGCCCCGGGAAGCTGTAGATCCCGAGCGCCATCCGCTCCCAGCGTCCGGTCTCCAGCCTGGACCTGATCTGATCTGCGCTTGCGCCGGCGCCCAGCGCATCGCGCCGGGAGAAGATCCCCGATCGCGTCGCTGCCAGCGCCGACAGCGCGGCGTCATCGATTCCCATACGGGCAGTGAAGGGCCAACGCCGCCGGGCGTCACCAGGGGACCGCGACCCGTGGACACACCGACCACGCGCGCCTATGAGGTCGCGACTCGGGTCAACCGTGGGGCTCACACCCCCGCCGATGACCCCAGAACCCCAACGCACGCGACTCGGGTCAACCGTGGGGCTCACACCCCCACCGATGACCCCAGAGCCCCAACGCTCGCGACTCGGGGCAACCGTGGGGCTCACGCCCCCACGGCCGACCCCGGAACGCGGTCAGCCCAGGAGGACGGCGCGGATCCGATCGCGGTGGAAGTCGGCATCGCCGTAGCGGGCGGCGAGCGCCCAGGCCCGCTTCATGAAGAAGTGGAGGTCGTACTCGACCGTGTAGCCGATCGCTCCGTGGCACTGCAGCGCGACCTCCGACACGGCGGTGGCCGCCTCGGACGCCCGGGCCTTGGCCATGGACACGTGCACGGGTGCCTCGGGGTCGCCGTGGTGCAGCGAGTTGGCGGCGCGCAGAACCAGGGGCTGGACGAAGGCCACGGCCAGCGCGGCGTCGGCCAGGTGGTGCTTGATCGCCTGGAACGTGCCGATGGCGACGCCGAACTGCTTGCGCTCCTCGGCGTACTGCACCGTCATGTCGAGCATCCGCTCGCTCAGCCCGACCAGCTGCGCTGCGGCGCCGAGGGCGGCTCGGTCGAAGGCCTGCGTCACGGCCAGCGACCCGTCGGCACCACCGACGATGCGCGTCGCGTCGGTCGGCTCCCAGCTCACCGATGCGAGCGCTCGGGCTCCGTCGACCGACTCGACCGGGGTCAGCGTCACCTCGGACGGCGACAGCTCGTGCACCTCTCCGCGATCGCACATCAGGAACACGTCGGCCGAGTCCGCGGCCGTCAGGTAGGGCGACCCGGGGAAGCCCACCAGGACCGTGGCCGAGCCGTCGGCGATGCGGCCGAGAAGCGTGGACGCGTCGGCTCCTCCGTGGTCGCGCAGGAGCCCTGCCGCGACGTAGGCCGTCGACGACACGGGGTCGGGCAGCGCCGCCCGACCGCACTCGATGAGCAGCGGCACGATGTCCTCGTCGGTCATACCCAGACCGCCGGCGGACTCGGGGACCATCACTCCCAGGACGCCCATCTCGGCGAGTGCGTTCCAGGCGGGTCGGACGCGACCGTCGCCCCCACCGGGCACCTCGCCCACCTGCTCGCGCCACGCGGCGCGCACCGCCTCGGCCGGGCAGGTGTCGGCCAGCAGTCCGCGCACCGCGGCGCGGAAGTCGTCCTGGTCCTCGCTCAACGCGAAACGCATGTGATGCTCCCCGCTACTTCCGCGGCAGGCCGAGCACCCGCTCGGCGATGATGTTGCGCTGGATCTCGTTGGTGCCGGCGTAGATCGGCCCGGACAGGGCGAACTCGTACCCCTTCATCCAGGGGCCGTCGAGCTCGGCGTCGGGTCCGAGCAGGTCGAGGGCGGCACGGTGGAGCCGGATGTCGAGCTCGGACCAGAACACCTTGTTGAAGCTGCTGCGAGCGCCGGGCGAGCGACCCTCGACGATGCCGGTGACGTCGCTGAGGGTGTAGAGCGCGTACGCCTCGGCGTCGATCCACGCGTCGACCACGCGGTCGCCCAGGCGCTCGGTGAGGCGCCCCGAGCCGTCCACCTCGCGGGCCAGGTCGAGCAGTCGCGACGCGGTGGCGCGGAATCGACCCGGCGACCTCAGCGTGAGGCCCCGCTCGGACGTCGTCGTGGCCATGGCCACGCCCCAGCCCTGGTCGATGCCCCCCAGCGTCCCGCCCCGGTCCATGACCGCAGCGGCATCCTCGGCGCCGAGGTCGTCTGAGGGGTTGTCGGGCACGAACACGTCGTCGAGGAAGACCTCGGCGAACCCCTCGTCGCCGTCGAGGCGCCCGAAGCCCCTGACCGTGACGCCATCGGCGTCGAGAGGGACCAGGAAGTAGGTCAGACCCCGGTGGCGCTCGGCCTCGCCGTCGGTGCGGAACAGGCCGAACAGGTGGGTGCAGAAGGCACCGCGGGTCGTCCACGTCTTCTGGCCGCTCAGGCGCCACCCGCCGGCGTCGTCGTCACGGACGGCACGGGAGGAGATGCCGGCCAGGTCGGAACCGGCGTTGGGCTCGGACCAGCCCTGGCACCACAGGTCTTCTGCGGCGGACATCCGGGGCAGGTAGTGGTCCTGCTGGGCGGGGGTGCCGAACTCGAAGATCGTCGGGGCGAGCAGGAAGATCCCGTTCTGCGTCACGCGCTGCGGCGCTGCGGCCCGGTAGTACTCCTCCTCGAAGATCAGCCACTCCCACAGCGACGCGTCGCGGCCGCCGTAGGCCGCGGGCCACGACACGACCGACCAACGGTCGGCGTGCAGGGCCTTCTCCCACTCGACGTGGGCGGCGAAGCCCTCGTCGGTGTCGCCGGACGGGAGGGGCTGCGGCGGCACGTGCTCGGTCAGCCACGTCCGGCACTCCTGCCGGAAGGCCTCCTCGGAGTCGCTCCACGTGAGGTCCATCCCGCCAGTCTGCCCCGGCTCCTGACGACCCGTCAGATCCGGCCGGTGGGCCGATGGGCCCGGCGACGCCCGCAGAGTTCACGTCTCGACGGCGACGTGCCGATGGACACAGGGACCATGGAGGATCGCAGCCCACCATCCGCCGACGCGCGCCCGAGCCCCGACGTCGCTCCGCCGCAGCGGTCGACCGCCGCGCTCTGGGAGCGGTTGCACGTCCCGCGGGATCCCGGGCTCCTGGTGATCGCTGCGGCCTTCGCGCTCGCCGGTGTCATCGCAGCAGCCTGGCCCGACCTCACGCCGGTCCTCCGGGACCTCGGACTCGGACGCCCCGACGCCGTCATCCAGATCGCCGGCTCGGCCATCCTGGTGGCGGCGACGTGCATGCTCGCGGTCGGTGCACACCGCAGCACCGGCCGACGACGGATCGGCCTCGCGGGGATCGCCGCCGGGTCAGCGATCCTGGCCCTCGGGTCCACCGTCCTGGCCCTCGGATCAGCCGTCACGGTCGGCATCATCGGGTCCTACGGGCCGACCGTCCTGCAGCTGTTCGGCGTGGCTCTCATCATCGGCGGGGTCGTGGCGATGCCGTCGAACGTGCGGTGGAGCGCGATCGTCGTCATCGACGCCGCCCTGGCCGTCACCACCGCCCTCGCACTCCTCTGGTTGGCCCCGCTGCGCGGCACCGCGGGCCCGGAGGGCGGGCTCCTCGACATCGCCCAGCGCGAGCCGTCGGCCGTGCTGGTCGCGCTGCTGATGGTCGTCGGCGTCGTGTACCTGGTGCGGGTCGTCCAGGCGAGCGGTCCCGGCGACCTGGCCCTGGTGGTGGCCGTCCTGCTGATCGCGTCCGCGGTCTACACCTCGGTCGTCGGCCTCTTCGCCTCGACGGGTGACGTCGCCGAGCGGGGTTCGTTCGTCTGGTGGCTCTGCGCCCCGATGGTGCTCGTCATCGCCGGCCGCCGGTCGATGCGCCTGCGACGGACCGAAGCGACCCCCACGGTCGGCGGCGGTCCCGGCGCGGAGCGCACGTCCGAACCTGACGACGAGCAGCGGGCGCGCCGGGCGGAGCGGGTCGGGGTCTGCGCCGTGCTCCTGACCCTCGGCGCCGTCGCCACCCACCGGTCGTTCATCGACTCGCTGGATCCGGTGATGCTCGGACTCGGCGTGGTGGCGGTGCTGCTCTCGACCTTCCGGCTGGCACTGCTCCAGCAGGAGCAGACCGCCCTCCAGACCCGGCTCGGAGGCCTCGCCCACGAGCTGCACGAGCGGGCCCGGACCGACAACCTCACCGGCTTGGGCAACCGCATGGCCCTCATGGAGGAGATCGACCGGCGTCTGGCCGCCGACGATGCGCACCTCTGGGCGTTCTACGTGGATGTCGACGACTTCAAGGCGGTCAACGACGCGCTCGGTCACGAGACCGGCGACCGTCTCCTCGCTGCGACCGCTCGACGGCTCCTCGGTGTCGTCGGGTCCTCCACCTTCCGCGTGGGTGGCGACGAGTTCGTCGCCCTCCGCAGCGGGCTGACGCCCGGCGAGGCGGACGACCTGGCGCAGAGGATGGTCGCGAGCGCGGTCGAGCCGATCGACGTCGACGGCGTCGCCGTCTCCGCCCACCTCAGCGTCGGGGTGGCCGACTCACCTCCGGGCGCCCACCCGGCCTCGGCCGACGAGGTCCTGCGGAAGGCGGATCTCGCACTGAACCGGGCGAAGGAGCTCGGCCGGTCGCGCGCCGCCACCTACGACAGCTGGTTGCAGGAGCGCGCGGCACGACGTCACGTCGTCCAGGTCGGCCTCCGCAGGGCGGTGGACCGCGACGAGTTCGAGGTGCGGTACCGACCGACGGTCCACCTGCGCACGGGTCGCATCGTCGGAGCCGAGGCGGTCATCCGCTGGGAGACGCCCGACCACGACCTGCTCGACCCGAAGAACCACTTCCTGCTCCCTCACGAGTACTTCGAGATCGCGGCGGACACCGGTCTCGTTCCGGCGATCAGCCGGTGCAACCTCCGCCTCGCCGCGGCGCCGTGGCTGTCGGCGACGCCTCCGGAGTTCCCGCTCTCGGTCAGCCTCACGCTGCCGGAGCTGGTGCACGGCGGGCTCGCCGACGACATCGACGAGCTCTTCGGCGGGCTGCCGCTCGAGGCTCTGCGGCTGCAGGTCCCGGAGTCGGCGCTGATGCACCCGGCGGCCCAGCAGTCCGTCAGCCGGCTCATCGACGCCCGGCGGTCCATCTGCGTCCGGGACTTCGGAACGGCGACGTCGTCGCTGCGCCAGCTCAGCCGCCTCCCCGTCCCGTCGATCCGCACGGACCGGTCGTTCGTGTCGGGACTCGGCCACCGCCGCTCCGACCGGCTGATCCTGGACTCGGTGGTCGACATCTGCTCGGCGCTGGGGGTCGAGGTCACCGCCGACGGCATCACCCAGCCGGACCAGGTCGAGCAGCTGCTGGACCTGGGGATCGACCGTGGGCAGGGATGGCTGTTCGGGCGCCCGGAGCCGTGGGCCGACCTGATCGGTCGGGTCGGCGAGGACGGCGAGCGACACGACCGCCTCGGCTGGCGTGCCCCTGAGCGGACGTCGGAGCGGACATCGGAGCCGACGTCGGAGCCGACGTCGGAGCGGGCTCCCTCGACCACGGGCGTCGGCGGATGACCGCGACGTACCTCCCTCCGCCGGCGGCACCGCTCGACCCGGGCGCCGTCGGCGTCCGCCGACGCCGCCCCGTCGTGCTGACGGCGATCGCCGTCGCAGCGGTGTCGCTCGGGCTGGTCCCGCTGCTGGACCTCGCCGGCGTCGAGATGTCCGAGGGACTGACCACCGCCCTGCGGTCGGGGTCCGACATCGTCGCCGCCGCTGCGGCTGCCGCACTCCTCGGCACGGTCGCTGTGCGCCGTCGGGGCGCTGACCGCTGGATGTGGGGACTGCTGGCGGTGGGATGCGGCGCCTGGAGCGCAGGGTCGGTGCTGTGGGCCGTCGCCCTGCTGAACGGCGGAGAGCTGGTCTCGCCCGGGCCCGCCGACGTCCTCTACGTCGTGGTGCCGCTCGCCTGGTCGGCCGCCGCCATCGTCCGGCCCGACGAGGACCAGAAGGGGCGCGACGGGTCGACCACCCGCCTGCTCGACGCGGTGGACAGCGCCACCGTGGGCCTGTCGACGCTGCTGCTCCTCTGGGTCGCCGCATTCCACATCACCAACATCGACACCGGCGACACCTCCACGATGATCACGCTGCTCTACCCCGTCGCCGACTCGGTGGCCCTCACGCTCCTGCTGCGCTCGACCACCCGCAACCGGACCGACCGGCGAGCTGTCGTGCTCCTGATCGCGGGCGTGGCGCTGTTCACCATCGGCGACATCGCCTTCCTGCTCGTGACCAAGACGTGGGACCTGTCCGACGCCGTCCCGACGCTGGTCGACACGGGATGGATCGCCGCGTTCGTGCTCGTCGCCGGTGCGGCGTGGATCGCCCTTCCCGGCGCAGAACCGGATCGTCCCCGGGAGGCCCGGCGACGACGCGGTCTGCTCCCCGCGGCGCTGGGAGCGATCGCCGGCGTCGTGGCCCTCCTCGACCTCACCCAGACGGACGAGGCGTCGTGGACGATCGTCGCGCTGGTGCTGGTGATGGTGCTGCTGCTCGCACGGCAGTCCCTCACGCTGTCGGAGAACCGCCGGCTGTCCGCCGACCTCGTCGAGCGGATCAAGGACCTCGAGCACCAGGCCAGCCACGACACCCTCACCGAGCTCGCGAACCGCGAGCACCTCCACCAGCGGATGCAGGCGCTCATCGACACGAACCGCCCCCACGCCCCGTCGGCCGTCCTGTTCCTCGACGTCGATCTGCTGAAGCCGGTCAACGACTCCCTCGGCCACGCCAAGGGCGACGAGCTGCTCCGCACCGTCGCCGGACGGCTCCACTCCCGCTTCGGTGACGACGTCGTGCGCTTCGGCGGAGACGAGTTCGTCGTGCTCCTCCGCCGACGGCGCTCGCTCCAGGCCATCACCGACGAGGCGGTCGCGCTCACGGAGGAGATGCACCGCTCCTTCGTCACCGGCGGCGTCACGCTCCAGCCGTCCACCTCCATCGGGGTGGCGCTGGTCGAGCCGGGCACGACGCCCGACGAGCTCCTCCGCCGGTCCGACACCGCGCTGTACCACGCAAAGGCCGGAGGTCGGGGGCGAGCGGTGGTGTTCCGGCCGTCGATGGACGACGCAGCGAGCGAGCGCGTCAGGTTCACGCCGCAGCTACGTCGCGCCATCGACTGCGACGAGTTCGAGCTGCACTACCAACCGATCGTCGAGCTCGCCACCGGTCGGGTGCTCAAGGTCGAGGCCCTCCTGCGCTGGCGCCACCCCGAGGAGGGGCTGCTGCTGCCCGACCGCTTCCTCGCCGAGGCCGAGGCCCTGGGTCTGATGCCCGAGATCGGTCGACGGTCGCTGGTCGACGCCGCCACGCGGTTCGCCCGGGTCAACGCACGGCGGGTCGGCGACCCGGTCCAGGTGGCGTTCAACCTCTCCGCGAGCGAGCTGGTCGGCGACGTCGTCGCGGACGTCGACGACGCCCTCTCGGCCAGCGGCCTCGACCCTGCGCACCTGGTGCTCGAGATCACCGAGGACGTGATCATCGACGACTCCATCCGGAGGACCCTCCGGGAGCTCCGGTCGCGAGGGGTCGAGATCGCCATCGACGACTTCGGGACGGGCAACTCGTCGCTGCGACAGCTCGGCGACTACCCGGCGTCCGTCCTCAAGGTCGATCGCAGCTTCATCACCGGCATCGACCAGCCCGACGACCGCTTCATCGTCCGGTCCGTCGTCGACCTGGCCACGCGACTGGACCTCGAGACCGTCGGCGAGGGCGTCGAGACGCTCGACCAGGCACTGCTGCTCCAGGACCTCGGCTGCACCTACGGCCAGGGCTGGCTCTTCGACAAGGCCATCCCGTTCGACGCCCTCGAGGAGCGCTGGCTGCAGGGTCCCGCATCCACCGAGCGCGCCCTGCGCGTCCTGGGCCGCGGCGACGCCGCTGTCAGTCGACCGGGTCGGCGGGAGACGGAGTCGGCCGGGGCGCACACAGCCGGCTGAGGGCCACATCGCCCTCGTCCATGATCCGCTCCAGCAGCTCGGCGACCGTCGGGAGCTCGTCGATGACCCCGACGACCTGACCCGTCGGGAGGATCCCGACCTCGACGTCGCCGTCGACCACGGAGGCCTTGGTCATCATCGGGGCGTTGGCCGCCAGGGCCATCTGGGCCCAGGAGAGCTCCTGGTCCTTGCGCATCTGGAGCCCCGTCCGGGCCAGATCGGTCAGCGACACGCCCGCCTGCTGCGCGAACCGGACGGCGTTCCCGGCGGCCCGGGGGAACCGGAGCAGGCCGGGCGACTTCTCGAGGGCATCGATCATCGCGGTGCGGATCACGCGTTGCGGCGCCCCGTCGATGGCCGTGGTCACGACGGTGCCGGTGAGCGGGGTCTGCAGGTAGACCGCCTTCACGTGGTCGGGGACGTGGCTCTCCTGGGTCAGCAGGAAGCGCGTGCCCATCGCCACGCCGTCGGCGCCCCAGGCCAGTGCGGCGGCGAGTCCTCGACCGTCGGAGAACCCGCCGGCGGCCAGGACGACCACGTCGGTCCCCTCGACGCCGTCGACGACCTGGGGGACGAGCAGCGACGTCGGGACCGACCCGGTGTGGCCGCCCCCCTCTCCGCCCTGGGCGATCACCGCGCTGACGCCGAGCTCGGCGACCTTCTGCGCATGGCGCTTGGCACCGACGGTGACGATCGTGATCACGCCGGCGTCGCGGAGCTGCTGGACCTGCTCGGGGCGCGGCGCGGCGGCGAAGCTCGCCACCTTCACGCCCTTGTCGACGATCAGCCGGATGCGCGCCGCGGCGTCGGGCTGGTTCGGGAGGAGGTTCACGCCGAACGGCGCGTCGGTGCGGGACGCGACCTTGTCGATCGCCGAGCGGAGCTCGTCCAGGGTCATGGTGGCGGAGGCCAGGATCCCGAGGCCGCCGGCGGCCGAGGTCGCCGCCGTCAGCCGGGCACCGGAGACCCAGCCCATGCCGGTCTGCACCAGCGGGTAGGCGACGCCGAACAGGTCGCAGGCCCGCGTGGACAGCGCGGGATGCCGCGGCGACGGTGCCGCGTCCGACTCACCCGAGGCGCTCACTCGTCGGGGACCTCGGTGAAGCGCAGCCCGTCGGGATCGATCCGCTCCAGCTCCTCGACCTCGATGCCCTCGGGCCCGCGGGAGGTCGGGACGTCGTCGGGCACCTGCAGCTCGAAGCCCGTGGCGGCCACGACCTCGTCGACGGTGACCCCGGGGTGGACCGACGACAGCCGCATGGTGGCGACGGCGCCGTCGGACGCACCGGCGTCGGTCGGCACGGCGAAGTCGAACACGGCCAGGTTGGACACCACCCGACGGATCTCGTGGAACCGAGACGACGTCGGACCGAGCTCGGCGGCCCGGTCGTAGCCGATGCCGCACACGACGTCGACGGCCTCCACGAACACCTTCGGCGAGTGGTTCGGCACCCAGTAGCTCGTGGTGTGGTTGATGGTGTTGCCCGGAGCCCCGCGGAAGCCGAGGAGCTGCGACCGGGGCTGGTGCCAGTCGCCGATCGCAGCGATGTTCTGGTTGCCGTACCGGTCGACCTGGGTCGCGCCCATCATCACGTGGCGCCGACCGTGCCACAGCAGCCCGAACATCTCCCGGTACGGGTTCCAGCGCCCGATGACCCGCTGCGCCTGGCGCTCCGACTCGGACAGCCCGACCGGCGGCACGTTGTCGATGAGCGTGTAGTACCCGTCGGTCAGCGCCAGGTGCGGCTCGAACGTGGCCGCCGCCAGCCGCCCGCCGATGAGGGGCAGGTTGCCGATGGGGTTGCACAGGCGCTCGCCGTCGCCGCGGAACGCCTCGGCGATGGCGACGGCGCAGACGTCGGCTCTCCTCGGATCGCTCACTTGGAACCTCCCTCGGCCGCGGCGGCTGCGAGCTCGTCGACGTGCGCCCGGTACGTCTCGTCGTCGACCTGCAGGAACTGCCGGTCGAACTCCTCCCACGACTCGTCGGAGCGGGCCGTGGCCGCATAGCGACGCTGGAACGCCTCGTCGCGGCCGTAGTCGGGGAGGCACTCGGTGAAGTGCGCACCGCCGGGGGCCGACACCACACCGGTCACGTCCATGCGGGAGATGCTGCGGTGGGTGACGTCGGTCCCGTCGCCGAGCTCGTCGGTCGGCACGATCGCCTCGCAGGACACGAAGGCCCTGTCGGCCGCACGGACCATGAGGTCGTCGAAGAACGGATCCTCGCCGAGCCAGACCGCGTTGCCCGACACGTCGGCCCGGTGCTGGTGCACCAGCGCGGCGTCGAGGCGCAGCGCCGGAGCGGCGATCAGCTCCTCGTGCTCGCCCGTGTCGGGATCGGGGTACGGCGAGAGCACGGTGCGGATGTGGGGCATCACGCGCGGGACGTCGGAGCCGAGCCCGGCCCGGGTCGGCAGGAACGGGAGGCGCCAGGCCGCAGCCTGGATGCCGGAGAGGAACATGCCCTCGTCGAGCTCCTCGGCCTGGATCGAACCCGACTGGCGGGCCGCCCGGTAGTGGGGCTCGAGCGGGATGGAGTCGAGCGACACGAAGCCGCTGATCACCTTGGCCGCCTTGCCGCTCCGGCAGAGCAGGCCGACGTCGGGGCCGCCGTAGGCGACGACGGTCAGGTCGGTCAGGTCCGACCGGAGGATCGCCCGGATCAGCGACATGGGCTTGCGGCGGCTGCCCCACCCCCCGATGCCGATCGTCATGCCGGAGCTCAGCTCCGCCACGACCTCGTCCTCGGTGCACGTCTTGTCAGGCCCTGGCACCCTGGCACTCCTTCGCCGTCGACTCGGATCTGACGCTGCGTCAGGTCCTCGACCGTACCGGAGGGACCACCTGAGAACGAACCCTGGAACGGCCGCGGCGCGGCGCCGATCCCGATAGCGTCGCTTCAGCCATACGTTCCGTCGCCACACCCACGAGGGGTCCTCATGTCCGTCCGTCGCTCGTTCCTGCTGCCGTTCGTCGCCCTGTTGGCGCTCGTCGCCCTCGTCGCCGGCGCGTGCAGCTCCGACGACTCGTCCGACGGCGACAAGGACAAGAAGGAGACGACGACCACCGCCAAGAAGTCCGACTCGGACTCCGACACCACCGAGACCACCGAGGCCATGAGCGACGACGACTTCAGCGCCGCCGTCGAGTCGGCCAAGAAGTCTCTCGACGAGGCCGACGGCGATCCGTGCAAGCTCATGGACACGTTCCAGTCGCTCGGCTCCACGATGGGCAACCCCGCCAACACCGATCAGCGCAAGCAGACCACCGAGCTCGCCCTGGCCTTCTACACCGCACTCGCCGACGCCGCGCCCGACGAGCTGAAGTCGGACGCCGACAAGGTCCGCACCTCGGTCGAGGCCATCGAGAAGGAGGGCGAGGAGACGAACTGGTCCGAGGAGTTCATGGCCGAGCCCGAGGCCGTGAAGAACGATCCGAGCTTCACCGAGTCGACGACCGCGATCCTCACCAAGTTCACCGAGCAGTGCGGTTCCACCTCGACCACCGCGGCCCCGTGACCGACGGTCGCACCCGGCGTCGCCTGGGCGGTGCCGCCGTCGCGGCGACGCTCGTGTTCGCCGTCGGCGCCGCAGCCTGCTCCTCGGACGACGACTCGCCGCGCGGCAGCTCCACGACGGTGACGTCCACCTCCATGGCCCCGCCGTCCACGGTGTCGGACGCCGACTTCGAGAACCAGGCCGCCACGGCCGAGGCCATGATCCGCAACGCCGGGACCGACCCCTGCGCCGTGGTGCAGGCGTTCGGGCCGGCGTCGAACCTGCCCACGCCGATCAACGCCACGCAGGCGGAGCGCGGGGCGCGCGTGGTCGCCGGCCTGTTCAACAGCGCGGCCGACAGCGCACCGGCGTCGGCCGCCGCGGATGCCGCCGTCCTGCGCCAGGCCGCCACGAACCTCCTCGCCGAGGGCGAGGCGGAGAAGTGGTCCCCCGCATGGCTGATGAAGGTCCCCGCCGCGATCTCGGATCCCGAGGTGACGCGGGCCTTCACCAACTACCAGTCCGCGGTCGCCACCAGCTGCGGCTCCGCCAGCACGACCGTCCCCTGACCCGGCGTCGCCGCCGAGGACCGCTCGGGGGCCGGGGCTACGACCGGGGCTACGACGAGTAGTCGGCGTCGCGCTTCTCGACGAACGCGTCCCGGGCCTCGTCGCTGACGCCGGTCAGGTTGAGCTCGAACGTGAAGCCCTGCTCGAAGCGGTAGCTCCGGTTGACGTCGACCGGATCGATGCCGTTCAGCGACTCCTTGGCCCGACGGATCACCGACCGGCTCTTGGTGCAGATCTTCGCGGCGATCTCGAACGCGGCGTCGCGCAGCTCGTCCCGGGGCACGACCCGGCTGACCGAACCCCAGGCCTCCAGCAGCGACACGTCGATCGGCTCCGCGGTGTACACCATCTCCCGCATCCGGTGCTGGGGCACCAGGCGGGCCAGGTGGGTGGCCGCGCCCAGCGCACCCTGGTTGACCTCGGGCAGCCCGAACCGGGTGCCCTCGGCGGCGACGATGACGTCCGCGTTGCCGACCAGGCCGATGCCGCCGCCGAGGCAGAAGTCGTGCACGGCGGCGATGACCGGGACCTCGCACTCGTACACGGCCTTGAACGCGGCGTAGCAGCCGCGGTTCGCACCGATGAGGGCGTCGAAGCCCTCGGTGTTCTGCATCTCCTTGATGTCCACGCCGGCGTTGAAGCCCTTGCCCTCGGCCCGCAGGACCACGGCGCCGATCTCGGGATCACGGCCCGCGGCGGTCACGAGCTCGGCCAGCTCGTACCAGCCGGCCACGGTCAGGGCGTTCACCGGAGGGTTGTCCATGACGACCTCTGCGATGCCGTCCGAGCTGGTCACTGTGATGGTCACGGCGTCCGACCGTACCGAGTCAACCGGAGTCGGAGCGACCCCGACCGACGGCCACCTCCGCGACGGCCGACAGCACGACGTCGTCGTGGAGGTACGAGCCGTGTCCGGTGCCCGTCGTCTCCAGAGCCGGGACGAGGCCGATGCCGTCGGGTCCGTACAACCCCTCCAGGCGGCCGGCCACCGCCCCGATCGGGTCCCCGACGGCCCGGGCCGCTCGCAGCTCCACGCCCCGCGACGCCGCCACGGAATCGACGCCGGGCGCGCCGATCCCCGGCGATCCGAGCTGCACGACCACGTCCACGTCCGCGCCGGCGATCAGCGACCGACCGACCACCACGCCGCCGAAGCTGTGCCCGACGAGCACCACCCGCCGGGCTCCGGCCCGGCGGAGCGCGAGCACCTCTGCCGCCAGCGCCGCCGCACCCTCGTCGGCCGAGGCGACGTCGAGCGCACCGGGCAACCGGTCCGGCGGGTCGTAGCCCAACCACGACACCACCGCGACGGAACGGGAGTCGTCCACCGCGGCGGAGAGGTGGGTCCACACGCGCACCGCGTCGTCCATGAGCCGGTCCCCGTCGGCCCGATCGGTCCCCACCCCCGGGACGAGGACCACGACCGTCCCGGCCGACGCGTCGCCGACCCGCTGGACCAGGCGACCGCCGTCGTCGGGCCGGTCCACGACCTCGGTCCGTGCCGGCGGGGCTGCGGACGCCCTCCGCTGCTCGGTCGCCGTTCGCCGCAGCGCGGCCGAGCAGCGCTCCAGCGTCTCCCCCGCAGCACGACGGGCGGCGGACGCCTCCGACAGCCGGGCCATGACCGCGTCGGCATCCGGCCCGTGCCACCGGTCCAGCCCGTGCAACCCGGCGACCGGACGGTCCCAGCGCGACCGACGCAGCCAGTCGGAGGCGGCGGCCAGCTCGCGGGCGAGCTCGTCGAGAGCTGTCGGGTCGGCTCCGAGCCGACGGTCCTGACCGCTGCCGAGCGCCATCACGGCGACGAACGGTAGGGCCGCCGGCGCGGACCGTCACCGGGGACCGCGACCCGGGCGCGGGTACCGTCGACGCCGTGCACGACGAACCCGCGACCGCCCCCGACAGCAGCTCCCCCGACCACCGCAGCGCGGATGACTCACTCGACAGCGATGCCCTCGACCATGCCGGCAAGGTCGTCCTGATCACCGGCGGCACCAAGGGGATCGGCCGGGTGCTGGTGGAGCGCTTCCTCGGGTGGGGAGCCGAGGTCGTCACGTGCGGTCGGACCGAGCCCGAGGACCTGCCGTCGGCCGGCGGTCGGACCGCGTCGTTCGTCGCGGCCGACGTCCGGGACCCCGACCAGGCCGCGGCCGTCGTCGACGCCGCGGTCGAGCGCCACGGACGGATCGACGTGGCGATCAACAACGCCGGAGGAGCGCCCGAGGCCGACGCGGCCACGGCGTCGCCCCGGTTCAGCGAGTCGATCGTCCGCCTCAACCTCCTCGCACCGCTGCACGTGGCCCAGAGGGCCAACCACCACATGCAGGCGGGCGACGGGGGCGTGATCGTCAACATCGCGTCGGTGTCGGGCACCCGGCCGTCGCCGGGCACCGCTGCCTACGGAGCGGCCAAGGCGGGTCTCATCAACCTGACGGCGTCCCTCGCGGTGGAGTGGGCCCCGAAGGTGCGCGTCGTCGGCATCGTGGCCGGCCTGATCGCGACCGAGCAGGCCGAGCTGCACTACGGCGACGCGGCGGCCCAGGCCCGGGTGGCCGCCACCGTCCCGGCCGGACGGCTGGGGCTCCCCGAGGACCTCGCCCAGGCGTGCCGCTGGCTGAGCTCGCCCCTGGCGTCGTACGTGAGCGGGTCCTCGGTCTGGGTCCACGGCGGCGGCGAGCGCCCCGCGTTCCTGGACGCGGCGCGCGCCGACTGACCGGCCGGGTCCGCGGCCGCACGCCCGGGCCTTCCTACGCTTGGGCGATCGTGGCCCGGACCCGCACCGAACCCGCCGAGTCGCCCTCGCGACCGCCTCGTCCCGACGCGCCGCGCTTGCGGCGCTCCCGTTCCGGACGGCGTCGGGCACCGAGGTCCGCCGCGGCGGTCGCCGTGATCGTCGGACTGCTCCTCGCAGCAGCCGGGTGCTCCGACCTCGGGAACCAGGCCGACGCGACCATCCGGATCGATGCGGAGGACCGCAACCAGGCCCTGCAGCTCCGCCAGGAGCTGCTCCAGCAGGCGCCGTCGTGGGGCGGCGTGCGCGTCGGCGAGGACACCGCCGAGAAGGAGGGGGAGATCTCCCTCACGTTCTCCCTGCCGGGCCGCAACCTGGACGCCGCGATCGGTGGGATCCAGTCGATGGACGCGGACGTCGACTCGACGTCGATCGACGTGGACCGCAAGGACGTCGAGCGGACCACGACCACCGCCGGCGCCTCCGGCGGCACGCCGTCCGAGTCCGACGACGGCGAGATCACCCTCCGGGTCGACGTCACCGCCGCGCCCGAGGCCGCCGGGGCGGGAGCTGTCCTCCGCCTGCTCATGGCGGTCTTCAGCGTGATCGGCATGGTGGCCTCCGCCCTCTGGATCTCCCACGCGTGGAAGCGCCGGTTCGGTCGGGAGGAGTCGCCCCGGCCGCGTCGACGCATCGGCGGCGCCGACCTGGACGTCGACGTGGACCTCAGCGACCCACCGACGCAGGAGACGCCGCGGGTCCCCCGCGAACCCTGGAACTGAACCTCGGGGACCGATGGGGCCCCCACCAGGGGCCGCTGCTCAGGAGCGGAGCCCGAGGGCCCCGGCGAGCTCGTTCCACTCGGGCAGG
>JAEYSR010000144.1 GCA_023434535.1 Actinomycetes bacterium
GGCCATCACGTCGCCGCGCTCCATGCCGGGGACCCCGGCGGGGGCGACCTGTCCGAGCCGGGCGACCACTGCGCCACGGACGTCGGCCAGCAGTCGGAAGACCGCGTCGTGCGACACCAGGCGCTCGGCGTAGCGCAGCACGCCCTTGCCGAGGCCGAACGCCCGCACTGCGACGGCCGCCACGGCAAGGTCCGCGAACGACGGCCCCTCCGATGCCCTCACGATGAGCCATGCGGCGGTGCCGGCGAGTCCCACCGTGCAGGCCTCGGCCGCGATCCCGAGTGCCCGCGACAGGTAGAGCCGGGGTCGCACCGATCTGGCCATCTGGTGGAACCAGCGCAGGTCGCTGCCGCCGACCTCCCGTCGGTCCGGTCGAGAAACCGGGACGGGGTCGGCGTCCGGAGAGGTCACGGGTGCCGGTGGAGGCGTCGGCGGTGCGGACGTCGACACGGCGTCGGGACGCGGCCGGGCCGTCGTGGGCGGGCCGCCGTCCGCCGAGCCGTCCACGGACCCGTCGGTCGCGGCTCCGGGTGAGGCGCCGTCGAGCTCCACCACCCGGTCGGCGGCACGGACCAGGCGGACGTCGTGGGTCGCCACCACGACCGCCACGCCCCGCTCCGCCATCGATCGCAGCGCGTCGAGCACCGCACCCGCCCGCTCGGCGTCGAGGTGGGACGTGGGTTCGTCCGCGAGGAGGAGGCGGACGTCGGAGCCCTCCGCTCCGGCCGCGCGGACGGCTCTCGCCACGGCCACCCGCTGGCGCTCCCCGCCCGACAGGTCCGACGGCGGTCGGTCCGCGAGCCGCAGGAGGTCCAGTGACCGGAGGATGTCGTCGACGTCCGCCGGGTCGCTGTCCGAGCTGTCGCCCGCCACGGCGGTCCGGACGTCGCCGCCCACCGGGTCGGGCAGCTGGGGCACCCATGCGATCGCGGCCGACCGGGCCCGGCGGGACAGGTCGGCGACGGCGATCCCGCACAGCTCGACCGAGCCACGGTGGAGCGGCACGCGGCCGCGGACGGCGTCCATCAGCGTGGTCTTGCCCGCGCCGCTCGCCCCGACCAGCGCGACGACCTCGCCGCTGCGCACCTCGGCCGAGAGGGGGCCCACGCGACGCCCCCGGACGGGGTCGACCACCGTGGCCCCGGCGATCCCGAGGACGACGTCGGCGCTCGTGTCGGGCAGGCGGTCGACCGGCCCGTCGGGGGTCGTCGAGGTGGCGACCACCTCCCGGAGCTCGACGGCAGCGTCGGTCCCCGCCTGCGCGGCGTGGAACGCGGCACCGACCCGCCGGATCGGCAACGAGCACTCCGGCGCCAGCAGCAGCACGATCAAGGCCGTCTGCAGCGTCACGGCACCGATCGTGAGGCGGTACCCGATGGTCACGGCGACGAGCGCCACCGAGAGCATGGCGAGCAGCTCCATCGCCGCAGCCGACAGGAAGGCCACCCGGAGGGTGCGCATGACGGCGAGGCGGTACTGCTCGGCGACGTCGCGGACCCGGTCCACCTGTGCCTGCGCCCGGCCGAACAGGCGCAGGGTCGGCAGGCCGACGAGCACGTCGTGGAAGTGCCCGGCGAGGCGCTGCAGCGTGGCCCACTGGCGGTTCGTGCGATCCTCGGCGAGCTTGCCGATGAGGACCATGAAGACCGGGATGAGCGGGATGGCGATCATGAGGATCACCGCGGAGGCGACGTCGGCGAGGAGGATCCGGGCCCCCGCCGCCAGCGGCAGCACGCCGGCCAGGCACAGCGCGGGCACGTAGGTGCGGATCCACGGGTCCAGCGCGTCCACGCCGTCGGTCACCAGCGTCGTCACCCGGGCCGGGGTGACCTCCGCGGCGCCGGGCTCGTCCACGGCGAGCGCATGGGTCAGGACCCGGTCGGTGACGGCACGGCGGGTGTCGGCGGCGGCGGACGACGCGGACCACTCGGTGATCCATCGCAGCCCGAAGCGGGCGGCGGCGATGGTCGCGAGCACGACGACGAGCGGGCCGGCGGCGGAGAGGTCGCCGTCGATGAGGAGCGGCAGCTGACGGCCGATCGCCTCGGCCTGGGCCAGGACGACGAAGGTGGTGGCGATCGCGAGCCCTGCGCAGACCAGCAGGTGGCGGCGCAGGGCCGGGGCCAGGCCCAGGAGCGCCGGGTCGATCGGTCCACGCCGGGGGCGGCGTGGATCCGCGTCCAGCGGATCGCCGCCGTCGACGACGGGTCGGACCGGTTCGGGCACCCGGCGATGCTAGAAGCTCGGACCCGCGGGTCCTGCGCCGGCGGCGGGGCCCGTCATGCGGCGGAGGTGGCGGCCCGGTCGCGATCGCCCGCGGCCGGATCCGTCGGTGCCGGGATGTCGCGGCGGCCGATCCGCTTGCGGAAGACCCAGTAGCTCCACGCCTGGTAGCAGAGGACGATCGGCGTCATCACGAGAGCGACGACCGTCATGATCTTGAGCGTGTAGTCGGTCGAGCTGGCGTTCTCCACGGTCAGGCTGAACGCCGGGTCTGTCGTCGACGGCATGACGTCGGGGTACAGCGATCCGAACAGCGCCACGACCGCCATGGCGATCGCCAGCCCCGTCGCTCCGAACGCCCAACCGTCGCGCCCGGCGCGGTCCGCCACGACCGACACCACCAGGGCGACCGCAGCGATCAGCACCGGGACCCAGGTCCAGGCCTCGCCGCGGGCGAGCTGGTTCCAGATGAGGAACGTGCCGCCGGCGACGACGGCCACGGGGCCGAGGACGGCGCATGCCGTGCGGGCCCGGTCCCGGACCTCGCCCTGGGTCTTGAGAGCCAGGAAGTTGGCGCCGTGGAAGGCGAACAGCGCGGCGGTGACCACGCCGCCGAGCAGCCCGAACGGGTTGAGGAGCGTGAGCAGCGAGCCGGTGAAGTCGCCGGCCTCGTCGATCGGAACGCCGGCGACGATGTTGGCGAAGGCGACACCCCAGAGCACGGCCGGCACCCAGGACCCGACAGCGATGGCCAGGTCCCAGCGGGCTCGCCAACGGGGGTCGTCGACCTTGCCCCGGTACTCGAACGCCACGCCGCGGAGGATCAGGGCGATCAGGATGAGGAACAGGGCCAGGTAGAACCCGGAGAAGAGCGTGGCGTACCAGTTGGGGAAGGCGGCGAACGTGGCGCCGCCGGCGGTGAGCAGCCACACCTCGTTGCCGTCCCACACGGGTCCGATCGTGTTGATCATCACCCGGCGGTCGGTCTCCCGGTGGGCTGCGTCGTCACCCCGGGACAGCGGGTGCAGCAGCATGCCGACGCCGAAGTCGAACCCCTCCAGGAAGAAGTAGCCGATCCAGAGCACGGCGATGAGCACGAACCAGAGGTCGGTGAGCTCCATGTGTCTCTCGCTTCCTTCTCGTCCGGTGTCTCAGTAGGCGAAGGCGAGCGGCTCGCCCTCACGGTCGTCGTCGCTGCCCGTGCCGCCGGTGCCGTCGTCGTCGCTGGGCGGGGGCGGCATCGTCCCGGCCGGACCCTTCCGCACGTACCGGGCCAGCAGCCCGACCTCGACCACGGCCAGGGCGCCGTAGACCAGCGTGAAGCCGATCAGGCTGATCCAGACCGTGGCGCTGCTGACGCTGGCGCTCACCGCGTCCGCGGTCAGGAGCCGGATCTGCAGGAGGCCGTCGGGGTTGGGTGCGACGACCCACGGTTGCCGGCCGATCTCGGTGAAGATCCAACCGAAGCTGTTGGCGAGGAACGGCGTGAAGATCACGCCGATGGTGGCTGCGGGGAGCCACCTCCACTGCGGCACGTGCCGGCCCTTGCTGGTGACGAACAGGGCGAAGACGGCTCCGAAGGCGGCCACCGCCCCGAAGAAGATCATCAACCGGAAGCCCCAGTAGGTGATCATCAGGTTGGGGATGTAGTTGCCCTCGCCGTACCGCTCGACGTACTGGCGCTGGAGGTCGTTCACCCCCTCGATCTTCTGGTCGAGCTTGTCCGTGGCCAGCAGCGACAGGCCCTGGGGGACCACCCACGTCCGGACGTCGCAGTTGTTGTCCAGGTTCCCGACGGCGAAGACCGACAGGCCGGGACCCGTCTCCGTGGAGCACAGCGCCTCGGCGGCCGCCATCTTCATCGGCTGCTGCTCGAACATGAGGCGGGCCTGGAAGTGCCCGCTGACCGCCACGGCGAGACCGGCGGCGAAGGTCACCCAGATCGAGCTGCGCAGGCCCTTGCGCAGGGCCGACACGTCGCCCTCGCCGAGGGTCTCGCGCCGCTTGATCAGCAGCCAGGCCGAGATGCCGCCGACGAACACCGCCGAGGTCATGAGGGCACCGGCGATCACGTGCGGGTAGGCGGCCAGCGTCGTCGAGTTGGTGAGGACCGCCCAGATGTCGACCATCTCCGCCCGACCGGTCTCGGCGTTGAAGACCGCACCGACCGGGTGCTGCATCCAGGAGTTGGCGGCGACGATGAAGTAGGCCGAGGCCGTGGTGCCGACGGCCGCGGCCCAGATGGTGGCCAGGTGGAGCTTGGGTGACAGCCGGTCCCAGCCGAAGATCCACAGGCCGAGGAACGTCGACTCCAGGAAGAAGGCGACGAGCGCCTCCATGGCGAGCGGTGCGCCGAAGACGTCGCCGACGAAGCGGGAGTAGCTGGCCCAGTTCATGCCGAACTGGAACTCCTGGACGATGCCGGTGACGACGCCCATCGCGAAGTTGATCAGGAACAGCTTCCCGAAGAACTTGGTCAGACGGAGGTACTCGTCCTTGCCGGTGCGGTACCACGCGGTCTGGAACACGGCGACGGTGAGCGCCAGACCGATGGTCAGCGGCACCATCAGGAAGTGGTACACGGTCGTGATCCCGAACTGCCATCGGGACAGTGACACGACGTCCATCGGTGCTCCTCACCGGGTCGGGTCGGTGCCCGGCCCCAGTCGATCGGTTCCTGTGATGGATCTTCGGCGATCGAGGCTCCCGACGATAGGGACCTAGGTCCCGGGTCGGGGCGCGACCACGTGTGGCACCCGTCATGGTGCTCCCTGGCGAGCCCCGAGTGGGTGATGTTCGTCGGACCTTCATCGGCGGTTCAGCGCGTGTTGGAGAGGGCGACGCATGGCCTTCCTACGTTCGACCGCGACACGTCCCCGCACCGTGACCGAAAGGCCCCCCATGTCCGACATCGACGACGGCATCTCCGTCAACCCGTCCGACAACCCGCACTTCTCCGACGTCCTCGAGTCCGCCGTCAGCCGGCGGTCCGTCCTCGGTGGCTCCGCCGGTCTCGCCGCCCTCGGCCTGGTGGGCGGTGGCGTCGCGTCCGTGCTCGCGGCCTGCACCCCGGATCCCGGCGGTCCGGCCCCGACCACCACCTCGACCCCGACCCCCGGCCTGCTCGGGTTCGCATCGGTGCCGCCCACCGCGGACGACGCCGTGGTCGTCCCCGCCGGCTACACCGCCAAGGTCCTCATCGCGTGGGGTGACCCCGTCTCCTCCGGTCCCGCCTTCGCCCAGGACGCCTCCAACAGCGCGTCCGACCAGGCGATCCAGTGGGGCATGCACAACGACGGCGTGGTCTTCTTCCCGATCAGCGCCACCCGCGGCCTGATCGTGCAGAACCACGAGTACACCGACGACGTCCTCCTGTTCACCGACGGAGCGGCCTCCTGGACCGCCGAGAAGACGGCCAAGTCGCAGGCCGCCCACGGCGTCGGCGTCGTCGAGGTCCGCAGGTTCGGCGGTGAGTGGAAGGTGGTGCGCCCGTCCGCCTTCGCCCGACGGATCACCGCCACGACGCCGATGTCCATCAGCGGTCCCGCCGCCGGCCACGCCCTCCTCACGACCGCCGCCGACCCGACCGGGACGGCCGTGCTCGGCACGATCAACAACTGCGCCATGGGCCACACCCCGTGGGGGACCTACCTCACCTGCGAGGAGAACTTCAACGGCTACTTCCGCAAGGTCGCCGCGACGAACGCCCTCGAGAAGCGCTACGGCATCGGTTCGTCGTCGTCGTACAAGTGGTACACGACCGATCCCCGCTTCGACGTCGACGCCACGCCGAACGAGGCCAACCGGTTCGGCTGGGTGGTGGAGATCGACCCGTTCGCCCCGACCTCGACGCCGGTGAAGCGCACCGCCCTCGGCCGCTTCAAGCACGAGGGCGCCAAGGTCGTCGAGGCCGCCGACGGTCGGGCCGTCGTCCTCATGGGTGACGACCAGGCCAACGAGTACATCTACCGCTTCGTGTCCGACGAGCCGTGGGAGACCGCCGTCGAGGCGGGCCGCTCGCCCCTCGACGCCGGAGTGCTGTCGGTGGCCCGGTTCGACTCCGACGGGACCGGCACGTGGCTGCCGCTCGCGGCGGGTGACCCGGCCCTGGCAGCGTTCGCCACCCAGGGTGACATCGTGCTCAACGCCCGGGCCGCCGCCGACGCCGTCGGCGCCACCAAGATGGACCGGCCCGAGTGGATCGACGTGCACCCGCAGCGCACGGAGGGCTACGTGACGCTGACCAACAACAGCGGGCGGGGCACCGGCTCCAACCCCGCGGTCGACGCCGCCAACCCCCGCCCGTCCAACGTGTACGGCCACATCCTGCGGTGGACGCCCACCGGAGGCGACTGGGCGGCCACGACGTTCGGCTGGGAGATCTTCGCCCTGGCCGGAGATCCTGCGGTGCCGGCCCACGGCTCGACGATCGTGGGCGACAAGTACGGCTCGCCCGACGGCCTCTACGTGGCGCCGAGCGGTCGGCTGTGGATCCAGACCGATGTGTCGTCGTCCACGATCGACAAGAACGCGTACGCCGGGTTCGGCAACAACCAGATGCTGGCGGCGGATCCCGCCACCCGGGAGACCCGCCGGTTCCTGGTCGGTCCGAAGGGCTGCGAGATCACCGGCGTGGTCGCCACGCCCGACGAGAAGGTCCTCTTCGTCGGCATCCAGCACCCCGGCGAGGCGCCGTCGGGCGACAACGACCCGGCCAACCCGACGCAGTACTCCTCGTGGCCCGACGGTGCCGCCGGTGGCCGGCCCCGCTCGGCCCTGCTCGCCATCACCCGCGACGACGGCGGCGTGATCGGCGCCTGACGCCCGTCCGAACGACCCCCCCCCACCAGCGAACTGGCTGTCACATTCCCGGCCAGGGCCGGGAATGTGACAGCCAGAACGGGGTCGGGGTGGGGTCGGGGTGGGCTCAGGCCGCCGGGAGGTGGCGGTCGACGATCGCGGCCAGGTCCAGCCCCGGCGGCAGGGTGCCGAACGCCCGGTGGCCGGATCCGTCGGGATCCAGCCGCGAGGCGCAGAAGGCGTCGGCGACGAACCCGGGGGAGTGGCGCACGAGCAGCGACCCCTGCAGCACGAGCGCCATGTCCTCGACGGTGCGACGGGCACGCAGCTCGGCGTCGTCGACGTCGGAGAGCTCCTTGCGGAGGGCGATCGCCGCGGCGTCGAGGCGGCGATCGGCCCCGGCGGCCAGGTCGACCTCGGCCCAGAACGCGTCGACCGAGTCGGGCGCGGTCACCATGGCCCGCAGCACGTCCAGGCACATGACGTTGCCCGACCCCTCCCAGATCCCGTTGACCGGGCTCTGGCGCAGGAGCCGGGGCATGTCGGTCTCCTCCACGAAGCCGACTCCGCCCAGGCACTCCACGGCCTCGGCCGCGTGCGGCGTCGCCCGCTTGCACGTCCAGTACTTGACGACGGGCGTGGCGAGCCGGGCGAAGAGCCGCTGCTGCGGATCATCGGCGGTGTCGAAGGTCGCGGCCAGCCGAAGGGCCGCCACCGTGGCCGCTTCGGACTCGATCGCCAGGTCGGCAAGCACGTTGGCCATCAGCGGCTGGTCGGCGAGGACGCGGCCGAAGGCCGAGCGGTGCGACGTGTGCCAGATCGCCTGCGCCGTCCCCTGGCGCATGACCGCCGTCGAGCCGAGCGTGCAGTCGAGCCGCGTGTGGTTGACCATCTCGATGATCGTCCGCACGCCCCGGCCCTCGGGCCCGACCCGGATGGCCCACGTGTCGAGCATCTCGATCTCGCTCGACGCGTTCGAGCGGTCCCCGAGCTTGTCCTTGAGGCGCTGGATGCGGATGGGGTTGCGGGATCCGTCGGGTCGCCAGCGGGGCATCCAGAAGCAGGTGAGCCCTCCCGGTGCGTTGGCGAGGACGAGGAAGCCGTCCGACATCGGAGCGGAGCAGAACCACTTGTGGCCGGTGATCAGGTACTCCGAACCGGTGGCGCCGATCGGCTCGGCCAGCGGAGCGGCCGAGGTGGTGTTCGCCCGGACGTCGGAGCCGCCCTGCTTCTCGGTCATCGCCATCCCGACGGTGATGCCGGGCTTTGCTCCGTACGGGCGGTTGGTCCCGTCGTAGAGGTGCGAGGTCAGCAGCGGCTCGAGCTCGGCGGCGAGAGCCGGCTCGTGGCGGAGGGCCGGCACCGACGAGTAGGTCATCGAGATCGGGCAGGTGTGGCCGGCGTCGACCTGGTACCAGGTGATGAACCCGGCGGCACGGGTGACGTGCGGGGCCGGGCGGTCGTCGGCCCACGGCGCGGCGTGCAGACCGGCGGCCACCGCTGCGCCCATGAGGTCGTGGTACGCCGGGTGGTAGTCGACCACGTCGAGCCGGTTCCCGTAGCGGTCGTGGGTCCGCAGCACCGGGACGTGGGCGTTCGCCTGTCGGCCCCGCTCCTGCCACTCGGGTTCCCCGGCGCGCACACCGATCCGGGAGAGGTCGTCGAGGTTCGCCCCCGCGCCGTGGCGCTCCACGGCCTCGACCAGGGCCCGATGGGTCGCGAACACGTCGTGCCCCTGCAGCGGCGGCGGCTGGTTGGTCACCTCGTGGGTGTCGAACCAGCTGGTCGTGCCTGCTCCGGTGTCCATGACTCGGAGCCTACGAGCCGGGTCGGGGGAGGAACGCCCGTGCTGAACGCCCGTTCGTGTACGGTTCCTGAACCGGGTTCGGCCGTGGGGGCTGCACCGGAACGATGGAGGCGATGCCATGAGCACGATGCAGGAGACCACCACCGCGCAGGCGACCGACAAGACCGGGTCCGCCCCGGCCCGTCGACGGGGCGTGATCGCCCGCAACGTCGCCCTCGGAGGCTTCGTCGG
>JAEYSR010000237.1 GCA_023434535.1 Actinomycetes bacterium
CCGAAGCCGTGCGACCCGCGTCGCCGCGCGTCGCGACCGCCCGATAGGTTCGGACCCGTGACCACCGACACCACCTCCCCGGCCGCGGGCGGCGCCGGCGACGACGCCGCGATCGAGATCGACCCCATGCTGTACCGGCAGGTGCTCGGGCACTTCCCCACGGGGGTGACCGTCATCTCCTCTCTGGTCGAGGACCGCCCGGTCGGCCTCGCCATCGGCAGCTTCTTCTCGGTCTCGCTCGATCCGCCGCTGGTCGGCTTCTGCGTCGCCCGCACCTCCTCCACATGGCCGCTGATCGCGGAGACCGGCGTGTTCGGCGTCAGCGTCCTGGCCGAGGACCAGCACGAGACGTCGGGGCAGTTCGCGTCCAAGGCGGAGGACAAGTTCCAGGGCATCTCCTGGGACCCGTCGCCGATCACCCGGTCGCCGCTGATCCACGGCGCGGTCGCGCACATCGACTGCGAGCTCTACGAGACCCACGAGGGCGGCGACCACCTGATCGTGGAGGGCCTGGTCCGCTCGCTCGACGTGCACCGGCCCGACGTGGGTCCGCTCCTGTTCTTCAAGGGCGGCTACGGCCGGCACTCGCAGCTCTGATCATGCCGATCTACGCGTTCGGCGACCAGGAACCCGAGATCCATCCCAGCGCCTACATCCATCCCGACGCCGTCGTGATCGGCTCGGTGGTCATCGGCGCCCAGTCGTCGGTGTGGCCCTGCGCCGTCCTGCGGGGCGACGACGGCTTCATCTTCATCGGCGACCGCTGCTCGGTGCAGGACGGAGCGGTCATCCACACCACGCCGTTCTGGCCGACCACCGTCGGCGACGAGGTGACGATCGGTCACCTGGCCCACCTCGAGGGCTGCACGGTGGAGGACAAGGCGCTGATCGGCATCGGCTCGAAGGTGCTCCACAACGCCACGGTCGGCCGTGAGGCGATCGTCGGAGGCGGTGCGTTCGTCGGGAACAACAAGGTCGTTCCGCCGCTGGCCATGGCGCTCGGCATCCCCGCCACGATCCGGGAGGACGCCGTCACCCCCGGTCACTTCGACCTCGGCGTCCAGTCCTACGTCGAGCGGGCCGAGCGGTTCCGGACCCAGCTGCGCCGTCTGGACTGAACCGGGCCGGACCGGACCCGTCCTGACCGTCGGCGGCGCACCCGCCTGCGACGGTCCTCAGCCTCCACCGATGCGGTAGGAGTATCTGCCTCTACCCTCGGTGGTCGGTCGGGCCCAGACTGGGTACGGCATCCGTCCGGGTCCGCCGGAGCGGAACCGTCCGACCGCACACCCACCACCATGCGCCGACACCTCGCCTCCCTCGCCCTCGCCGGCACCCTCGCCCTCCTGGCCGCCGCATCGGTCGTCGCCGCGCCGGCCGGCGCCCAGGCGTGCACCGGCGACACGGTGACGGCCTCGATGTCGTCGGCCGCCGCCAGCGGCCCGGCGTGGTCGGTCACCGATGCGTGCGTGGACGCCCGGGACTACTTCACCGGCGACGTCGAGGGCCACGCCTTCGCCATCGGGATCTCCACCGTCACCTACGACGACGGCCACGTCGGCCGGCTCGCGTTCCTGTCGGTCCGGATCGATGAGACGCAGGTCGTGACGGTCATCGGCATGGAGGACCCCGGCTCGGCCCGACTGCGCTTCGCCGGAACCGTCCGACAGGCGGCGATCGGCACGACGGGCGCGAGCGCCTCGGGTGCCGGCATCGGATTCCCGCCTCTCGACGCCACCGACGTCGTCCTGGACTTCACCGACGTCGCGGCCCCCTGGCCGGACTGGGCGGTCCCCCCGACCACCACGGTGCCGGGCGAGGTGCCCGCTCCGACCACGACGGTCCCGGCCGACGGTGCGACCGGCACGACCACCACGACGGTCCCGGCTGCGACGCCGAGCACCTCGGTGTCCACGCTGCCGTCCATCCCGGGCGTGGACCTCAGCACCACCACCCTGCCGACCGGCCCGTAGGCCGCAGCGATCGACCCGTCCGGGTCGGCGGGGGCGACCGGCGATCGATCCGAGTCAGGCCGTGTCGGACGCGAGCCAGTGGATCCAACCGACGTCGACGTCCAGGTTGCGGACCACGGTGAACGCCAGCAGGCCCACGCCGATGGCGACGAGCGCGGGGCGGGGGATCGTCGGCAGCCGCAGCGGCCGGTCCTGGAGCGAGCGCACCAGCCAGACCACCCACAGGACGGCGAGCACCGGCAGGGCGACGGCGACGAGGACGTTGTGGTCGGCGGCGGCCAGCCAGTCGCCGCGCAGCAGCGCGTTGGTGGCGCGGAGCCCGCCGCAGAGCGGGCAGTCGATGCCGAACGCGGCCTTGGACCAGCACACGGCGGTCCCGCCGTCGCCCGGGTTCCAGAGGGCGATCGCCGCGCAGCCGCACGCCAGCGCGGCGCCGGTGGCCACCGGCGCGACCCACCGCGGTCGGGACCGACGTCCGACCGGCTCCGGCGGGATCCACGCGCCGGGGAGCGACCCGTCGACCGGGTGCGGGGTCCCGGCACGTTCGTCGTCGGTGACGCTCACGAGGTCACCCTACGCCGAGGTGGCCGCGGTGCGGCGGGATCGGGGCGCCGTCGGGCCACCCGGAGGGGAATGCCGGGCGGCGGCAGGGGTTGTTACTATCTGCGTAGGAGAAATCCCTCGTCCGTTCTCCGATGCAAGAGGAGCCCACATGTCGGTCGATCTCGACCTCTCCAAGTACTCCCTCGGGTGGAGCGACGCGGAGGACTACGTCTTCAAGCCCAAGCGCGGGCTCGACGAGTCGATCGTCCGGGAGATGTCCTGGATGAAGGGCGAGCCGCAGTGGATGCTCGACTACCGCCTCAAGTCCCTGAAGGCCTTCCAGCGTCGGCCGATGCCCCGCTGGGGTGGCGACATGTCGGAGATCTACTTCGACGACATCTACTACTACATCAAGCCCACGAACGCTCAGGTCGACGAGTGGGACGAGCTGCCCGACGCGATCAAGAACACCTACGAGAAGCTCGGCATCCCCGAGGCGGAGCGGAAGTACCTCGCCGGCGTCACCGCGCAGTACGAGTCCGAGGTCGTCTTCCACCGCAACCGTGAGGACCTGGAGCGCCAGGGCGTCATCTTCTGCGACATGGACACGGCGCTGCGCGAGCACCCCGAGATCGTCAAGCAGTACT
>JAEYSR010000153.1 GCA_023434535.1 Actinomycetes bacterium
TCCTCCCACTTGGCGGGGCAGACCTCACCCGGGTGGGATGCGACGTACTGGGCAGCCTTGACCTTGCGGAGCAGCTCGGCGGCGTTGCGGCCGATGCCCTCGGCGGTGACCTCCATGAACTGGATGACGCCGTCGGGGTCGACGAGGAAGGTGCCGCGATCGGCGAGGCCCTGGCCGGGGCGGAGCACCTGGAAGTTCTCCGACAGCTGCCAGGTCGGGTCGCCGATCATCGGGTACTGGATCTTCCCGATGGTGTCGGAGGTGTCGTGCCAGGCCTTGTGGGTGAAGTGGGTGTCGGTCGACACGCCGTAGATCTCCACGCCGAGGCTCTTGAACGCCTCGTAGTTGTCGGCCATGTCGCCCAGCTCGGTGGGGCAGACGAACGTGAAGTCGGCCGGGTAGAAGAACACCACCGACCACTTGCCCTTGAAATCGGCGTCGGACACGTCGACGAACTCGCCGTTGTGGAAGGCGGTGGCCGAGAAGGGCAGGACTTCGGTGTTGACGAGGGACATCTGGACCTCTTCGTTGGTGGTTGGCGGGGGAGCGGCGATCGGTCGAGCGCCGCACACCTGTTCATAGGTGACGGGAGCCAGTATAGCCACATTCGATTGACAGCATCAATCGAATGTGGCTATGGGTCCGATTGACGGTGTCGATCGAACCGTGCTCTCGACAAGACCGTGCCGTCGACCGGCTCGTGCCGTCGACCGGCTCGTGCCGTCGACCGGCCCGTGCTGTCGACCGGCCCGTGCCGTCGACCGAGTCTGCCGATCTCGGGCGGTGCTCAGTCCGGTTCGGACAGGGTCTCGTCGACCCGGGCCACCACGACCAGGGCGACGTCGTCGTCGGTGCTGCGGCTGCCGAGGCACCGCTCGAGCAGCTGATCGGCCACGGCCTCCACGTCGCGTGGTCCCGGCTCGGAGACCAGCTCCTCCATCGCGCCGCGGAGGCGTTCGAGCGACTCGTCGATCGGCTCGCGGCGACGCTCGACGATCCCGTCGGTGTACACCGCGAGGACCGAGCCCGGCTCGAACGGGGCGGTGCCGGGCGTGACGGGGGTGCTCGGGACGCCCAGCAGCGGCTGGCGGCCGAGCTCCAGCAGTTCCACGGTCCCGTCGGGGCGGGCCAGGACCGGCGGGAGGTGGCCGGCGGAGACGTAGCGCACGGTGTCGGCGGTGGTGTCGAACACCGCGGTGCAGGACGTCGCGGTGAGCCCGCTGTTGCCCTGCTGGAGAAGCGACGCCACCTGCGGGTAGACCTCCTCCAGCGGGGTCGAGCTGCGGAGCAGCGATCCGATGATCGCCCGCAGCTCCACCATGTCGGCGACGGCGTTGATGCCGTGTCCGGCGATATCGCCGATGACGATCGCGACCCTGTGCTCGTCCAGCCCGATGCCCTCGAACCAGTCGCCCCCCATGCCGACCTGCGCGGCCGCCGGGAGGTACCGCTCCGCGATGCGCAGCCCCCGGGCCGGCGGGAGAGGATGGGCGACACGCTCCTGGAGGCTCACGACGAGGCGGTGCTCGGCCTCCCGGAGCTGCGTCCGCTGGAGGGTCTGGCTGACCAGCTCCGCCAGCGTGCGCATCTTCGCCAGGATGGTCGGCGTCAGCTCCTGCGGCCTGTCCCACGCCAGGGCGACGACGCCGAGCCCCGCGCCGTCGGGAGCGATCAGCGGGAGGTGCACGAGGGAGACCACCCCTGCAGCGCTCAGGCCCTCCGCGACGTCGGCCGGGAGCTCGGTCGCGAACGAGCCGGCCCCCAGGGTCGTCATCGCCCGGCGGCGCAGGCTCTGCGACGCCGTGTCGGTCAGGTCGGCCTCCCGGCCCCGATCGGCTGCGATGATCGGCGGCGAGGAGCCGACGTCGGGCAGCGGTGCCGCCCGACCGTCGTCGGTGAGCAGTGCGATGTCGGCCACGGCCGCACCGACGGGCGCCGCCGCGTGGTCGAGGACGGCCCGGTACATCTCGTCGACCGAGCGCACGTCCGCCAGCAGCCGGGCGAAGTCGGCCATCCGCTGGTTGCGCACGACGCTCCTGCGCAGCTCGTCGACGAGACCGGTGCGCTCGAGGGTCTGGCCGACCATCCCGGCCACGGTGTCGAGCGCGTCGCGGATGTCGGTGTGCTCCACGATCGGCCGGTCCCACAGCACGCTGATCACCGCCACCACCCGGCCCACGCGGTCGCGCACCGGCGCGGCAGCACCCGAATGGGCCTCGAGCGAGTCCCACGCGGCCGACATCTCCGGGTACCTCGCGTGGGCGTCCTCGCGGTTGCCGACGAAGACCGTCTCCCCGGTCCGCACGGCGTCGGTCGCCGGCGTCGGGCTGTCCAGGGCGGAGGTCAGGTACTCCTGGCCGAGGCGGGCGAGGCCGGTCTCGACCAGGCCGGCCGAGTAGCGCCGCACCAGCTCGTCGCCGTCGAGGATCCCGACCACCGAGTACTTGGCCCCGAGCGGCGCCAGGACCGACTCGACCAGGAAGCCGGCGACGTCCGCGGTCTCGGACCGCGCCGCCAGACCCTGCGCCAGCTGGGCCAGGGCCCGACTCCGCCGGGCATCGGCGGCCTGGGCCTCGATCAGCTGCGCCCGACGGACCGCCTGCGCGGTCATCTCGGCCACGGTCGTGAGCTCGTTGAGGACGTCGTCGTCGAACTCGAGCGGGCGGTCCCAGGCGAACACGATCGATCCGATGACCCGGTCGTCCGCGCGCAGCGGGAGGGCGGCACGCGCTCCCGAGCCGAGCCCTCGGTTGGCGTCGTCGGTGTTCGGGAAGCGGGCCTCGTACTCCGCGAGGTCGCGGCACAGGACCGACCGCCCCGTCCTGGCGGCCTCCGTGAACGCCAGCGGAGAGTCCAACGACAGATCCGAGAACGCCTTCTGGGCCCGGTCGCCGACCGTGGATCCGTGGTGCACCCTCAGCACCCCGAGGTCGTCGTCGCAGACCCCCACGCTGGCGGCGCTCGCCCCGACGGCGCCGACGGCCAGGTCGGTGACCGTGCGGGCGGTCGCCTCCACCGTGTCCACGCCGGCGAGGCGCTCCGCCAGCTTCGCCAGTCGCTCCGCCCGTTCCGACACCCGGTCGGTGATCACGGCGCGCGCCAGGCTCTGCTCGCACAGCTCCCGGACGGTCTCGAGCGTGCCGACCGTCCGCTCGTCGAAGTCCAGGGGTCGGCGCCAGATGATGCCGACGGTCGCGACGACGCCGCGTCCCGGGGCCTCGAGCGGGAGGACAGCGGCGGTCCGCGCCCCGGCCTCCATCAGCTGTCGGGCCACGTCGTCCGGCAGCTCGCGCTCCCAGTCCGCCTGGTCGCGCAACAGGACGGTGCGACCGCTCTCCAGGCTGTCGACCAGGGTCGGGATGTCGGCCAGGCGCAGCTCGGAGATCCGGGACACGAGCACCGGGTCCACGTCGGGACCGTGGTGCAGCCGTACGACGTCCTCGTCGTCGTCGACCTCGCCGAACGACGCGATGTCGGCCTCGAAGAGCGGCGGCACGTGCGTGCTGATCACGGCGGCGACGTCGTCGGCGGTCGCGGCCCGGGCCAGTCGCTGGGCCAGGTCGGCCGTCCGACCGATCATCGCGTTGGTCCGACGGCGCTCCTGGTCGTAGCGGGCGCTGCGGAGTCCGACCACCCCGGCGGCGGCGACGATCACCGCCATGATCCACAGGAGGAACCAGCTGACGTCGTGGTTGACCGGCCGGTCGTCCTGGACGCGCACCTCCAGGTCGCGGTCGTCGAGCCTCATCCGGGTGAGAACCCCTCCCGTCGGTCGGGTATCGCTCGCGGCCAGGACGACGTCGCCGTCGGTGATCTCGAAGCGCACCGCTCCGTCGAGGTCGGTGCCGATGTGCCGTTGCAGCTGACCGGCGAGGTCGGTGGTCGCCACGACGCCCACGAACGACGGAGCGGTCTGGTCGGGGCCGAGGATCCGGTAGACGGGCTTGAGCACCGCCAGCCGAGCGGTTCCGTCGGCGTCCACCAGGCGGCTGATCGCCGGGCGCCCGGTGCTCCGCGCCCGGTCCGCCGCCTCGGCGAGCGCGGTTCCGGACGCCAGCACCGTCCCCGGCTCGAGGCCCTCCGTGGAACCGCCGTCCTGGGCGTCGGCGACCGGTCCGATCGCAGCCAGCTGGACCTGCCAGGCCGGGCCCGGCGCCTCCGGGCCGCCGTCCGCCGCCTGGGGGGTGAGCCACGCCACGGGCCGGGCGACGCCGTTCGCGGCCAGATCCGTCGCGAACCGCTCGAGGCTGGCCTGGGAGACCGTCCCGTCCAGTCCGACCAGCGTGGAGGTGCCGCTCGTCGCGACGACCAGGTCGTCGGCATCGCTCTCCACGGATGCCGTCACCGCGCGCGCCAGGTCCGCCTGCTGGTCCGCGGCGTCGCGCTCGGCGATCCGCCACGTGATGGCGGCCGCGAGCGATCCCGTGATGAGCACGACCAGCATGACGATCCACGTCGCGCGTCGGGGCGACGGAGAGCTGTCCGATGGCGGCGGTCGGAAGAGGTCGGGTTCTGGGAGGGACACGGCGCGGCGAACGCTAACGGCAGGGGAGCTGATCCGGTAGGCCGACGTCCGCACCGCCGGCGCGGGCCGTGCTCGCGCCGCCCCGAGCCCTCCGGAGAGCGTCGCTCCTGTCCGATCCGGAGAGCCTCGCTCCCGTCCGATCCCGACGGCCGGTCGGCTCCGATCGCCCGGTGTGTGTTTGACCCGACTCACCCAGGGGTAGGGAGCTGTGGTCACGGCGCCGGACGGGAGGCTGACGACCATGCCGATGGACGACGCGACGCTCGCCGAGCGACGCAACCGAGGATCGATGGCGGCCGACGAGGTCGCCGCGCTGATCGACGAGTACCACCGCACGGGCGAGCGTCGACTGCGCAACCAGGTCGTGGAGGCCCACCTCCACGTGGCCGACCACCACGTGAGCCGCTTCTCGCGGTCCGTGGGGGCGGCCTCGGACGACCTGCGCCAGACGGCGCTCCTGGCGATGATCCGGGCGGTCGACCGCTTCGACACGTCCCTGGGGGTGACGTTCCGGACGTTCGCGTCCCGCACCATCGAGGGCGAGCTGAAGCGCTACCTCCGTGACCGGGCGTGGATGGTGAGGCCGCCGAGGCGGGCCCAGGAGATGCACCTCCACGTGCGCCGGGCCACCGAGGACCTGTCGCATGCGCTCGGTCGACCGCCGACGGTCCGGGAGGTCGCGGCCGAGCTCGGCACCGAGGTCGACCACGTCCTCGAGGCGATGGAAGCCGGTCAGGCCCGCAGCGCGACCGGGCTCGAGGCCCCCGGTGCCGACGGCGAGGAGAGCTCGTCGCTGTCGCGGCTGCTCGGCGCCGTCGACCCGTCGTACGCCGAGGTCGACGAGCGGGAGGTGCTGCGGGACGCGGTGGCCGGACTCGACGACCGGCAGCAGCTGGTCCTGCACCTCCGCTACGTCGAGGAGCTGAGCCAGCCCGAGATCGCCGACGAGGTGGGTCTGTCGCAGTCGTACGTGTCGCGGCTCCTCCGGGGCACGCTCGACCAGATCCGCGCCGAGCTGGTCTCGGCCTGAGGCTCAGCCCGACGGCGGACGGTCGTCGGGCGGGACCTCCTGGGCGGTGCGGAGGGCCTCGAAGCTCTTCCTCAGCAGCCGCGACACGTGCATCTGGGAGAGGCCGACGCGCTCGGCGATCTGCTCCTGGCTCATCTGCTCGTAGAACCGCAGGCGGATGATCTCCTGCTCCCGTGGCTCCAGCGTGCTGAGGAGGCGGGTCACGTGGTCGCGGTCGTCGACGCCGGCTGTTCCGGCTGGTGTGCCGAGCGAAGGGTGGTGGTCGCCCGGCTGGTCCTGGCCGGGATGCTCGAGGGAGCCCGCCCGTCGGGCCGAGCCGGCTCCGACGGCGCCGACCACCTCGTCGACCCCGACGCCGAGGTGCTCGGCGAGCTCGCGGACGGTCGGCGACCTTCCGAGGCGCTGCTCGAGCTCCTCGGACGCCCGCCGGACCGAGACGTGCAGGTCCTTCACGGACCTCGGCACCCGCAGCGCCCATGTCTGGTCGCGGAAGTGGCGCTTGAGCTCTCCGTCGATGGTCCGTCCGGCGAACGTGCTGAACGCCACCCCTCGTTCCGGGTCGAAGCGGTCGAGCGCCTTGACCAGGCCGAGGAGCGCCACCTGCTGGAGGTCCTCGGCCTCCGCCGCGGATCGTCGGTAGCGGGCGGCGAAGTGGTGGGCGAGGCCGATGTGGTCCTCGACGATCTCGTTCCTCAGCGCCCGGTCGCGCGTCCGGGCGAAGCGCACCATGCGCTCGTCGAGCGCGGGCGGCTCTCCGTCGGCGTCTGGGTCGGAGGGCATCGACGGGCCTCGGGCCGGCGTCAGTCGGCGCCGAGACGCTTGTGGACCCGGAACGATCCGTCGTGGATCTCGTAGCGGTCCACCGTGGCCTCGAGGATCCGCTCGGTGAGCTGGTCGGGCGCGACCCTCGACGCTGCTCCGCTGCAGCGCCCGACCACGTGGACGGTCCGCTCGTCGGTCCACATGTGGACGGTGACGGTGCCGGCCTCGGACGCCTCGACCAGCAGCCCGACGAGCTCGTTGACGGCCACGCGGAGGTCCTCGACGTCATCGATGATCGGGTCGAGGTCGGCGGCCAGGCTCGCCGCGGCCACGCGGACGAGGGCGACGAAGCGGACCTGGGCGGGGATCTCCACGCACACCGTGTCCGACGGTGGCCCGGTGTCGATCGTCGGTTCCTCGGTCACTCTGTCCTCTTCCGGTGTCGTCGGGCCGCTCGGGGCGCTGGGTGCGTGGCTGCCGGGCGACGCTACCGCCGCCCCGCCCCGGTGCCCCCCGTGGTACCCCGATCGGGGCCGGGACAGACCACGACCCCGGGGCGGCACGGGGGTCGCTCACGGCTGGCTGAGTCGGTCCCGCGTGTCGGATGCCACGTCGGGTCTAGGGGGGACGACGCCGGGGTAGCCGTTCTGGGACGGGCGAACGCCCGCCGATCGGGACCGGGCGGTCCCGACCCGACGATCGGAGGAGCACATGTCCGGAACCAGCGACGACATCAAGGGTCGAGCCAAGGAGGCCGCCGGGGACCTCACCGGCGACAAGGACCTGCAGCGCGAGGGCAAGATCGACCAGGCGGTCGGCACCGTGAAGGACAAGGCGACCGACGCCAAGGACTGGGTCGAGGACAAGGTCGACGACGTCAAGGACAAGCTGACCAAGGACTGAGGCGAGCTCGCGGAGGACCGACCGGTCCTCGTCGTGAGCCGGACAGCACGCAGGGCCGGGAGCGTCAGCTCCCGGCTCTGTCGCGTCGGGTCCCGGGCCGTCGTCTGATCCGACGGCGGTGGCGTCTCAGTCGAACGACGGCGGGACGGGACGGGGTGCTGTCGGCCCGACGTAGCGGGCCGCCGGCCGGATGATCTTCGAGTCGTCCGCCTGCTCGAGCACGTTGGCGGTCCAGCCGATCGCCCGGCTCGACGCGAAGGTCGGCGTGAACATGGACCGTGGGACCCCGCAGAGGTCCATGACCACGCCGGCGAAGTACTCGACGTTGGTCCGCAGCGCGCGGCCGGGGCGGTGCTCCTCGAGGAGCTCGACCGCCCTCGACTCGACCAGTCGGGCGTGGGCCACCTGCGCGGCCGCCTCGTCGGAGCGTCGAGCCAGGTCCGACGCCACCTCGGACAACAGGACCGAGCGGGGGTCGTCGGTCCGGTACACGGCGTGACCGAAGCCCATGAGCCGCTCGCCCCGCGCCAATCGGGCACGGATGGCGGCGTCGATCCCGTCGGTGGTGCCGCCGGTCTCCGTCGGATCCAGCGAGTCGAGCAGGTCGAGCGCCCGACTCGGGGCGCCGCCGTGGAGCGGGCCGGAGAGCGCCCCGACGGCGGCGACGACGCAGGCCGCCATGTCGGCACCGGTCGACGCCACGACGCGGGCGGTGAACGTCGAGGCGTTGAAACCGTGGTCGACGGTGGTGACCATGTAGGTCTCGAGCGCCCGTGCGAGCTCGGGGTCGGGCTCGCTCCCGGTCAGCATCCACAGGAGGTCGGCACCTGGGGACAGGTCGCCCCGCGGCTCGACGGGTGCCTCGCCGAGGGCGGCGCGGTGGAGAGCGGCGACGATCGTCGGCGTGACCGCGGCGAGCCGCAGCGCGTCCTCCCGACGGCGGGCCGAGGTGGAGTCGAGCAAGGGGCGCATGCCCTCCTCCTGGCCGACGAGCGACAGAGCCGTCCGGAGGCCGTCGAGCGTCGAACCGGCCGATGCGAGCGTCCCCAGCACCTCACGGACGCCGGCGGGGAGCGATCTCCGAGCTCGGACCTCGCTCCGGAACCGACGGCGGGCGTCGCCGTCGACCGGGAGGTCGCCGTCGATCATCAGCGCCCACACGTCCTCGAGGCCCCGGGTCCGGGCCAGGTCCACGGCGGAGTACCCGCGGTAGTGGAAGAACCCTTCGCCGCCGAGGACGTCTCCGATCGTGGTGTCGGTCACGACGACGCCCGCGAGGCCGCGGGGGACGTCGGGTACCTGAGGGGCGGTGGGTCGTGCGTGGGGGTCCATGGACCGATCGTCGGCCGCGCCCGATCGCTGATCAACGTTGATTATCGTCAACTCGTGAGCTCCTCGTCGTCGAACGGTCCGAGGTCGGCCGCCGCCGCTCGTCGGATGGATGCCCGCCAGGCCGCGCAGCGCCTGGGCGTGAAGGTGGAGACCCTGTACGCCTACGTCAGCCGCGGGGTGCTCGCGAGCGAGAGGGGGCCGGACGGGCGGACCAGCTGGTTCTCCTCCGCCGACGTGGAGCGCCTAGCCTTGCGAGGTCGACCGCGGAGGAGCTCCAGAGGTCCGTTGATCGACGTGGCGGTCGAGACCGCGCTGACGGAGATCGACGGGCACCGGCTCCGCTACCGCGGCCACGACGCCGTGGACCTGGCCACGAGGTGGTCGTTCGAGCAGGTCGCCGAGCTGCTGTGGGTCGGCACGGGGTCCGCGGGTCCGACGACCTGGGCCCCCGGGGCGACGCTGCCGTACCGGCCGGACGAGGCGACGGCGCTCGACCGCCTCCGGCTCGCCGTGGCGCTGGACGCCTGCCGCCCGCGTCCGGCGGTCGACCTGGGTCCGGACGGGGCGCGGTCCGTGGTCGCGGCGGGTCCGTCGCTGCTGGCCACCATGGTCGACTCCCTGCCCGTGCGGTGCGGAGGGGCGCGTCCGATCCTGCGGCTGCGCGACCGCCCGGGGGTGCGGGGCTCGGTGGCGGCCCGCCTGGCCGTGCGGCTGGTGGACACCCGTCCGCCGGCCTCCCTGGTCGGCGCTGTCAACGCCGCTCTCGTGCTCCTGGCCGACCACGAGATGGCACCGTCCACGCTGGCGGCCAGGGTCGCGGCCTCGGTGCGAGCGGATGCGCACGCCATCGTGTCGGCAGGGCTCGGCCCGATGGCGGGGGCCATGCACGGCCAGGCGTCACGCGGCGTCCGCGCCCTGATCGACGAGGCCGGTCGCACCTCTCCGGGAGCGGTCGTCGCCCGGCTCGCGCAGCGGTCGGGTCCGCTGCCGGGCATCGGCCACGGCCTCTACCCGCACGGCGACCCACGTGCGACCGCGCTCCTCGACCTGGTGCGAGCCGCCGGCGGACCCGTCCGGCGCGTCCGCCTCGTCGAGGAGCTGCTGGCGGAGCTCCGGGCCGCCGGCCTCGAGCGGCCGAACGTGGACATGGCCCTCGGCGCGCTCGGGCACATCTGGTCGATGCCGGTCGACGCGGGGGAGGCGGTGTTCGGCGTGGCACGCTCGGCGGGCTGGCTGGCGCACGGCGCGGAGGAGTGGGGTCGTCGCCCGCTCCGCTTCCGGGCCCGTGCCCGCTACGTCGGCGTGTCGGGCTGATCGCCGACGATCCGCTGCAGCGTCGCCAGGCGGCGGTCCCAAGCGTCACCGGTCCGACGCATCCAGTCGGCCGTCTCCTCGAGCGGGTCGACCTCGGCGTGGAACCTGACCTCGCGGCCCGACCGCTCGCTCCGGACCAGACCTGCCCTGCCGAGCACCTCGAGGTGCTTGGCCACCGCCTGGCGGGAGATGTCGCGCCCCTGGGCCAGCTCGGTCGCAGTGCGGGGACCGTCGTCGACGACGTCACCGAAGACGGCGCGACGCGTCGGGTCGGCGAGGGCCGACAGCACCGGGCCCGGGTCGAACGCCTCGGAGCCGGCGCGAGCCCGCGCTCCGTCGTCGCCGGTCGTCGTCGTGCGCTGACCGGTCATGACGTCCTCACACGGCGACGCGGGAGCGGCTGCCGGCGATCTGCAGCACGAGGAGGCAGACGCTCCACTTGATGGGATCGAGGGCGGGTCGGGAGGCGGCCTCGGCTCGGGCGGTCGCCCGGGCGGGTGCGCCGGGAGCGAGCTCCCGGACCGTGACCATCGTGCGGTGGTCGTCGATCCTCTCGATGTCGATCGACACGTCCGTCCGGTCGTCGGGTCGGTCGAGCGGGGCCCACCGCCACCGAACGCCTGCCGGACCGACCTCGAGGTCCGTGACCTCCCGGCGGACGCCGTCGTCGGTCGTCACCGCAGCGGTCCCGTCCCCGGCATCGCCGTCCCAGCGGCCGAGCCACAGGGACAGGACGCGAGGGTCCGTGACGGCGCGCAGCGCGCCCGCGGTGTCGAGCTCGAGCTCGGCGGATCGTTCGACGAGGGGTCGGTGCATCCGTCCACGGTAGCGCGATGTGCAAGCAAGAGGTTGCGCGTGAAGCCATCGCGCCGTACGTTGAGACGCAACCACCGAGTTGCGCATCTGCCGCTCGCCGTCCACCCCAGGAGGCCTCCCGTGCTCGTCCCCACCGTCCTGCTCCCCGGTCCCGGAGGGGACCGGGCCTACGACCTCTTCTCACGCCTGCTCTCCGACAGGATCGTGTTCCTCGGATCCCCGATCGATGACCAGGTCGCCAACCTGGTCATCGGTCAGCTGCTGCACCTCGACGGGGAGAACCCGGAGCAGCCGATCAGCCTCTACA
>JAEYSR010000277.1 GCA_023434535.1 Actinomycetes bacterium
CAGCTCCGTCCGGGCGACACCCTCCGGCTCGTCGCCGTCGACGAGAGCGAGGCCGCAGCGCTCCGGGCGCGGCGCGACGACGCCGTGGGTCGCGACCCCGACCTCCCCGGCACCGCTGCGACGGCAACCGTGTCCGGCCCGTCGGAGGTGCCGGCGCCCCCGGGTCCGCGTCGACCCGTGGCCGATGGCAGCGGACCCGACGGCGCCAGCACCTGGCCCGACGGCGTCCTGCACCGGGAGCCGGCGAGCGAGCACCTGCCCGAGCTCGTGCTCCGGCGCGCCGGCGACGACAACCTCCTGGTCGAGTACGGCCCGATGGTGCTGGACCTCGAGATCCGCCTGCGGGTCCACACCCTGCACCGGTGGTTCCAGGAGCGCTCGCATCCGGGGATCGTCGACCTCACCGCCGGGATCAGGTCGCTGCAGCTCCACGTGGACCCGGCCGTCCTCAGCGTCGAGCAGGCGGCGGACCTCGTGCTGGCGGCACAGGACGACCTCCCGTCGACCGACGAGATCGTCGTGCCGTCGCGGATCGTGCACCTGCCTCTGTCCTGGGACGACCCCGCCACCCGCGAGGCGATCGAGCGGTACATGACGTCGGTCCGCGACGACGCGCCGTGGTGCCCCTGGAACATCGAGTTCATCCGTCGCATCAACGGGCTCGATTCGGTGGACGACGTGCGTCGGGTCGTGTTCGACGCCAGCTACCTGGTCCTCGGCCTGGGTGACGTGTACCTGGGCGCCCCCGTGGCGACCCCGACGGACCCCCGCCACCGACTCGTCACCACCAAGTACAACCCGGCCCGCACCTGGACGCCGGAGAACGCGGTCGGGATCGGCGGCGCCTACCTCTGCATCTACGGGATGGAGGGGCCCGGCGGCTACCAGTTCGTCGGTCGGACCCTCCAGGTGTGGAACCGCCACGGCCGCACCGGACCCTTCGCCGGGGACGAGCGCTGGCTGCTGCGGCTGTTCGACCAGATCAGGTGGTTCCCCGTCGAGGCCGACGAGCTCCTCGAGATGCGTGCGGGCTTCCCGAGCGGCCGGGTGGAGGTCGAGATCGAGGAGACGACGTTCAGCCTGGCCGAGCACCGCCGCTTCCTCGATCAGGAGCGGGAGTCGATCGAGGACTTCGGCCGGCGGCAGCGTGCGGCGTTCTCCGCCGAACGGGCCGCGTGGGAGGCGTCGGGCGAGTTCGACCGCGTCGACGTCGAGCCGGAGGCCGCCGCGTCGGCGTCGGCGCTGTCGTCCGAGCCGGCGCCGGTGGACGGCGAGGTCGTCGTGCGCACCCCGATGGCCGCCAACGTGTGGCGGGTCGAGGTCGCCGCGGGCGACGCCGTCGAGGAGGGACAGGTGCTCGTCGTGCTCGAGGCCATGAAGACCGAGACTCCGGTCGTGTCGCCGGTCGCGGGGGAGGTCGTCGCCGTTGTCGCCTCGCCGGGGTCGTTGGTCGACGCCGGCGCGGCGTTGGTGGTGGTCGCCCGTGGCTGACGGACGGATGGTCGGAGCGTCTGTGCGCAGTGCCGCACGCCGAGGAAGGATGAGCTGATGGGGACGGCACCCGCAGAGACCGCGTCGCACGTCGAGGAGCGGGTGGCCGCGGCTCTGGAGAGGATCGAGTCGTCGGACCGCCCCGAGGTGTGGATCCACCCGCCGCAGCCCGATGCGGTCCTGCGGGAGGCGCGGGACGTCTCGGGCCGCGTCGCCGCCGGCGAGGACCTGCCCCTCGCGGGAGCGACCGTCGCGGTCAAGGGCAACATCGACGTCGAGGGCTGGCCGACGACGGCGGGCTGCCCGGCGTACGGGGCGCTCCCGGCCCGCTCGGCCACGGTCGTCCGACGACTCCGCGCCGCCGGTGCGGTGGTGGTCGGCGCGACCAACATGGACCAGTTCGCCACCGGCCTGGTGGGCACGAGGTCCCCGTACGGCGCCGTGCGCAACGCGGTCCTGCCCGACCACATCTCGGGCGGGTCGTCGTCGGGCTCCGCCGTGGCGGTCGCCCTGGGCCTGGTGGACCTGGCGCTCGGGACCGACACCGCGGGCTCCGGACGCGTGCCGGCCGCGTTGAACGGCATCGTCGGTCTGAAGCCGACCCGGGGGTGGGTCAGCGGTGCCGGCGTGGTGCCGGCGTGTCGGTCCCTCGACTGCGTCTCGGTGTTCTCCGCGGACGTCGCCGGAGCGTTGAAGGCCGTCGAGGCGATGGCCGTCGAGGACTGGGACGACCCGTGGAGCCGGTCCCGCGGCGTCGCCCCGGCGCTCGTGGCGCCGAGCGGGCGCCACGTCGTGGTCGGCGTCCCCGACGACGCCACCCTCGCCCTGGACCCCGACCTCGACCCCGAGGTCCGGGCGGCCCTCGGGCGCACGGCGGACCGGCTGTCGGACCTCGGCCACCGCGTCGTCGAGCTGGACCTCTCGACGTTCCTCGAGACCGCGACCCTCCTCTACGGCGGGGGCTTCGTCGCCGAGCGCTACGACGCCGTGGGTCGCTTCATCGACGAGCACCCCGACGAGGTCGATCCGGTGGTCGGGCCGATCATCTCGGCGGCGGGACGGATCCCGGCCCACGCGTTCGCGGCCGACCTGACCCGACTCGCCGACCTGACGCACCGCTGCACCCCGACCTGGTCGCTCGCAGACGCGCTGCTCATCCCGACGATCCCACGCGCCTTCACGATCGACGAGGTCCGCGACGAGCCGGTCCGCAACAACTCCGTGCTCGGGCGGTGGACGAACTTCTGCAACCTGCTCGACCTGGCGGCGCTGGCGATCCCTGCGGGCCACCGCCACGACGGGCTGCCCGTGGGCGTCACCCTCGCCGGGCCGGCGTGGACCGACCACCGGCTGGCGCGTCTCGGAGCGTCCCTGCTCGGCGAGGAACCCGGCGCCGTCGTCGAGCCCGACGTCCAACGATCCGTCGGTCCGAGGGCGACGCCGGTGCGGATGGTGGTGGTCGGCGCCCACCTGAGGGGTCAGCCGTTGGAACACCAGCTCCTGGACCGGGGCGGACGGTTCGTCGCGGCGACGACCACGGCTCCCTCGTACCGGATGCACCTGCTGGACGGTGCGCTCCCCAAGCCCGGGCTGGTGCGCGTGGCCGGCGGGGGCATCGGTCTGGACGTCGAGGTCTGGGAGCTGGACGCCGCCGCGTTCGGCGACTTCGTCGCGTCGGTCCCGCTGCCGCACGCCATCGGCCGCGTCCGGCTCGCCGACGGCTCCGAGCTGCCGGGCTTCCTCTGCGAGCCGGCGGCCATCGAAGGCGCGCCCGACATCAGCGACCACGGCGGCTGGCGCGCCTTCCTGGCCTGGCGGTCCTGAGTCCGCCTCAGCCGGGTCCGTCGGGCTCGTCCGGGAGGGTGGGCATCTCGATCCCGGTGTCGCGCCGCAGCAGAGCGGTCCGTCCGATCGCGTCGCTGCCGAAGCGGTCACGGACGGCGTCGAGCGCCCGGTCGAGGTCGTGGGTGGAGCGTTCGGAGAACGGCAGCGACAGCTGGATCGCGGCGTCGTCCTGCAGGCCGGACACCGACACACCGATCAGCGTCAGGCCGCGCTCGGCCACGAGGTCCCTGCTCGTCGCGAGCAGCTGGCGCAGCTCGCCGAGCACGACCGCGGTGTCGGCGGTCGGGTGCGCCAGGGTGCGTGACCTCGACGCCCGTGTGAAGTCGCCGAACCGGAGTCGCAGGACCACCACGTTGCCGAGGCGCCCGGCCCCGCGCAGGCGTCGGGTGACCCTGTCGACCAGCCCGACGAGCGCCACGTCCAGATCGGCGTGGTCGCCGTTCCAGCGCCCGAGCGCCCGCTGGGCCCCCATCGACCGTCGGCGTCTCCCGGTCCGGACGGGACGCGGGTCCTGGAGGTGGGCGAGGGCGTGGAGGTGCCGTGCCGAGGCCGGTCCGATCATCGACCGGAGCGCTGCTGCCTCGACGCGCGCCAGCTCGCCGACCGTGGTGATGCCTCGGGAGCGCAGCTTCTCCGACGTCACCGGACCGACGCCCCACAGCCGCTCGACGGGCAGGGGGTGGAGGAACTGCTCCTCGCGGTCGGGCGGCACGACGAGCAGGCCGTCGGGCTTGGCGACGGCGCTCGCCACCTTGGCGAGGAACTTGGTCCGCGCGACCCCGACCGTGATCGGAAGTCCGACGTCGTCGGCCACGCGCCGCCGGAGCTCGGCTGCGATGACCTCGGGCGTGCCGGCGGTGCGCGCCAGGCCGCCCACCTCCAGGAACGCCTCGTCGATGGAGAGGCCCTCCACCAACGGGGTCGTGTCGCGGAAGACCGCGAACGTGTCCCGACTGGCCCGGACGTACGCGTCGAACCGGGGCGGCACGACCACGGCGTGCGGACAGCGGGCCCTGGCCTCCCGACCGCCCATGGCCGTCCGCACACCGAACGCCTTGGCCTCGTAGCTCGCGGCGAGGACGACCCCGCCGCCGACGATCACGGGGCGTCCGGCCAGCCGGGGGTCGTCGCGCTGCTCGACCGACGCGAAGAACGAGTCGAGGTCGGCGTGCAGGACGGTCGCCCGATCGGTCATCGAACACATGTTCTACCCGATCTCCGGGTGGAGACGACGAGATCCTGTGCGGCGCGACCCCCATATGGCTGGCGAGCGCCGATATGGCGGGCGCGGCACCGCACCTGCAAGGCTCTCGGCTCGTGCAGGACACGTTCCGGGGACCCTTCGCCGACGGTCCGCCCGCGTCCGCGCTCCACGTCGACGAGCCGCCGCTGGTCGCGTTCCGCCCGGTCGACATCTGGCGCTCGATCGTGGTGGTGACGGTCCTGTCGTGGTCGATGCTCGCGGCCCTCGCCGGTCGTCTGGTCCGGCGGCGTCGGACGCCCCTGGTCCAGACGGCGTGCGACGGCCTGGTGGACGGCTTCATCCGCCTCGGCCCGACGTTCGTGAAGGCCGGTCAGATCATCGCCAGCTCCGGCGGGATGTTCCCGCCGGTGCTGGCCACCGCGGCGCGCCGCTGCCTGGACGAGGTGCCGCCGTTCCCGACCGAGCAGGTCCACGCCGCGGTCGAGTCCGACCTGGGTGCGCCGGTCGAGGAGGTGTTCGCGAGCTTCGACGACCGTCCGCTGTCGGCCGCCTCGATCGGACAGGTGCACGCCTGCACGCTCCGCGACGGACGGATCGCCGTGGTCAAGATCCAGCGGCCCGGCATCCGCGACCAGATGGCCGCCGACCTCCGCAACATGTACCGGATCGCCGCGGTCATCGAGTGGACGCCGTGGGGTCGGACCTCGGGTGCCCGTGGCGTCATCCGCGACCTCCACGGCGTGACCTTCCGCGAGCTCAACCCGGCGCTCGAGGCGCACCAGCAGCAGGTGTTCCGGGACAACATCTCGGCCTTCGGCGACAACACGATGATCACCGCCCCGGAGGTCTACTGGGACCACTGCGGTCCGCAGACGATCTGCATGGAGCGCGTGGCGGGCGTGCCCATGGACCACTTCGACACCCTGGTCGAGCGCGGCATGGACGGTCAGTCGATCCTCCGACGTGGCGCCAAGGTGTGGGCCGAGGCGGCGATGGTCCACGGTCCGTTCCACGGCGACATGCACGCCGGCAACATCTGGGCGCTCGACGACGGCCGCGGCTGCTACCTGGACTTCGGGATCATGGGGGAGCTCTCCCCGGAGTGGCGTTCGGTCCTCAAGGACCTCTTCTACACGTGCGCGTTCGACCTGGACTTCACGCGGGTCGCACGCGCCTACCGGGCCGTGGGAGCGATCCCGGCGGACATGGGCTCCGACGAGGAGCTCGGCGCGTTCCTCAACATGGTGCTCGGCCCGATGCTGACCGACGGCTTCGGGAGCATCGACGTGGCGGCCCTCGTGGCGCAGTCGCTCGAGATGCTCAAGACCTACAAGGCCTCCGTGCCCCAGGAGCTCGCCCTCATCGCCAAGCAGCTGCTGTACATCGACAGGTTCACCAAGTTCCTGGCGCCGGAGTACTCGGTCACCTCGGATCCGTACATCGTGCAGAACATCTTCCCGGAGGAGGCGGCCGCCAAGGCCGCCGAGCTCGGTGTCGTCCTGGACGACACCGCCCCCGCGTTCGTCGCGGGAGGTCGTCGAGCGGTCGACCTGACCGGGACCGGGTCGGCCCCTCGTCCCGACGGCGGTGTGGTCGACGGCGGTGTGGTCGAGGGCGATGTGGTCGACGCTGATGTGGTCGACGGCGTGGTCGGGGGAGCCGTCGAGGGGTAGGTGCTCGGCATGAGCACCACAGAGCCCGATCCCGCCGGACCGACCAGCAACGACGGCCCCGGAGAGGTGTTCGCCAGCACCGGCGGACGCGTGGACCTCGACCGCATCCTCGGACGGATCCCGGTCGTGCTCACCTTCCTCGAGCCGCCGGGCGACGAGCTCGCCCGCCAGGCCCTCCAGGGCATGGGCAACCACCTGGTGGACTTCGGACGTGACAGGGTGCAGCTCCTGGCGGTGGCCAAGCGCACGCAGGCCGACGTCGAGGACCTCGGCGAGTCCGTGCCGGGCAACGTCAGGATCCTCGCCGATCCGGCCGGAGCGCTCGCGGATCGCTACGGGGCGACATACGAGGTCGGCCGACCGACCACCGTGCTGATCGACGTGCAGGGCGAGGTGTCCGCCGTCTGGCACGACGAGCCGGGGCCGGACCTGGCGGTCGAGCTGCTCCGCCGCATCGACGCCTACGAGGACTAGGCGGGCACCGGCGCCGGTCCCGCGGTCGTGAGCGGCGCCTCGTCCGCACGGTGCACCAGGCCGGGCGGCAGGTCCCGCACGACCTCCGCCAGCCGGGGGAGCATCTCGGCGTAGATGCTGCTCGGTCGCCAGAACATGGCGATCTGCCGGCTGGGCACGGGTTCGGCGAACCGCAGCAGCGTGATGTCGGGCTGCTCCGGGACCGGCGGGCGGACGGCCAGCTCGGGCAGCAGCGTGACGCCGACGCCGGCGGCCACCATCTGGCGCAGCGTCTCCAGGCTCGTGGCGCGGAAGCCGCGTCGCTCGGACGCCCCGCCGACCTGGCAGACGCTGAGCGCTTGGTCCCGCAGGCAGTGGCCCTCCTCGAGGAGCAGGACCTGCTCGCCGGCGAGGACCGACAGGTCGACGGGTCCGTCGTGGCCGGCCAGCGGGTGGGTGGACGGGACTGCGAGCAGGAAGTCCTCCGTGAAGAGGTCGTCGCGGTGGAGTCGGTCGTCGTTGACGGGCAGGGCCAGCACGCCGACGTCGAGCGCTCCGTCGTCGAGGCGCTGGAGGATCACCTCGGTCTTCTCCTCCACGAGGAGGAGCTCCACCTTGGGCATCCGATCCCGCACGTTGGGGACCACGTGCGGGAGCAGGTAGGGGCCGAGGGTCGGGAACAGCCCGACGCGGAGCGTCGCGGTCGACGGGTCCGCGGCGTGACGGGCGATGTCGCGGATGTCGGAGGTCTCCCGGAGCACGACCCGCGCCCGCTCCACGACCGCCTCGCCGGCGGGGGTCAGCATCACCCCGCTGCGGCTCCGCTCCACCAGCGTCACACCGAGCTCCTGCTCGAGCTTCTTCAGCTGCGTGGACAACGTGGGCTGGCTGACGAAGGTGGCCTCGGCCGCCCGACCGAAGTGCCGGTGGTCTGCGACGGCGACCAGGTACTCGAGCTCACGCAGGTTCATGACAGCCTCTCTGCTGCACGATGGCCCGGCGTTCCGGCGGTGCTGTCCGTCGTCGGACGACGGAGAGCACCGCCGGAACGAGCCGGATGGATCAGACGGCGACCGGCTCGGGCGTGCTGGTCCGGATCAGGTGGTCGAAGGCGCTCAGCGACGCCGTGGCACCGGCTCCCATGGCGATCACGATCTGCTTGTAGGGCACGGTGGTGCAGTCGCCGGCGGCGAACACCCCGGGGACCGAGGTCTGGCCGCGGTCGTCGATCACGATCTCCTTGCGGGGCGACAGGTCGACCGCGCCCTCGAGCCACTCGGTGTTCGGCAGCAGCCCGATCTGGACGAACACGCCGTCGACGTCGACCGTCCGGTCGGTCTCGGTGGTGCGGTCCGTGACGGTCAGGCCCACGACCTGATCGCCGTCACCCAGCACCTCGGTGGTGAGCGAGCTCACCAGGACGTCGACGTTCGGCAGGCTCCGCAGCTTGCGCTGCAGGACCTCGTCCGCCCGGAGCTGGTCGTCGAACTCGATCAGGGTGACGTGGGCGACCACGCCGGCCAGGTCGATCGCGGCCTCGACGCCGGAGTTGCCACCGCCGATCACCGCCACGCGCTTGCCCTTGAAGAGCGGGCCGTCGCAGTGCGGGCAGTAGGTGACGCCCTTGTTGCGGTACTCCTGCTCGCCCGGCACGCCCATGCTGCGCCAGCGGGCGCCGGTCGAGATCACGACCGATCGCGACTGCAGCACCGCGCCGTTCTCCAGCTCGACGCCGACGGGAGCGCCCGGCTCCTCGGCCGGGATGAGCCGCACGGCTCGCTGGAGGTCCATGACGTCGACCTCGTAGTCGTGGACGTGCTGCTCCAGGGCGGACACGAGCTTGGGGCCCTCGGTGTAGGGCACCGAGATGAAGTTCTCGATCGCCATGGTGTCGAGCACCTGGCCGCCGAAGCGCTCGGCCACCACTCCGGTGGCGATGCCCTTCCGGGCCGAGTAGATCGCCGCGGCCGCGCCGGCCGGCCCGCCGCCGACGACCAGCACGTCGAAGACGTCCTTGTCGGCCAGCTCGGCGGCCCGTCGCTGCGCCGCGCCGGTGTCCAGCTTGGCCACGATCTCGTCCAGCGTCATGCGGCCCTGGTCCCAGGGCTCGCCGTTCAGGAACACGGACGGGACCGCCATCACCCGCCGCTCGTCGACCTCGTCCTGGAAGAGGGCCCCGTCGATGGCCGTGTGGCTGATGTTGGCGTTGAGCACGCTCATGAGGTTGAGCGCCTGCACCACGTCGGGGCAGTTCTGGCACGTCAGCGAGAAGTAGGTCTCGAAGTGCAGGTCGCCGGGGAGGTCCTGGATCTGGCGGATCGTCTCGTCGGAGGCCGTCGAGGGGTGGCCGCCCACCTGGAGCAGAGCCAGCACCAGCGAGGTGAACTCGTGGCCCAGCGGGATCCCTGCGAACCGGACCGAGATGTCGGTCCCGGCCCGGACGATGGCGAAGCTCGGCCGCCGCTCGTCGTCGTCGGTGCGCTCGACGGTGATCAGCGGTGACATCGCGGCGATCTCGTCCAGCAGCTCGGCGAGCTCACGGGACTTGGGACCGTCGTCGAGAGAGCTCTGCAGGACGATCGGCTGCGTCACCTTCTGGAGGTGGGTGCTCAGCTGGGAGGCGATGTTGGCGTCGAGCATGTCGGGCTCCTGGTCAGTGCGGTCCACGTCCCGTCCTGTTCTGCAGAAGCGATCGGTTCCGGTCGCTTCTGCAGAACACAACGGGTTGGTGGGGTGATGTGGGGGTGATGGCGGGTGAGGAACGACGTCGGGGCCGGGGGGGGGGGCCCCCGCCCGCCGGGGGGCAGGGGGGGGTGGGGGAGTTCGTG
>JAEYSR010000062.1 GCA_023434535.1 Actinomycetes bacterium
GCCGCGCTCGCCTACGGCATGGACAAGGAGGCCGAGGACCAGACGATCCTGGTGTTCGACCTCGGCGGCGGCACGTTCGACGTGTCCGTGCTCGAGATCGGCGACGGCGTGTTCGAGGTGAAGTCCACCCACGGTGACACCAGCCTCGGCGGCGACGACTGGGACCAGCGCGTCATCGACTGGCTCGTCGACTCGTTCAAGGGCGACCACGGGGTCGACCTCGGCAACGACAAGATGGCTCTCCAGCGCCTCAAGGAGGCCGCGGAGAAGGCCAAGATCGAGCTGTCGCAGGTGGCCCAGACGCAGATCAACCTGCCGTTCATCACCGCGACCGACGCCGGCCCGCTCCACCTGGACTACAGCCTGTCCCGGGCCAAGTTCCAGGAGATGACCGCGGACCTGATCGAGCGGTGCAAGGTGCCGTTCGAGCAGGCGATCAAGGACGCCGGCATCTCCAAGGACCAGGTCGACCACGTGATCATGGTGGGCGGCTCCACGCGCATGCCCGCGGTGCAGGAGCTCGTCGAGAGCCTGACCGGCCGCGAGCCGCACAAGGGCGTGAACCCCGACGAGGTCGTGGCCATGGGCGCCTCGATCCAGGCCGGCGTGCTCAAGGGCGACGTCAAGGACGTCCTGCTCCTCGACGTGACCCCGCTGTCCCTCGGCATCGAGACCAAGGGCGGCGTCATGACCAAGCTGATCGAGCGCAACACCACGATCCCCACCAAGAAGACCGAGGTGTTCACCACCGCGGAGGACAGCCAGCCGTCGGTGGAGATCCACGTGCTCCAGGGCGAGCGGGAGATGGCCGACTTCAACAAGACGCTCGGCAAGTTCCAGCTCGTCGACCTGCCGCTCGCCCCTCGCGGCGTGCCGCAGATCGAGGTCACGTTCGACATCGACGCCAACGGCATCGTGAACGTGTCGGCCAAGGACCGCGCCACCAACAAGGAGCAGTCGATCACGATCACCGGGCAGTCCTCGCTGTCCAAGGACCAGATCGACCAGATGGTCCGTGACGCCGAGTCCCACGCGGAGGAGGACCGCCGCCGCAAGGAGGAGGCCGACGTCCGCAACCGGGCCGACACGCTCGTGTACCAGACCGAGAAGATCCTCCGCGAGCAGGGCGACAAGGTCGACCCCGCCGAGAAGGACGCCGTCGAGTCCGCCCTGGCGGAGCTCAAGGAGGCCCTCAACGGGTCCGACCTCGACCGCATGAACACCGCGTCGGAGAGCCTGATGGCGGCCAGCCAGAAGCTCTCGCAGCTGCTCTACGAGCAGGCGGCGCGGGACGAGGCGGCGGGCAACCCCGAGGCCGGCGGCGACGCCGGTGCCGCCGGGGCGTCCGACGACGAGGTGGTCGACGCGGAGATCGTGGACGAGGAGGAGAAGTGAGCTCTCCGTCCGACGACGCCGGTCTCCCCGGCGACCCGGACGACGTGGTGGCGGTGGGTGAGGTCGTCGAGGACGACCTCACCGCCGACGCCGCGGGCGCCCGCGTCGAGGAGGACCTGCTGCGCGCCAACGACCTCGGCCAGAGCGCGGAGGAGGCGGTCGTCGAGGCCGTCGAGTTCGCGCAGCGGCTGGAGGTCGAGCGCGACGAGCTGCGCGACCTCGTGCAGCGGGTGAAGGCCGACTTCGACAACTACAAGCGCCGCGTCGAGGCGCAGGCGCGCGAGCAGCGCGCCGTGGCAGCCATGGACCTGGTCCGCGACCTGCTCCCGGTTCTGGACGCGTGCGAGGCAGCTCTGGCCCAGGGCCACGACGACGTCGCCCCGGTCGAGACCCAGCTGGTCACGACCCTCGCCAAGCGCGGGCTGGTCAAGGTCGGCGACACCGACGTCGAGTTCGACCCGAACGTCCACGAGGCCGTGATGCACGAGGAGGGCGACGGGGGTTCCGTCGTCGTCGAGGTGCTGCGGTCGGGCTACCTGTGGAACGACCACGTGGTGCGGCCCGCGATGGTCAAGGTGAAGGGCTGAGCCGTGTCCTCCCCCCAGCGTGAGTGGTTCGAGAAGGACTACTACGCGGTCCTCGGCGTGTCGGAGACCGCGCCGCAGAAGGAGATCACCAAGGCCTACCGCCAGCTGGCGCGCCAGCTGCACCCCGACGCGAACCCCGACGACCCCGCCGCGGAGGAGCGCTTCAAGGAGGTGTCGTCCGCCTACGAGGTGGTCGGCGATCCGGAGAAGCGAGAGCAGTACGACGAGGTCCGCAAGATGGGCCCCGTGGGTGCCGGCGGCGGCTTCGGCGGCTTCGGTCCCGGTGGCGGCGGCTTCGGCCCGGGCGGGGCCCGGTTCGAGGGCGCGGACCTCTCCGACCTGATCGGCAACCTCTTCACCCGCGGCCGCCAGGGCGCGGCAGGCGGCCCGCAGGCCGCGAGCACGGGCCCGCGCCGCGGGACCGACATCGAGGCGACGCTCACGATGACCTTCGACGACGCGGCCCGCGGCGCGACCACCACGGTCAACGTGGTGTCCGACGTCCGATGCCCCGACTGCTTCGGCAGCGGCGCCGCGGTCGGCACCGCTCCGCTCGTGTGCCCCGACTGCGGCGGCACGGGAGCGGTGGCCGAGGACCAGGGCTTCTTCTCGTTCAGCTCGCCGTGCCCGCGCTGCGCCGGCCGCGGCCGGATCATCGAGAACCCGTGCCCGACGTGCTCGGGTCTCGGCTCGGTGCGTCGGCCGCGCCAGGTCAAGGTGCGGATCCCGCAGGGCGTGCGCAACGGTCAGCGCATCCGCGTCAAGGGGCGGGGCGGAGCCGGCGCCAACGGCGGTCCCGACGGCGACCTCTACGTCCGCGTGCAGGTGGAGCCGCACCCCATGTTCGGGCGTGACGGCGACAACCTGAACCTGACCGTCCCGGTGACCTTCACCGAGGCCGCGCTCGGCGCGGACGTGACGGTGCCGACCCTCGACGGCGAGCCGGTGACGATCCGGGTTCCGGCCGGCACGCGCAGCGGACGCACGTTCCGCGTGCGCGGCAAGGGCATCGTGACCCCGAAGGCGACCGGAGACCTGCTGGTCACCATCGAGATCGAGGTCCCGGCCGAGGTCAACGACGACGAGCGCGCCGCGCTGGAGTCCCTGGAGGCGGCGCGCACCGCTCCGTCGCCCAGGGCCGACCTGGAGGTGTGATCCGTGCCCGAGTTCCACCAAGCCGTGTACGTCATCTCCGTCGCAGCGGAGCTCGCCGGCGTCCACCCGCAGACCCTGCGCATCTACGAGCGCAAGGGCCTGGTCGACCCCGGCCGCACCAGCGGCGGCAGCCGTCGCTACAGCGAGGCCGACATCGCCCAGCTCCGTCGCATCCAGGAGCTGACGAACGAGGGCCTCAACCTGGCCGGCGTCAAGCGCGTGCTCGAGCTGGAGAGCCAGGTGGCCGAGCTGCGGGCGCTCAACCGGGCGCTCGCGGCCGAGGCGAACGAGCGGATCGACGAGGTGCACCGCCAGTACCGGCGGGACCTCGTGCCGCTCAACCAGGCGGTCGTGAGGTACTCGGATCACCCCCGTCGCTGACGGGTCCGGATGCCGGATCGCCGGTGTCGCCGGCGACGTCCCGGCGATAGCGTGGGACTCCGTGCCCAGGTCCTCGATCCGCTCGCGCCGCCGACTCGTCGCACCCGTCGTCCTGGCTCTCGCCGCCGTGGTGGTCGCGCTGCTCGGCACCGGCGCCGGGGCCCAGCAGCGCCACGTCGTCGTGGTGAGCGACAGCATCCTCCTCGGCGCCCAGGGCCCGTTCACGTCCCGCCTCCAGGGGGCGGGGTGGTCCGTCGACTTCGACGGGGCGGTCAGCCGCTCCACGTCCGCCGGCGCCCAGGCGGTCGCCGCCCGCTCGGCCGGCCTGACCGATTCGCTGGTCATCAGCCTCGGCGCCAACGACGCCGGGAACCCGTCGACGTTCCGGTCCCGGGTGGACGCCGTCATGGCCGCGGCGGGGTCGGTGCCCCACGTGTACTGGATCACGATCCGCGAGGTGCGGCCGTACTACGCACCCGCCAACCAGATCCTGCGTGACGCGGCCGCGCGGTACCCCAACCTGACGGTCGTGGACTGGCACGCCGCGTCGGCCGGGCGCGAGGGCCTGACCTCCTCCGACGGCCTGCACCTGACGCCCGCCGGGGCCAACGCCATGGCCGACGTGCTCGCCGCCGCGGTCACGACCGGCTCCGCGCCGGCGATCGCCGCGGCGCCGGTCGCGCCGGCGCCGCCCGCCCCGGCGGAGGC
>JAEYSR010000092.1 GCA_023434535.1 Actinomycetes bacterium
ACGCGACCCCTCGCGCCGCGCCGGCGGCGTCGGCGTCATCCTGCGGCGGTGAGCCGGATCGTGGCGGCTGGCGTGGCGGCCTCGTCGACCTTCGGGATCGTCGCTGTCATGGGCTACGCCGACAGCACGGCGCCGGCGGCCGCCTCGGCGCCGGCCCCCACCGTCCCGGTGACCGTCCCGGCCCCGGTCGTCCATCCCGACGGACCGGTCACCCGGATCCCGTCGGCGCCTGCACCGGTTCCGACGACCGTCGACCGGGGCGTCAGCCGAGTGCCCTCGGCGCCGGTGACCGCACCGCCGACCCGCACCAGCCCGACGACCAGATCGGCGGCGAGCTGACGTGGACGTGCGTCACCGTCACCTCCGGGTGATGGGCACCGAGGCCGACATCGAGATCCTCGCCGGCGACGACGACCTGGTGGATCGCGCGGTCGACCGCCTGGCCGAGCTCGAGCAGCTCTGGTCGCGCTTCATCCCCGGGTCCGAGCTGTCTCGGCTCAACGCCGCGAAGGGTGCGAGGTCCGTGGGGCCCGACACCGCGCTCCTGGTGGAGCTCGCCGCGCTGGCCTGGTCCCGCACGGGTGGCCGGTTCGACCCCACCACGGGCCCGGCCCTGGTGGCCGCCGGCTACGACCGCAGCTTCGACCGCCTGGAGTCGACCGCCCGCGACCTGCCCGGTCAGGGTCGGGATCCGTCCGCCGTCGGCGAGTCCTCCGGCTCTGCGCCGGCCCCCGGCTGCGCCGGCGTGTCCGTCGTGGCGGACCTCGGCGTCGTGCACCTCCCCGACGGCGTGACGATCGATCCGGGTGGCATCGGCAAGGGCCTGGCCGCCGACCTGGTGGCGACCGAGCTGGTCGACGGCGGCGCCGACGGTGCCCTTGTCTCGGTGGGCGGCGACCTCCGGGTCCGAGGACGTGCTCCCCACGGGGGTTGGGCCGTCGAGCTCGACCACGGCGACGGCCCCTTCGCCCGCATCGGCGTGATCGACGGTGCCGTGGCCACGTCGTCGGTCCTGAAGCGACGTTGGCGAGCGGTCGACGGGACGGCGCACCACGTGATCGACCCACGGACCGGAAGGCCCACCTCGGGTCGTGCGCTCGCATGCACGGTGGTCGCCGGCGAGGCGTGGTGGGCCGAGGCGCTCGCCACAGCGGTCCTGGTCGCCTGGGACGAACCCGACGGCGAGGAGTCGGCCCGCGAGCTGCTCGGCGACGACGTCGCCGCCGTCGTCACCACGACCCGGGGTCGACTGTCGATCGGCAGCGCAGAGGTGATCGAGACGATGGAGCTCGCAGCATGAGCGCTCAGTTCTGGTGGTACGTGGCCCGCGCCAGTGGGATGGTCGCCGCGGTCCTGTTGGTCCTGACCATGGTGTGGGGGCTCCTGGCCTCGACGAAGTACCTCCGTCGCCCAGGCCTTCCGGCCTGGCTCGTCGACCTCCACCGCGGCCTCGGGGGACTGACCGTCGTGTTCATCGCGGTGCACCTCCTCGCACTGGTCGCGGACGGCACCGTCCACTTCTCGTGGGCCGAGCTCTTCGTCCCGTTCGCCAGCGCGTGGCGTCGCGGGCCGGTCGCCTGGGGGATCGCCGCCTTCTGGGGACTGGTGATCGTGCAGGGCTCGTCCCTGCTGCAGCGGCGCATCGGCCGACGCACCTGGAAGCGGCTGCACTTCCTGTCGTACCCCGTCGCCCTGTTCGTCGCGGTCCATGCGGCGACCGCCGGGACCGACGCCGCCAACCCCGTGTTCCGGTACGTGTCGATCGGTTCGATCCTGCTCCTCACGGTGCTGGTGATCGGACGCGTGGTCCGCTCGGTCCTGACCCCGGCGCGCCCCGCGCGACCGCCTCGGCCGGCTCGGCCGGAGGGTCAGGTGACGTCGAGCGCGAGCGTCGAGCGGTCGAAGGTCCCCTCGATGTAGGTGAACTCGCCGTCGTCGAAGCACCACACGGCGGCGCCGTGGCCGGGCACCGGCAGACCGTCTCCGGTGGCGGTCCAGTCCTCGAGCGGAGTGCGCCACCGGGTGCGCGTCGGCGGATCGGTGCCGGCGTACCAGCGGTCGTCGGTGACGAAGTCGACCGGGAGGTCGTCGTCGCACAGGACGACCCGAGCGGTGACCTGGTGCTCTCCGTCGGCCACGGCGACCGAGAACGATCGGTCGTCGTCCTCGGCCCAGGTGACCGACGGGTGGAGCAGCATCGACGGGGCGAGCATCACCGCGTCGTTCAACCAGGTGACCAGCTCGCCCAGGTCGAACTCCTCGCCTCGCCCCTCGGCGACGGTCACCAGACCGAGGAGCCTGCCGCGCATCTCGCCGGTCCCGCTCACGTAGCTGTCGGTGCCGAACATCGGGACCACGTGAGCGGCGTCGACCCGCATCTGGAAGATCCGGGCGATCGGGTCGACGGTGTTGAGCTGCCACGCCACCAGCGGCATCCACCCCTGTCCGGGCTTCATCCGGATGCGTCCGTCGAACCGGACGCGGAAGTTGGTGACGGGTGGACGACCGACGACGCCGGCACGTCGGAGCCAGCGCTGCGCCGGCTCCGGTAGCGCGTCGAGGCGGTGCTCGGTCACCGGCTCCACCTGCGGGGTGTCGTGGCGCAGCAGGCCGAGCTCCGCGACCAGCCGGTCGAGCTTGCGGCGTGTTCCGTCGTGATGCGTCACGTCAGTCCTCCCAGCGGTCGCGGATCTCCTGGCCGTGCTCGGCGGACCAGATCACCAGCGGCAGGAGCCGCTCGACCAGGTCGTCACCCAGTTCGGTCAGTCGGTACTCCACGTGGGGTGGGACGACGGGCAGGGCCTCGCGGTGCACCAGTCCGTCGCGCTCCAGCGTCTGCAGCGTCTGGGCGAGCATCTTCTCGCTGATGCCCTGCACGGCGCGGCGCAGCTCTCCCCAGCGGAGCGTCTGCTCGGCGAGCGCGACGAGCACCAGCACACCCCACTTCGACGTCACGTGGTTGAGGACGAACCGCGACGGGCAGCCCTCCTCGGGGACCGGACCGCCGAGCAACCGGTGGAGCACCGAGACGTCCGCCTTGATCGACGACACCGTGCTGACCGACGACACGGTGCTGATCGACGAACCTGCACTCACCGACATGCCAGTACCTTACCCAAAGGTGGGTACCCCCATGCGGGAAGGTATCCGTCGCCGGCGAGGTTCCCACCCGGTGACGCCGTCCGGGATCGGGCGGCCGACACCCTCGTGGAGGATCGACATGTCCATCGTCATCACCGGCGCGACCGGCGGCCTCGGCCGCCTCGTCGTCGAGTCCCTGCTGTCCTCGGGCGTCCCGGCGGGCGACGTCGTCGCCGGCGGTCGTCGGCTCGACTCGATCGCAGACCTCGCCGAGCGCGGCGTCGACGTCCGCCGCATCGACTACGACGACCCGTCGTCGCTCACCTCGGGTCTCGCCGGGGCGGAGCGGGTGCTGATCGTCAGCGGCACCGACTTCGGCCGCCGCCCCGAGCAGCACACCGCCGTCGCTCGAGCCGCGCTGGACGCCGGAGCCGAGCAGATCGTCTACACGAGCGCTCCGCACGCGCCGACCACGTCGATGCAGCTCGCGGCCGACCACGCGGCGACCGAAGCCGCGCTCGAGGCGCTCGGGGCGCCGCTCACCGTCCTGCGCAACGGGTGGTACTTCGAGAACTACACAGGTCAGATCCCGACCTACCTCGAGCACGGGGTCGTCCTGGGCGCCGCCGGCAGTGGTCGGGTGAGCGGCGCCGACCGCGCCGACTACGCCGCGGCTGCAGCCGCAGTGCTCACGACCGACGGCCACGTCGGGAAGGCGTACGAGCTCGGCGGCGACACGTCGTTCGACTTCACCGAGCTCGCGCTCGTGGTCTCGGCGGCGACGGGCCGCGAGGTGGCCTACAGCGAGGTGGCGCCGGCCGAGCTGCTGGCGGTGCTGACCGGCGCCGGCGTCCCCGAGCCGGTGGCCGGGATCCTCGTCGACGTGGACCGGGCCATCGGAGACGGCGAGCTGCTCGTCACCACCGGGGACCTGTCCCGTCTCATCGGCCGACCGACCGGGACGCTCACCGACGCCGTCGTGCGAGCGGTCGAGGAGCTCGCGCTGTCCTGACGCTGCCGCTCTGTTCCCGGAAACCGGCGGCGGTCTCAATCGGTGGCTGCAACAAGCGCCTCGTTGAGTGCTTCGG
>JAEYSR010000273.1 GCA_023434535.1 Actinomycetes bacterium
GCCCATGACCATCGACTACGAGAAGCAGGGCAACGTCGGGATCATCACGATCAACCGGCCCGATGCCCGCAACGCCGTCAACAGCGACGTGGCCACCGGCATCGAGGAGGCCATCGACCAGATCGAGGCCGACGACGAGGTGTGGGTCGGCATCCTGACCGGCGCCAAGACCGACAAGGGCTACATCTTCTGCGCCGGCGCCGACCTCAAGCAGATGGCGGTCGATCCCGGGGGCATGTCCACCGCCAAGGGGGGCTTCGCCGGCTTCGTCCAGCGCGAGCGGGCGACCCCGATCATCGCGGCCGTGGACGGCCCGGCCCTCGCCGGCGGCACCGAGATCGTGCTGGCCGCCGACATGGTGGTCGCGTCCCGCACCGCCGTGTTCGGCATCCCCGAGGTGAAGCGCAACCTGGTCGCCGCGGCCGGCGGTCTGTTCCGCCTCCCCCGCAAGATCCCCCGCAACATCGCCATGGAGCTGGCCCTGACCGGCCGACTCGACTTCCCGGCCGAGCGGGCGTACGAGTTCGGCCTGGTCAACCGACTGGCCGACGAGGGCGAGGCCCTGGCCGTCGCCCTGGAGCTCGCGGGTGAGATCACCGAGAACGCCCCGCTGGCCGTGGCCGAGAGCCGCCGGATCATGATCGACGCCACCGACCAGCCCGACGACGTCGGCTGGAAGCTGTCGGGCGACGGCATCATCAAGATGTTCGGCACCGAGGACTTCTCCGAGGGCCTCACCGCCTTCGCCGAGAAGCGCAAGCCCAACTGGAAGGGCCGCTGAGCCTCGGAGCTCGGAGATCTGCCCGTCGGCACTGTCTCCTGGTCGGTACGGCACCCTCCTGGGTGCCGTGCCGTCTAGGCCAGCGTGTCGATCACGTCGTGATCGGCGAGCAGCTCCGCCAGGCCGTCGGTGAGCGGCAGCTCGGCGACGTCCCAGACCGGCATCCAGCGGGCCTCGACCACGTCGGGGCCCGCCACCGGGTCCTGCTGGTCCAGCACCACCGTGCGGAAGCACGCCACGACGTCGTGGTGATCGCGGCCGATCGACTCCCACCAGCCCAGGAACGGGCCGGCCAGACCGTCGAGGGCCGCCTGGTCCTTCACGGATCGGGCGGCGGCCTCGACCAGCGTCTCCCCCACCGCGACGGGTGTCGTCGGGACCGACCAGAGTCCCTCGACGTGGTCGGACCTCCGACGGACGACCAGGAGGTCGTTGCCGGTCGTCGCCACCGCTCCGACGAGCAGGACGGGTGCGTCCGTGCCGTCCACGGGCTCACGCACCTCGATCGACGTCGTCGCCTAGGTCGTCTTCGGTGGCTCCGAGCGGCCGGTGCACCGTGATCTTGCGGGCCACCAGACCGAAGCCCTCGAAGAAGTTCTTGGTGGCCCGGTCCCCGGGCAGCGCCTCGGCCTGGATGCCCCCGCACCCGGCGGCCTCGGCCCGCTCGACCAGCTCGTCCATGAGCCGCCGCCCCACACCCACGCCTCGGGCCTCGGGCTCGACGTAGAGGTCCTCCACCACCGCGAGCGGCGCCGAGCGAGTCAGCTCCACCCGGGCGACGGCGTAGCCGACCGCAGCGGGACCCAGACATCCGAGCAGGACGATCGCCCGACCGTCGGCTGCCGCCGCGAGGTCGGCGTCGACGGTCGCGTCGACCGGGCGCGGTCGGGCCTCCCTGTGGCGGTAGACCTCGCCGCCCTTCTGGGTGTCCAGGTGCTCGAGCGCACGATCGGCCAGGCGGACCAGCTCGGCACGGTCCGCCGGTCCAACGGCCCGGACGACCGGTTCGAACGACACCGAGTCGGACAACACCGGCTCGGCCGACACCGGGCCCGCTTCGGGCTCGGCGTCCACGGTCAGGATCCGTTCGCCGCGGCCTGGAGCTGTCGCACGCGGTTCAGGATGGTCTGGCGCGACCGGTGGCTCTGCTCGTAGGTCAGCACCAGGGCGAGCTCGGCGGCGCTCAACGACGCCAGCCGTGGCACCACCTGGGAGGCGGCGAGGCTGTCGTAGTCGGGGATGGCGAGGTCGGGGGCCGATACGGCCGGAACCTCCGGCTCCGGAGCCGCCGGGGCACCCTCGTCGACCGCGTCCACAGCCGATGCGGGAGCCGCAGGGACGCCGTCGTCGGACGGCTCCGAAGGAGTCGTCTCGGGCGCGGCTGCGCCGGCGGCTTCGTGTCCGGAGCGGGAGCTCCCGCGGTGGAAGGGCGAGCAGGGCAGCTGGACCAGGATCCGCTGGGCGAGCTCGATCTGGGACCGGGTCCGCTCGACCAGGAGCGGCACGGCGGACGCCACCTCGCCGGCGACGCGACCGGGCAGATCGAGAGGACCGGACACGTCAGCCCTTCTTGCCCTTGGCCGCCTTGCCGGTCGACTTCAGGACGATGTCGATGCCGCCGCACGGGTCGTAGCCCTCGGGGCACGTCAGGGCGCCGGAGCGTCCGAACTGGCGCGGATGCACGATCAGGAAGCACGTCGGGCAGGTGAACTCGTCGGCGGCCTTCGCAGCGACGCGTTCGCCGGACTCGGTGCCCGGCTCCTCGACCTCGTCCTCGTCCTCCTCGTCGTCGCCCGCGGCGATCCGGTCCTTGAGGATGGTGTCGAGATCCGCCTCGACGTCATCGGGGTCGACGTCGTCGTCGTCCTCGTCGTCGTCGTCCGAGGACCTCTTGGCCTTGGCGGCCGGCACCTCGTCGGCGTCCTCGTCCTCGTCGTCGGCGACGGGGTCGTCCGCCTCCGCGTCGTCGGGCAGGTCGACATCGTCGATGTCGTCCTCCAGGTCGCCGTCGAGGGCGTCCTCTTCGTCGAGGACCTCTTCCTCTTCGAGATCCTCTTCAAGGATGTCTTCGTCGTCCATGTTCCTTCTGACCGTGTTCCTTCTGACCGTGTTCGGGCCGGTCGTCGACCAAGTGGCGGGGGGTGCTCAGGTCGAGGTCGGGCGCATCATAGACATGACGCCCGCCCCGGGAGTACCGGATGACGGGTGGCACCCCCGCCGGTCGGTTCAGACCGACTCGCTGCGGCGCACCTCGGCCCGGCGCTCGGCCCCGAGCCGTTCCAGCTCCGCCTCTCCGGAGTGGTCGACGAAGCGCATCATCTCCGCGATCGCCCGGTGTCCGGCCCGCTCCGCGATGAGGTGGTGCATGCGCTGCCCGATGGCCCGGTAGCTCGGGTGGCCCTGGACCGAGGTGCGCAGCTCGATGAGGTGCATGGCCTCCCGGGCGTTGAACTGCATGACGTAGCGGATCCGGTAGGCCAGGGACACGGCGTAGGCGGCGCGCTCCGGGAACCGCTCCGCCAGGACCGACCACAGCGAGGAGGAGAGACCCATCGCCTCGTCGAAGCGGCCGGTCATGCCGGCCTCGTCGATCGCCGCCGGACGGGTGAAGCCGTGGGCGGGGGTCAGGTCCTGCCACTCGATGGTGGCGAGGCGGTGGCGCTGCAGATCCCGGAAGGCGCCGTAGTCCGACACCACGTCGAAGCGGTAGTCCGTGCGCTCCAGCGCCCGGCCCGGCTTGTGTCGGCGGTTGGTCCGATCTCCGACGTAGGAGCGCATGACGGCGAGGCGGTCCTCCACCGACATCGTGCGCACCCGTTCGATCAGCGTCGACTCGGCGAGGCCGGTGTACGGGTAGAGCATGGCGGCGACGACCTTGAGCTCGCCCTCGGGGTCGAAGTCGACCAGCTCCACGCCGGGCTCGGTCGGCCCGTCCACGGCGTCGCCCGAGAGCATCTCGTAGGTGATCGCCTCCATGGCGTCCCGGTTGGCCCGCATGTACTCCGAGCTGGCCACGCCCCGGTCGGGCAGGTCGACGCGCTTGAGGAAGCTCGGCACGACCTTGCGCAGCTCGACCAGCATGAGGTCCGCGTACTGGCGGGCCTCGGGGAGCGGGTGGCTGCGCATCCGCAGCAGCAGCGCCTCGAAGGCCTGCCCCGAGCCGTAGATGCCGACGTTGGACAGCGACGCCGCGGGGAGGATGCCCCGGACGGCGTCGAAGGCCTTGGCTCGGATCGCCTGGCGGTACACGAAGTCGGAGTCCGACTCGCTCTTGGGATGCCGCTCGCGGAAGTGCTCCTGCATGTCGAGCGCCAGGGCGGAGTAGATGTCGAACAGCTGGTCCATGTCGCCCACGTAGCGGGCGCCGAGGTGCGAACCGAGGATCTCGGGGTCACGGTGGTACCGGTAGCGACCGCCCAGGCGCTCGTCGTAGGGGATGTAGCGGGTCGACTGCTCGAGGTAGGACATGAGCCGACCCCACTCGAGCACCTTGGTCAGCAGGTTGGAGGCCTGCTCGCACGCCAGGTGCACGCCTCCGAGCTGGGCGACGCTGTCGTCGCCGTACTCGAAGAAGACCCGGTCGTAGAGCGACTCGGCCCGTGCCAGACCGATCGTGGCGTCCACGGTCTCGTCGCCCGTGGTGTCCAGCTCCCCGACGAACTCGTCGAGGAACAGCCGACGAAGGGACTTGGCCGACCGCGAGTACCGGGCGAACAGGGCGCCCTTGACCACCTCGGGGAGGTTCACCAGGGCGAACACCGGTCCGTCGAGGCTGGTGAAGTACCGCCGCAGGACCGCGGACTCCTCCTGCGTGAACTGCTCGGCGACGTAGGTCGGGAGTGCGGTCATCGGACGCCGAGGATAGATGCGCCCGGGTCCGGCCCCGGGGACCGGGTCAAGCGCCGGCCGCCCAGCGGTCCAGGACCACCGCAGCGAGCGCCTTCGCCCCGTCGATCACGGCGGCGTCGCCGGCCGGCCCTCGGGCGTGGACGGCGAACTCGGGGGTGTGGATCGCCACCCCCGGGGGCGCGACGGCGATCATGGGGTGGATCGACGGGACGGCGTGGCTCACGTTGCCCATGTCGGTGCTGCCGACGACCGCTCCGACCACCTCGGGGTCCTGGGGCGGCCGCCCCAGCGCCGTGCTGTGGGCCGTCCAGCGGCCGACGAGCCAGTCGTCGTCCACGAGGTCGTCGTAGGCCGGATCGAGCCACTCGTGCGACATCTCGCACCCGGCGGCGGCGGCACCGGCGGTGAGGCAGGCCAGGACGCGCTCCTTGAGGGCCTCCAGGCCCTCGACGCTCGGCGAACGGACGTACCAGGACGCGGCGGCCCGGCGGGGCACCACGTTGGGCTGCTCCCCCGCCTCGGTGAAGATCCCGTGGACCCGCTCGTCGGGGCGGATGTGCTGGCGCAGCGCGGCCACGTTGACGTAGCCGAGGACGGCGGCGTCGAGCGCGTTGCGGCCGTTCCACGGCGCGGCCGCGGCGTGCGAGGCGTGGCCCGTGTAGGTGACCGACAGGCGCTGGATGGCGATGGCCGCCATGGTCGGCAGGTCGTGGTCGGCAGGGTGGACCATCACCGCGGCGTCGACGTCGTCGAAGGCGCCGTCGCGGAGCAGGAACACCTTCCCTCCCCCGCCCTCCTCCGCCGGCGTGCCCACGATCCGGACCCTGCCGCCGAGCTCCTCGGCGAGCTCCGCCGCGGCGAGGCCGGCGCCCAGTCCGGCCGCCGCGATCACGTTGTGCCCGCACGCGTGGCCCACCCCGGGGAGGGCGTCGTACTCGCAGATCACGACGACGGTGGGGCCCGTGGTGCCGGCGCGGGCGACGAACGCGGTCTCCAGGCCGTGGGCGTGGCGGGTGACCTCCAGGCCCTCCTCCTCGAGGACGTCGCACAGCAGGTCGTGCGCCCGGTGCTCCTCGAAGCACAGCTCCGGGTGGTCGAAGATCTCGTGGCTCACCGACAGGAGGCGTTCGGAGCGCCTGTCGACCGCGGCGAAGGCCCGATCGACGGCGTCGGCAGCTGCAACGTCGCTCACCCGCCCACCCTACCGGGACCGGATCGCCCGTTCTGTTCGTCGAAATCGACCGAAATCGGTCGGTTCCGACGAACACAGCGCCGGGGCGGGTCAGGGCTCGGGGTGCTCGAGGACGATCTTGCCCAGCTGCTCGGCCGTGCGCAGCCGCTCCAGAGCCCGGGGGTACTCCGACAGCGGGAGGATCTCGTCCACCACGACGGGCAGACCGTCGCTCAGCAGGTCGGTGACGTGCTGGAACTCGGTCTGGCTGCCGCAGCTCGCCCCGATCACGTCGATCTGCTTGAAGAACAGCCGTGGCAGGTTGAGCTCGACCTTCGGACCCGAGGTGCCGCCGCAGACGCACATGCGTCCACCGTGCCGGAGCGTCCGGAACGCGAAGTCCCACGTGGCGGGTCCGATGCTGTCGACGACGACGTCGGAGGTGATCGGGTACGCCTCGTCGGACGGGAACGCCCCCTCGGCACCGAGCTCGAGCGCCCGCTCCCGCTTGGCCGCGTCCCGTGACGTGACGAAGACCCGGGCGCCGAGGTGCTGGGCGAGCATGAGCGCTGCGGTGGCGACGCCGCCGCCGATGCCGGTGACCAGGACGGTGTCGCCCTTCTGGAGGCCCGCCCGGCGGAACAGCCGCCACGCCGTGGTGTAGCAGACCGGGTACGCGGCGGCCTCGGCCCAGGTCCGGCCGGTGGGGCGCCGGGCCAGCTGGTGCTCCGCGACCACGCAGAACTCGCCGTGGCCGCCCCAGCAGTTCTCGCCGAGCAGCGTCATCGACGGGTCGAGCACGCTGTCGTCGCCGCGGACCAGCGCGGCGGCGGGGACCAGCGCCGTGTTCACGACCACCTCGTCACCGGGAACCCACATCGTCACGTCGGAGCCGACGGCATCGACGACCCCTGCGACGTCGTTGCCGGGCACGTGGGGGAAGCGGGGCGGCTTGGGCAGCCCCGTCGTCAGCCACAGGTCCATGTGGTTCAACGCGGTCGCCCGCACCCGTATCCGCACGTCCGACGGCCCCATCTCGGGGTCCGGGACCTCACCCCACTGGTAGCGACCGGGTGACTCGCTCAGGTACCACGCGTCCATCGCGACCGAGGGTACCGAGGTCGTGGTCCGACCGCGGCGCGCTCAGACGACGACGACGAGGGCGTCGGGCAGGCAGCGGAGCTCGAAGTGGGTCGCCGCACCGATCAACCGGCCGTCCACCCTGATCGGCAGCTCCCGCTCGTCGGTGACCTCGTACGACGCCGTCCGGCGCTCCAGGATCCCCGGATGGGGCAGGTGGGTGCCGGTGCGCTCACGTCGGGCGGCGGCGCGCACCTGGCTCAGCGGCACGCGACCGTCGGAGACGTCGAGCAGGCCGTCGTTGGGGTGCGCCCTCGGCCCGAGGTCGGCGGCGCCCAGGTGGGTGCCGTTCATGGCGACGACGGTGCGCTGGGCCCAGCGTCGTCGGCTCCGCCCGGCGACCGCGTGGGCCAGGAACACGTGCCGGGAGATCAGGCCGTCACCACGGTCGACCACCACCTCCCCCAGATCGATCGGGAGGCGGATGCCGCGCCCCTCGAGCAGGTCCGCCGCGTCGTGGCGCGGCGAGCCCAACGCCGCGTGGAGGTCGCCGCCGACCAGGCCGATCTCTCCCAGCGGGACCCCGTCGGCGATCGAGGCGGCCACCAGGTCGGCCGCCTCGCCGTCCGAGGCGGCGATCGGCGCGCCCGGGGTCAGAGCACCGGGTTCTCCCCACTCCTCACCGCGTCGGATCGTCACGACGTCGCACCCCCGTCGTCCCCGTCGGCCACCGCGCTGCCCGCCTCCACGACGCTCCCTGCCTCGACCACGCCGTGGAACAGGCTGTCGGCGGCCGAACGGCACACCGCTGCGGTCCGCGGGTCGGGGGCGACGTCGCCGAGCTGGCGCAGCAGGTCGATCAGCTGCTTGGTGTTGCGCACGAAGTCGCCGCCGGTCAGGTCGTCGTCCAGCACCGAGGAGAGCGACCGACCCGAGGCCCACGCGAACGCCACTGATGCGAACCCGGCCTCGGGCCGCCGGGTCTCGGTCACCTTCGCGGCGCGCTCCCAGCTGTTGAGGCGGGAGCACAGGTCGTCCAGCCGCTCGGCCCGTCGTCGCAGGTCGTGGTTCGGGTACCGGGGCGGCGGTGGGGGCTCCGCGCTCCGGTGCTCGTAGGTCACGCAGCTGGCGAGCGCCGCGACGCCGGCCAGGTCCAGGTCGTCGAAGAGCCCGTCGTCGAGCGCCAGCGAGAGCAGCAGGTCCGACTCGTGGTAGATCCGCCGCAGCCGCTCCCCCGACGGCGTCAGCGACCAGCCCGAGGTGTGGCCGCAGCGGGCGAGGACCTCGAGCACCGCGTCGAACCGCTTGACCAGACCGGACCCGCGCCGGGCCAGGCGTCGTCGGGCGACGCCGAGCTCGTGGGCCAGGCGGGCCCTCTCCCTGAAGCGGGCGACCACCTGGTCGCGGTCGTCGTGCCCGTGGAGCGGGTGCGACTCCACCGCGTCGCGGGCGGCGAGGTGCGCCGCGACCAGCTCGGGGTCGACGTCGTCCCAGGCGTCGTCGCCGGCCCGGCCCCGGCCGCTCCGAGCGCGGGACCGGCGGAGGTTCGTCCGCCGCAGCACGGCGGCGGCCTCTCGTCGGTAGTCGGCCCTGTGGGGCTCGAACGGCACGGGCAGATCGACCGTCGCGAGCGGGGTGACCGGACGCTCGACGTCCTGCTGGCGCACCTCCACCTCCGTCCCCTGCACCGTCACGGTCCTGACCCGGACCGCGCCGCCCTTCCGGAACGCCACCGACAGCACGACGAGCAGCCGAGCGGCGGAGTCGGAGGAACCCTTGCGCTGCAGCTCGATCACGTCACCCGGCCGCAGCGCAGCCAGCGACGCCTCGACCAGCTCCCTGCGGTCACCCCGACGCGGTCGCGACGCAGCCAGGTCGTCGAGGGCGGCGACGTAGGTGGCCACGGAGTCGTCGTCGGGCCCGCTCGGAGGCCCGCCGAGCAGGTCGAGCTCCGCTCCGATCCGATCGACCCGCGCCTGCAGGTGCACCGCGGCCCGGTCCGACTGGAACTGGGCGAAGGACCGGGCGAGCACCGCGTGCGCCGTCTCCCGGTCGTAGCGGTGCACCAGGTTCGCCGCCATGTTGTACGTGGGCCTGAAGGCGGAGGTCAGTGGGAACTCGCGGCTGGCCACCAGGCGGGCGATCTGGGCGAAGGACACGAACGGCGACCACAGGACGACGGCGGTGCCCTCGTCGTCGATGCCCCGGCGCCCGGCCCGCCCCGTGAGCTGGGTGAACTGCGCCGGCGTCAGGAACTCGTGGGTGTCGCCGTTGTACTTGGTCAGCTTCTCGATCACGACCGACCGCGCCGGCATGTTGATGCCGAGCGCCAGGGTCTCCGTCGCGAACACGACCTTGATGAGCCCCTCGACGAAGCAGTCCTCGACCGCCTCCCGGAAGGCGGGGATCATCCCGGCGTGATGCGCCGCCACTCCGGCCTCCAGGGTGGCGAGCCAGCGGTCGTAGCCGAGGACGTCCAGGTCGGAGTCGCTCAACGACGCCACCCGGTCCTCCACGAGCGTCCGGATCCGGGCCCGTTCCACGCCGTTGGTGAGGCGGAGACCGGCGTCGAGGCAGTGGTTGGCGGCGTCGGTGCAGGCGGCGCGGCTGAAGATGAAGTAGATCGCCGGGAGCAGGTCCTCGTCGTCGAGGCGCTCGGCGACCTCCAGGCGACGAGGGGTCCGGAATCGCCCGCGTCCTCGACCCGGTCCGCGCCGACCGCCGCCGGGCCCGCCGCGGTGCCCGCGGCCCCTGGGGCCGCCGCGGTCGGCGTCGAAGCGATCGGCCTCCGGGTTCGGTCGACCGTCCACCAGCACGGGCAGGAGGTGATCGGTCTCGGAGGACCGGTCGCCCACCATGTACAGGCTGTCGAGCCGGATCGGCCGGACGTGCTCGAGCACCGTGTCGGTCGGGCCGCGCAGGGTCGCGATCCACTCGCCCAGCTCGTCAGCGTTCGACACCGTCGCCGACAGGCACACGAAGCGCACCGACGCCGGCGTGTGGACCAGCACCTCCTCCCAGACCGGGCCGCGGTACGCGTCCTGCAGGAAGTGGACCTCGTCGAGGACCACCCAGAGGAGACCCTGCAGGGCGGACGAGCCGGCGTAGACCATGTTCCGCAGCACCTCGGTGGTCATCACGACCACCGGGGCGTCCGCGTTCACGGCCCGGTCCCCGGTGAGGAGCCCCACCCGGTCGGGGCCCAGCTCGGCGACGAGGTCCGAGTACTTCTGGTTCGACAGCGCCTTGATGGGCGCGGTGTAGAAGGCCTTGCCGCCGTCGCGGAGCGCTGCCGCCACGGCATGCTCGCCGACCACCGTCTTGCCCGACCCCGTCGGCGCCGACACGAGCACGTTGCGCCCGGCGTCGATCCCGGCGATCGCCTCCCGCTGGAACCGGTCGAGCGGGAAGTCGTGGTCGAAGGGCCCGGTCAGGACCCGTCTCCCTCGTCGGAGCCACCGTCCGGGTCCGCCTCCGGCTCGTCGAGCGGTGGCGCCGGAGCTTCCGCGTCGGTGGAGGTGGCGGCGTCCGACGCCTCGGCATCCGTGGCGTCACCGGCGCTCGTCGCCTCGGCGGCCTCGGCCGCCGCAGCCCGCTTCGCCGCCCGTGCGGCTCGACGCTCCTTCTCCGCCGTCGCCTCCTTGACCGCGTTCTTCCGCTTGCGGCGGTTCCACAGACGGCCGATCAGGATGCTCACCTCGAAGAACAGGCACATGGGTATGGCGAGCGCCAGCATCGAGATCGGGTCGCCGCTGGGGGTGATGCCGGCGGCGATGATCGTGATGAGCACGATCGCCTGACGGCGCCACGACGCCAGCCGTTGGGGGGTCACCACGCCGATCATCTGCAGCGCCACGACCACGACCGGGAACTGGAAGCCGACCCCGAACGCCAGCATCATGAAGAGGGCGAGCTTGACGAAGTTCTCGATGCCCGAGCGGATCTCGACGTCCTCGCCGCCGATGCTGACGAGGAAGCTCACGGCCTGGGTGAGCGTCACGTAGGCCAGGAGCGCCCCGGCGACGAAGAGGGCGGTGGCGGAGACCGTGAAGGCCAGCGCGTAGCGCCGCTCCTTCTTGTAGAGCCCCGGCGCGATGAAGCGCCACAGCTGCCAGACGATCACCGGCATGGCCAGGAAGAGGGCGCCGTAGCCGGCGATCCGGAGTCGCAACGTGAACGGCGCCAGCAGGTTGGTCTCGAGGAACTTGCAGCTCGCGCCGGGTTCGATCCCACGCAGAGCGTCGCAGTACGGCGCGTTGAGGACGTCGACCATCCACGGGTAGAGGAACCACGCGGGGATGAGCATCACCAGGACCGTGCCGACGCAGATCAGCAGGCGCGTGCGCAGCTCCCGCAGGTGGTCGCTGAGCGCCATCGAGGCGCCCTCTCGTTCAGCTCCCTTGAGGACGGCCACGGTCAGGCGGTCTCCCGCTCCTCTGCGGAGTCGATCGCGCCGTGCGGTTCGGGATCGGCCACCTCAGCCGCTGTTGCCGCGGCAGCGTCCTCTGCGGGCGCCGCGTCGTCGGTGGCGACGCCTTCGTCGGGGGTAGCTGACTCGGTGGCCGCTGCGTCGGGCGTGTCCGTCTCGGCCAGCGCCGGCTCGGGTGCACCTGCACCCGGGGTGTCCGTCCCGGGCGCCGGCGTGCCGGAGGAGGGCGTCCCGGGGGCGTCCGCATCGGTGGATGTCGACTCGGGCTCGGCGGTGTCGGTCGAGGCGGTCTCGGCCGCGGTTGCGTCGGTGGAGCTGGTATCGGTCGTCGCCGGGTCGGTCGTGGCCGTCTCGGCTGCGTCGATCGAGGCCTTCTCGGCCTTGGCCCGCTCGTCGGCCTCGGCCTCGAGCGCGTACTCCGCGAGCTTCTGGCGGGGGCGGGCGGCGAAGTCGCCCAGCTCCTTGAGCGGCTGCATCGCCGGGTCGTCCATCACGCCCTGGACCTGCCCCTGCAGGCCCGACGTCATGGTCTTGAACCGGGCGATCATCTTGCCGGCGCCCTTCGCCATCTCCGGGATGCGCTCGGGTCCGAGGACGACGAGGGCCAGCAGGATGATGACGATCAGCTCGCCGCCGCCGAAGTTCTGGATCATCGCCCGGTGCCGGCCATGGACATGACCACAGCGTACCGGCACCCGGGGAGGCGGCTGCTTCCGCCCCCGGCCACGCTCCCGGCGACGGAAGCGGTCACGCGTGCGCCGACGGCGTGACGCCAGGCGAGCCGGCGCTCAGCGGTCGTTGATGGCGGTGAGCGTGCTGAACCAGTCGGGCGTGGACAGGAGGTCGTGGAAGTCGAGGACGTCGTCGTGGGTGATCGGAGCGCCACCCCGTCGCTCGCCGAGCTCGGCGGGCATGTGCCACTCGGTGCACTGCACCCCGGCGGCCAGCAGGACGTCGACCACGTGCTGCTCCGCGGGCCGGACCTCGATCATCCGGCAGACGGGGCAGCGGAAGAGGTACGTCGCCGACTCGTCGTTCCGGCACTGGCGGACACGGAGGTCGCGTGAACGAAGCTCCACGTCGCCGCAGTCGCTGCATGTCGCTCGGATGAGTGCCATCGTGGGGTGTCTCCTCGCTGAGGTGCTCCACATCTCTTCGGTCCGGACCATGGGTGGGTTGACCATTCCGCCCCCGGTTCTTTTCGTTGACCTCGGGTCAGCGCTCCCGTGAGGACGACGCCGGGGCGGCGCACGGGCCCGGCTGCAGGCCTCGCACGGGCCCTCCTGGGCCGGGTCGGGAGAGCACTGCGACCGTCGGCCCCACATGCCACGATGGCGGCGCCATGGTCGATCGACTCCCCTCCCTGCGGAACCCACAGATCCTGTTCGCCCACCGGGGCGCGCGGGCCCACGCGCCGGAGAACACCATCGAGGCGTTCCGGCTGGGACTGCGACTGGGGGCCAACGGCCTCGAGAGCGACGTCTGGGCCAGCGCCGACGGCCAGGCCGTCCTCGACCACGACGGGCTCATCCGGCGTGGTCTTCGGCGGGTGCCCGTCGGCCAGATCCCCCGGTCCGACCTGCCGTCCCAGATCCCCTCGCTCGCCGAGCTCTACAGCGAGTGCGGCACGGACTTCGAGCTGTCGCTCGACATCAAGGACCCCGAGTCGGTCGACGAGGTCCTCCGCGTGGCTCGCTCCGCAGGGGCCGTCGAGCGGCTGTGGCTGTGCCACCCCGACATCGACCTGCTCGCCGGTTGGCGCGAGCGGTCGACCGCGGTGCACCTCGTCCACTCGACCCGGCTCGGCGCGTTGGAGGGTCGGCCCGAACCGCACGCCGCCCGCCTGCGGGAGCTGCGGATCGACGCCGTCAACCTGCACCACTCGGAGTGGACGGGCGGGATGGCCGCGCTCTACCACCGGTTCGGCCGGGTGACTCTGGGCTGGGACGCCCAGCACGAACGGGTCATGCGGGCGCTCCTCCTTGCGGGCATCGACGGAGTGTTCTCGGACCACGTGGACCGGCTCGTCGACGTCGCGGCGGCGATCGACGCCGAGCTCACGCCCGACGCCGACGACTGACCGCCCCCGGTCGCCGGGTCAGAGCGAGCCGATGCGGCCCGGTGGCCACATCACCATGAACGCACGGCCGACGATCGTGTCCTCGGAGATCGGCCCGAAGACGCGGCTGTCCGCCGAGTTGCCCCGGTTGTCGCCCATCATCCAGAGGTGACCCTCGGGGACGGTGATCGGCTCCTCGATCCCCTCCGTCATGGTCCCGTCGGGGAGGTAGGGCTCGTCGAGCTCCCGGTCGTTGACGTACACCTTGCCGTCCCGGGTCTGGACGGTGTCTCCGGGAAGGCCGATCACGCGCTTGATGAGGTCCTCGGGGTCGTTCGGCCCCGCCTGCAGCGCGGCGGGGCGCCCGAACACGATCACGTCGCCGCGGTTCACGTCGTGGAGGTCGTAGCTCAGCTTGTTGACGAGCACCCTGTCGCCCTCGAGCAGCGTGGGCTCCATGGACGGCGACGGGATCTGGAACGCCTGGACCAGGAAGGTCTTGACCAGGAAGGCGACCACGATCGCCCCGACGATCACGAGGGCCCACTCGACCATGTTGCGCGTCGAGGAGCGGCCCGGGCGCGAGCGCGTCGGCGCCGCCGGCAGGGGCTCTGCTGCCTCGGTCACGCCGTCGGCGGATCCGCTGCTGCCGACCGCGCTGCCGACAGGGAGGTCGTCGGACGCACCCGGCGTCGGTGCGGACCCCGCTCCGGTCGCAGGGGCACCGGACTGCGGTGCGGGGGCGGAGGACCCTGCGGGGCTCCCGAGCGGGTTGTCGGACATCGATGGGAGGCTACCGGGAGTCAGGAGTAGCGGCGCAGCACTCGCGAGGCCGCGGACTCGGCGAGCAGCCGGAGGTCCTCGCCCGTCGTGGCATCGGTGACCTCGACGTCGCTGCCCAGGCGCAGCAGCAGGCGCTGCAGCCACGGTTCCGCGGTCACGCGCAGCTCGACCCGCAGCCGTCCGTCGGAGGTGGTCTCGACCGACGAGGTCGGGAACGTGTCCACGATCCACTCGTCCTCGGGGTCGACGACGACCACGACCGGGCGCCCGTCGCTCAGGTCGATGTCGAGCGGCTCGGCGGGATCCAGGCCGGCGTGCTCGTCGACGGGGTCGCCCGTGACGTGGGCGGCCGTGATCCGGTCCACCCGGAACTCCCGGACGGCCTCGGCGCTGAGGCACCACGCCGTGAGGTACCAGTGCCCGGCCCGTGCCGTGAGCCGACCCGGGTCGACGTCGCGCTCCGACCGCTCGTCACGCCCGAACGAGTAGTAGTCGATGTGCAGTCGCCGGCCCTCGTCGGTCGCTCGGCGGACCGTGGCCAGCACGTCGGGGTCCGCGTCGCCGAGCCGGACGTCCACGGCGTCGGCCACCCCGTCGCCGAGGACCGCGGCGAGCTTCCGGACCGCACGGGACAGCACGGGGTCGGGATCGGGCCGGTCCAGGAGCGCCTGTCCTGCGGCGTAGAGGACCAGCGCCTCGTCGGGGGTGAGCCGCAGCGGTCGACGGAAGTAGTCGCCGAGGTGGACGAAGATGCGGCCGTCGTCCTCCACGTAGGCGTCGACGCGGGCGTCGGGCGTGAACGGGTGGATGCCCACGTCGTACATGAGGATGTCGAGGTCGCCGCGCAGCTCGGGCTCGGACAGGCCGAACCGGCTGCACACCTCGGTGACGGTCGTCCCGGGCTCCTCGACGATCCAGGGCAGGACCGAGAGGATCCGCTCCACCCGCTCGGACGCGGTCGCGGCGCTCATCCGTCGGCCCCGACGAAGGGGGTCAGCCAGTCGACGAGCTCCTGGCGGAGCTCGGGCGGGTCGAGCAGCTCGGCCCGTTCCAGGTGCGAGAGCACGAAGCTGCGCAGGCCGGCCCGGTTGCGGACGTCCAGGGCCACGACCACGGACCCGTCCGGTCGTCGCTCCGACACGGCCAGCTCGGGATCCTCGGCGAGGACCGGGCCGGCGACGGTGTCCTCCAGGAGCACGTGGGCGACCGTCGTCGGCCCGTCACCGAGCTCCCACGGCCGCAGCCGGACCTCGGGCAGGTCCGCCGGCGGTTCGAAGGTGCCCGCGGGCCCCGCGGTCACGGTCGAGGTGATCCGGTCGAGGCGGAAGCTCCGGGTGGCGTCGCGGTCCCGGTCGTGGCCGCTGACGTACCACCGTCCCTGCTCGTACTGGAGGCGGTGCGGTTGGAGTCGGCGCTCCTCGGACCCGTAGCCGAACTCCACCTCGGCATGGTCGAGGACGGCCTCGAACAGGGTGGACAGCGCCGCGGGGGCGTCCACCGCGCCGACCGGGACGTCGCCCTCGCCGGTCTCGGACGGACCGGTGGCGGTCACCCCGCCGAGCTTCCGCAGTGCGTCGTCGACCTCGTCGTAGGGGATGCCGACCAGCCGGACCGAGGTGGCGGCCAGGTGCAGCGAGGCCAGCTCCTCGGGGGTCAGGCCCGGGTCGGGGAGCTCGTAGCGGTCACGCCGGATCCGGTAGCCGGCTCGCGGCTGCTCGGTGTGGCCGACCGTCACGGTCTCGATCGGCACGCCGGCGGTGCGGAGGTCGTCCTTGTCCCGCTCGAACGTGCGGCGGAAGGTGTCGTCGGTCTGGTCGTCGTAGCCGGGGACGCGGGTCCGCAGCTCCTCGGCGGTGAGAGGAACGCTCGACGCCTGGAGCGCCGCCACGATGTTGAGGAGGCGATCGACCTTGGCCACGGGCGGCAGTGTACGGGCCGCCACGACGTCCGGAGAGGAGCCCGACGGCTGGGTCCGCGTGGGGCGGTCCCAGCGGGCGTGGGTCTCAGCCGACGCCGGGGTCGGCGTCGTCAGGCAGCCTGTCCACCAGGTCCGCGGCGAGTGCGCCGGCCGCGACGGCCGCCGCGAAGAACAGCGGATCCTCGGAGACGTCACGACCCATGGTCGTGATCCGCATCCCCGCGCGCGCCAACAGGTCCGCCGCGTCGGGCGGTCCCTCCACCGCGACCGGACGGACGCCGGGGAGCTGTGCGGCGCCGTCGGGGACCGTGGCGACCCACGGCTCGGCGCTGCAGAGCCGGCAGACGGTGCCGACGTGGTGGGAGACGCCCCGATGCCTGTCCCGCCCGTCGCCGTCGGAGGCCCGCACGCACAGCACCGGCTCCCCGCCGAGGGCGGCCGCCACGTCGAGCACCGAGGCGGCCTCGATCGCCGTCGTGCCGAGCGCGGTGCCGGTCCCGACGACCCCCGGACCCATGCCGACGACCACCACCTCGGCGCCGAGCACGTGGACCGCCAGACCCAGGGCGGATGCCACCGTGACGGCTTCGAGATCGCCCCCGAACGCGTGACCGGCCGTGACGGTGGACGCGATCGATCCGGATGCGACGAGGTCCGCGACGACGTCCGACAGCGCCAGAGGGACGGCCGCACCGTCTGTCATGACGTAGACCACCCTGGTCCCGGGCCGCCGCGCCGCGATCGCCAGCGCGACGACCGCCACCTGGCTGTGGACCGTGCACGCGACGACGGGGACGCCGGGGATCGGATCGTCGCACTCGGGGTGGAGCAGCTCCGAGGTGCCGACGTCGGCCTGCAGCGACGTGTAGCGCAGCTTCATGACGTGGTCCGGGCCCGGGAGCAGGAGCTCGTCGCGCTCGAGGTTCCAGTGCACGACGTGCCACCCGCCGGTTCCGAGCCCGAGGTCGACGGCGGTGGTGTTGAGCACCACCCGGTCCCCCACCGCGCACTCGCCGACCAGCTCGGTCGTGGCGTAGGCGCGGGCGTCGGCGCCGTCGGCCATCCGGACCGCCATGCGCTGGAGGCCGGGCCGCGAGGACAGGACCTCGGTGACGGTGGCGGTCCGGAAGGTGGGCACGTCGGTCGGCCTCAGCCGGCGCCGGTGGTGCGGCCTGCCGCGGATCCGACGGCGTCCGCCGGGGCGGGGCGGTTGCGGATCGGCAGGGCGTCCCGGCAGGGCTGGCCGCGCAGCGAACCCGGCGCCGGCAGGTCCTCGGGGTGGTCGATCTCGACGTCCCAGACCGGCAGGACCAGGGCCGACGCCCGGTCTCCGCCGTGCCCGACCAGGTGGGTGGCTCCCTCGACGACGGGGTTCTCGAAGCACCAGAACGGGTGGTCGCGGCCGGGGCTGGAGAGGGTGAGGCGCAGCCGGCTCCCGGTCCGCAGCACCGCGGCCAGGGGGTACACGGGCAGACGGAACCTGATCCACTCCCCCGGCACCAGCGGGCGTCGGTCCTCGGGGGTGAAGGTGTAGTCGACCCGGAGCTCGTCGGAGCGGGCGGGGTCCTCGACGGCGTGCACGGGACGGTGCCAGCCGCACTGCAGCCGGACCTCGACGCCGTCGGAGCGGATCTCGGTCAGCGTGGCCTGGACGGCCGTGTCGGTGGTGCCGGGCGCCAACCACAGGTCGACGTGCCCGGGACCGGCCAGGACCAGCGGCGCGTCGAGCGGCTCGGTCTCGTAGGACACGGACCTGCCCTCGTCGAAGCGGGTCCAGTGGATGGGCACCGTCGGCATCGCGAATCGGTTCATGTCGACGAGCAGCTCCTTGGAGTACGCCTCCTCGCCGGCGTCGAGGTCGTCCTCGAACACGTCGGCGCCGGTGACGTCGGAGGCCTCGGCGGCGAGGCGACCTCCGGAGGCCAGGTGGAGCCGGACGGGCCGCACGCCGTCGGGCGGGAACGAGTCCGCCGACGCCTCGAACCGGTGGGCCGTCGCCCCGGGGGTCTCGTGGCCGGCACCGTTCTCGAAGAGCAGGCGGACCCGCGGCTCGGCCCGGTACTCGGCCAGGGCCGCCTCGACGTCGTCGCCGTGGTGGCCGAACCGGTCGGCCTCGAGCTCCGGGCTGAACCCGAAGACCTCGGCGAACTGGGCGGGGGCGAACATGCGGATCATGTCGTTCACCTTCGGCACCCGCCGGGCGACGTGGAAGTTCAGGAACTCGAACCACCGCAGGATCACGAGCGGGCTGTAGCCGTCGGGGTGGTGGCCGTTGAACAGGATGTAGCGCTGCTCGGGGCTGTTGGCGAAGTCCTCGAGCATCAGGGCGAACCGGCTGCCGGTCTGCTCGTCCTGCCACGCGCCGGTCAGGTACACCGGCACCTCGATCCGGCCGACCAGCTCCGCCAGGAACCGGGTGCGCTGCAGCTCCTGGAAGTGCTCGGACGCCCGACCGAACTGCTCGAAGTCGAAGTTCTGGCTGCGGATCGCCTGGTTGGCGGCGGCGACGGCGTCACCGCCCTCGATGCGGCGTTGGTCCCAGGCCTGGCCGCCGGCGGACGTCTGCGCGTCGCGGGCCGCCACCCAGGCCTTGGTGAAGCCGGAGTTGTAGATGCCGCCGGGCCACTGCTGGCGCCACGGGTCGTCGATCACTGACAGCGGGGTGATGCACGCCAGCGACGGCGGTCGCGCCGCGGCGACGTACAGCTGGGTGATGCCCGGGTAGCTGAGCCCGACCATGCCGACGTGGCCGTGCAGCACCCACGGCTGGCGGGCGACGTTCTCGATCACGTCGTAGCCGTCCGCGGCCTGGGCCGGGCTGAAGAGGTCGAACACGCCGCCCGAGCAGCCCGTGCCCCGCATGTTGACGCCGACCGCGGCGAACCCCATGAGGTTGGCGAGGAGGGTGCCGGGCTGCGGCTCGTCGGGATCCGACGGGGTGTACCCGGAGTACTCGACGACCGTCGGCCACGGCGGCGGCCCGTACAGGTCCTCGTTGGGGAAGCGCACCATGACCGACAGCTCGACCCCGTCGCGCATGGTCATGTAGCTGTAGCCCTCGGGGAGCTCACGGTCGTAGAACGACGCGTCGGGCACGTCGTGGAGCCCGAGCACGTGCACCGTCCGAGGCGGTGCGTCCGTGCCGTCGTCGGCGGTCACCGTGTAGTCGCCGGGGGCGAGCGGCCGACCGTCGGCCACGAGCGCCGACAGCGTCTTGGGCGAGTCGATGACGACGGGGTGGTCGGGCACCAGCGCGAGGTGGGCGTTGCCGGCGTGATCCGCGACCAGGGTCACGACCTCGCTGCCGTCGGCCCGGCGCACCGTCAGGTGGGTGCCGGGCTCGGCACCGGTCACCGTCAGAGTCTCGACGCCCGCACTGATCTCCATCTCGTCCCCCTCTGTCCGCCGACGTGCGGCGGCCACCGTCCTGTGTTGCTCATCCGGGGCAGACGCCCCGGTCCAGCATCACAGAAGGCCGCCGGTGGCGGCGACTCGCACCCCGAGCGCTGCCGGGTCAGAGCGATTCGATGAGGCGTTCGACGCGCTCGTCGTGGGCCTTGAAGGGGTCCTTGCACAGGACGGTCCGCTGGGCCTGGTCGTTGAGCTTCAGGTGCACCCAGTCGACCGTGTAGTCGCGCTTGCGCTCCTTGGCCTTGCGGATGAACTCGCCGCGCAGACGGGCCCGCGTGGTCTGCGGAGGCGTGTCGATGGCCTCCTCGATCTCCGCGTCGGTGACGATCCGCTCCACCCGCCCGGCACGCTGCAGCTTGTAGAAGACCGAGCGCTCGCGGCTGATGTCGTGGTACTGCAGGTCCAGCAGCGCGACCCGGGGGTGCGAGAGCGGCAGGTCGTGGCGCTCGCGGTAGGCCTCGATCAGGTTGTGCTTGGTCACCCAGTCGACCTCGCGGTCCAGGCTGAGCGGATCGCGCTCGAGGCCGGTCACGACGTGCTCCCACATGTCGAGCGCCTGCTTCTCCTGGGGGTTGAGGTCGTGGTTCTCGGCGTAGCGGATCGCCCGGTTCAGGTACTCGGACTGGATCTCGAGGGCGGACGCCTCGCGCCCGTTGGCCAGGCGGACCCGGCGGGTGCAGGTGATGTCGTGCGAGATCTCCCTGATGGCCCGGATCGGGTTCTCGAGCGTCATGTCCCGGAGCACGACCGTCGGGTCCTCCAGCATGCGCAGGATCAGCGAGGTGGCACCGACCTTGAGGTAGGTGGCGTACTCGCTCATGTTCGAGTCGCCGACGATCACGTGGAGACGCCGGTACCGGTCGGAGTCCGCGTGCGGCTCGTCGCGGGTGTTGATGATCGGCCGGGAGCGGGTGGTCGCCGAGCTGACGCCCTCCCAGATGTGCTCGGCCCGCTGCGCCATCGAGAACTGGGCACCGCGGGCGGTCTGGAGGACCTTGCCGGCACCGGCGTACACCTGTCGGCTGACGAGGAACGGGATGAGGACCTCGGTGTAGTGGGTGAGGTCGTCGTGGCGGCTGGTCAGGTAGTTCTCGTGGCAGCCGTAGCTGTTGCCGGCGGAGTCGGTGTTGTTGCGGAACAGGTAGATGTCGCCGCGGATGCCCTCCTCGGCGAGTCGCTGCTCCGCCGATTCGAGGAGCTGCTCGAGGATGCGCTCGCCGGCCTTGTCGTGAGCGACCAGGTCCGTCAACGAGTCGCACTCGGGCGTGGCGTACTCGGGGTGGGAGCCCACGTCGAGGTAGAGGCGCGCGCCGTTGGCCAGGAAGACGTTCGAGGAGCGGCCCCAGGAGACGACCCGGCGGAACAGGTAGCGGGCCACCTCGTCGGGGCTCAGCCGACGTTGGCCGCGCAACGTGCAGGTGACGCCGTACTCGTTCTCCAGCCCGTAGATCCTGCGGTCCATCGCCGCGTCAACCTACCCCGACGCCTGCGCGAAACAGCGCCGTCGTCGTGAACTCCGCGTGACCGCCTCTGGCCCTCCCCGGTTCTGTTCTGCAGAAGCGGTCGGAACACACCGCTTCTGCAGAACAGAACGGGTGCGGTGGGTGGAGAGGCGTGGTCGACCGATCAGGTCGCCAGGAGGGCGGCGAGCTCGTCGTCCTCGATGCGGTGGAACGTCCGCCGCACCTCCCCGCGGGTCAGCACCGCGACCTCGAGCTCGTCGACGGGGATCGTCCGGTCGGGACCGGCCAGGGCGCCGACGGCGGCCGTCACGGCCTCGGTGAGGGACCCGCCCTCGGACCAGGCCGCCCCCATCCGCTCGCCGATGGCCTCGGCCTCGCCACCGAGGACGGCCCAGCCGGTCTCGTCGATCAGCGTGCCGTCGTAGAGGATGTGGAACAGCTGGTCGCCGGCCGGATCGTGGCCGACCTCGGCGACCAGGATCTCCACCTCCATGGGCTTCATCTCGTGGGTGAAGACCTGCCCGAGGATCTGGGCGTACTGGTTGGCCAGGCTGCGTGCGTCGACGTCCTCACGCGAGAAGGAGAAGCCCTTGAGGTCCGCGTGGCGGATCCCGGCGATGCGCAGCTGGTCGAACTCGTTGTACTTGCCGACGCCGGCGAAGCCGATGCGGTCGTAGATCTCCGACACCTTGCGCAGCATCCGCGACGGGTTCTCGGCGCACAGCAGCACGCCGTCGGCGAAGGTGCAGGCGACGAGGGACCGGCCGCGGGCGATGCCCTTCCGGGCGTAGTCCGCCCGGTCCTTCATCATCTGCTCGGGGGCGACGTAGAACGGCATGCTCATGACCGAGCCTCCGGCGAGGTCGTGAGCATCCTCTGCTCATGGGTGTGGGGCGGGGGCATGCTCATGCTGACTCTCCTCCACCGGAGACGCCGCCGGTCTCGACGCCGCCACGCTCGCCCTCGAACTCGGCGAACATCTCGACGTAGCGGGCACGCAGGGCGTCGTCGGGAACGCGCTGGAAGCCGGCGGCGCTGATCGTGGCGACCACCGGGAAGATGCCGCGGAGCAGGTCGGGACCGCCGGTGGCCGAGTCCTCGTCGGCCGCCTCGTACAGGGCCCTCAGCACCAGGTCGATGACGTCGTCCTCGGCCAGAGCGTCGCGGAAGCCGAGCTTGACCACCGTGCCGGCGTGCAGGCTCCCGGACCCGGTCGCCGCGTGGTCGTGCTCCTCGTAGCGGCCGCCGGTGACGTCGTACTGGAACAGCCGACCCCGCTGGGAGTGGGTGTCGTAGCCGGCGAACAGCGGGACCACGGCCAGGCCCTGCATGGCGGCGGGCAGGTGGTTGCGCACCATCTGGGAGAGCTGGTTGGCCTTGCCCTCGAGGGAGATCGGGGCGCCCTCGACCTTCTCGTAGTGCTCGAGCTGCAGCTGGAAGAGCCGGACCATCTCGACCGCGGGTCCGGCGGCGCCGGCGATCGCCACACCGGAGTGGCGATCGGCGGGGAACACCTTCTCGATCGTGCGGTGGCTGATGAAGTTGCCGGACGTGGCGCGACGGTCACCGGCCATGACGACGCCGTCCGCGTAGCGGACCGCCACGCAGGTGGTCCCGTGGGTGACGGTCAGGCCGCCGGGGCCGTGGCCCAGAGCGTCCACCGCTCCATCGGGGAGGGGCGGGACCAGGCCGGCTCGACGGACGAGCTCCGCGAAGTTCGGGCCCGGGTCGTCCTGTGGGCTGTAGAGGGGCAGGTTCACGGGCGGCAGCGTACAAGCTGGTCCCGGCGCGCCCACGCAGCCCCGAGGGCCTACTGGCCGCCCTTCTGGATGTAGGCCTTCACGAAGTCGTCGGCGTTCGTCTCCAGGACGTCGTCGATCTCGTCGAGCAGGTCATCCAGCTCCGCCTTGATCTTCTCCCCGGCCTCGGTCGATGCAGGGACCTCTTCGACCTCGTCCGAACGACGCTGGGGAGCCGGCTTCTTCTTGAGTTCTCGCTCTGCCATGTGGGGGTTCACCTCCGCGTCCGGGTCACCGTACCGCGCGCCTCCGCGAACCCGTGGCCACATAACGGACCCGGGAGTCGGGATCGGCCCCGCCGGACGGCGCGGGTGAACGGGGCGACACCCGTGGGCGAGCGAACCCGTCAGCGGCCGAGGCGGTCCAGGAGGTCGGTCGCGGACTCGGCCTCGGCGAGGAGGGTGCCGACGTGCTCCTCGGTCCCCCTCTGCGGTTCCAGCATGGGCACGCGCCGCAGCGACGAGGCACCCGTGTCGAAGACGAGCGAGTCCCAGTTGGCCGCGACGATCTCGGGCGCGAACCGGGACAGGCAGGTGCCGCGGAAGTACGCCCGCGTCCCCGCCGGCGGTTCCGTCATGGCCCTCCGGACCTCGTCGTCGTCGGTCAGCCGCTCGAGACCCAGCTTGCGGGCCAGGCACCGGCCGGGGCGCAGGTCGTGGTACTGGATGTCCATCGCCGCCAGGCGGGGGTCGGACCACTCCATGCCGTCCCGCTCCCTGTACGCCTGGTACAGCCGGTACTTGGCCACCCAGTCGAGCTGGTCCGACAGCGTCATCGGGTCCGCGTCGAGCGCGGAGAGGACCGACTCCCAACGGGACAGGACGGCGTCGCCGACCTCCTCCGGCCCGAGTGCGGCGAGCCCGTGGGACTCCGCGTAGTCGCGCGCCTTGCCGAACAGCTCCCACTGCAGGTCGAGCGCCGTGCGGCGGGACCCGTCGGCCATCTCCAGCGGCTGGGCCAGCGAGAGGTCCCAGGACACCTGGTGCATGGCCGGGACCGGGCGGGCCAGGCTCGCCGGCGGTCCGAGGACGTCGTCCTCGATCATCGCCAGGACCAGCGCCGTGGTGCCCAGCTTGAGGAACGTCTGCACCTCGCTGAGGTTGGCGTCGCCGGTGATCACGTGGAGCCGCCGGTACTTCTGCGCGTCGGCGTGGGGCTCGTCGCGGGTGTTGATGATCGGCCGCTTGAGCGTGGTCTCGAGGCCGACCTCCTCCTCGAAGAAGTCCGCCCGCTGCGTGATCTGGAACGGGACCTCGTCGGTCCTCGTGCCGGGCGCCTCGGACCCGACCTTCCCGGCGCCGGTGTAGATCTGGCGGGTGACCAGGTGCGTGGTGGCGTGGGCGACGATCCGGCCGAACGGCACGGACCGGTCGACCAGGTAGTTCTCGTGGCAGCCGTAGCTGTTGCCCTTGCCGTCGGAGTTGTTCTTGTAGACGACGACCTCCTGGCCGTCGGGCAGCGCGGCGGTCGCAGCGGCCATCGATCGGATCAGGATCTCCTCGCCGGCACGGTCGTGGACCAGGGCCGTCAGGGCGTCGGGAGCCTCCGGGCAGGAGTACTCGGGGTGCGCATGGTCCACGTAGTACCGGGCGCCGTTGGTCAGCACGGCGTTGACGAGGTGGGTCTCGACCTCGGGCGCCAGCGACAGGAGCAGCGTCTCCTCGCGGGCGTCGTTGCCGGGCGACTCGTCGTCGAAGTTCCACCCGACCCGCTGCGTGCGGTGCGACCCCCGGTCGTTCTCGAGGGCTGCCAGGTACGAGTTGATCAGCATCGACGACGCGGAGATCGGGTTGGACTCCCCCGCGCCGCGCACGAGGATCCCGTACTCCGTCTCGATGCCGCAGATCTTGGCGATGGCCACGGGGCGGCACCCTACGTGATCGTGGGTCCACCGCAGCGGTCGGGAGGCGGGTCGGACCCCGGTGCCCGACCCGCCCCGCCGATGCCCTACTTCACGACCGTGAGGGTCACCGACGGGTCGACCTTCAGGTACGCGATCGATGCCGACCGGCCCCCGTTCGTGGTCTCCCCGCCCGCCGGGAACGACGAGTAGATCGCCCGCTGCGCCCCCTCGAGGTCCGTGAAGAAGCTGAGCCCTCCCGGCCCGGAGCGCCCGTTCGACGACGAGATCCACGGTCCGGACGGGTCGCTGGTGCATGGGCCGGTCGGCGTCGCGCAGCGGGCGATGCCCGTCGAGTAGCCGGGCTCGTACCAGCGTCCGGCCGAATAGGCGAGCAGGTAGTTGCGTCGGACGCGGTCGAAGACCATCGACGGGTTCTCGATGAAGTGGTACTCCCAGGCGTGCTGTCGGCCGAGCACCACGACGGGCGGCCCGCTGATCACCCCGGCGCCGTCGAGCGGGAACGCCCGGATCGGGTCCATGGTGTTGCCGAAGGTGACGTAGAGCCACCGCTGGCCCGACTCGTCGGTGAAGACGTCGGGATCGAGGGCGCCGTGGAGGTTGGCGATGCCGCAGGTGATCGGCGCCGGCTCCGGTGTGAACGGGCCCTGCGGCGACAGGGCGAGGGCCCGTCCGATGCACTGCGGGTTGGCCGGATCCGGCGGGTTGATGCGGTCCGCCGCGAACCACATGACCCACACGTTCCCGACCCGGGCGACCGTGGGGGCCCACAGCTGCCGCTCGCGGGCCGCCCACGCGGGACGCTGGGGCATGCCCTCGACGGTGACGGCGTTCTTCTCCCACAGCGTGTACGGACGGCTGATGTCGGTGAGCCGCGTCACGGGGGCCCGGAGGTGGTTGTCGGACCCGTACACGTAGTAGGCGCCGCCGTCGGCGACCACGAACGGGTCCGACGTCTCCGGCAGGCGGGGGGTGTCGACGGCCACCTTCGTGACCGGACCGAGCGGCACCTGGCAGCTCGTGACCAGGACGACCGCAGCGGCCGCCACCAGGGCGGTCGTGATCCGGCGCCAGCGGGGTCGTCGCCGCCGGCCGTTCCCTTCGGACTGTTGCGACGAGCTGGATCGGGGCGCGCGCGCCCGGACGTGACCTTCCATCAGTGCTCCCTTCCTCCTCTCACACCCTACCGCCGGGCTCGGGGCTCCCCCGCTCGTGCAACCAGGCCGCGAGGTAGCCCACGCCGAGGCACAGGAGCAGGTCCAGGGGCCCGCGCAGCCGGGGCACCGACACGGTGACGAGCGACAGCACCAGGAACTGGCCGACGATCGCCAGCGCCGGCCACGTCCGCCGGTCGTGGCGCCGCAGGACCAGGCCGCCGACGCCCGCGGCGAGGACGATGGGGAACACGAACAGCGTCGCGCCCCGGAATCGCGGGTCCCGGCCGTCGACCCACTCGGCGACCTCGGCGCGAGAGCCGGGCAGCTCGAGCATGGTGGCGGCGCCGTCGCGCATCCGGGTGAGGACCGACAGCGGGTGCGTGGCCACGCCGCGCAGGCCGATGCCGACGAGCTCGTCGCTCCACGCGGCCTCGTCACCTTCCAGTGCGGCGACCCCGTGGTCCTCGTACCAGTCGGCTCCGGTGGGGTCCATGAAGCCGCCGCTCTCCTGCGCCGGTGGGCCGTACATCGCAGCGAGGGTGAAGCCGTCCGACGTCACGATCCGGGTCGTCCCGACCTGCACCGCGTTGCGCACGACCCAGGGTGCGACGACGAGCAGGCAGAGCCCGGCCGCGAGCGTCGCCCTGCGCCAGCCGACGGACCGCCACACGACGACGACGACCACGACCAGGACCAGGTAGGCGTTCGGCCTCGTGAGGCACAGCAGCCCCGTGAGGACGCCGGCCATCACCGCCCGGTCGTCGAGCAGCGCCAGCAGGATGCCCAGGACGAGGAGCAGCCCGAGCGACTCGGTCATGGTGATCGTGTCGTTGGCCACGAGGCTGGGCAGGACAGCGACGGCGAGCCCGGCGACGAGTCCGGCGCGGTCGCCCGCGATGCGCCGGGCGTAGGTCACCGTGAGCGCGATCACACCGAGACCGATCACGATGGCGAGCAGCCGGCCCGGCCACAGGACGTCGGGTCCGAACACCCTGGTGGGGATCGAGAGCAGCGTCGGGTACAGCGGTGGTCGGAACGCGGTCGGGTGGAGCAGGCCGCCGGGGAACGTCGACGCGAAGCCGTCACCGGCGGCCAGGGATCGGGCGAGGCCGACGTACTGGCTGGCATCGGAGCGCGGCACCCAGTCCGGCGAGACGACCGCCCAGTGCAGGATCCGCACTGCGGCGCCGACGAGGACCGGGACCGTCCACAGCGGCCAGCGTCGTCTCGTGACCGCTCCGTCGTGGACGCCTGCATCGACGGCGCTCGGATCGTCGACCGCATCGCCGGAGGGTTTCCCGGAGCGCATCGGGGCGCGACCCGGTGCCGTCCCGGCGTCCGGTGCCGGGCGATCGCCGACAGCGGTGCCACGCTCCATCCGTCGACTCTAAGGAGGACCCCGCCGGAACCCACCGGGAGACCCGGGGGGTTCCGGCGTGCCGTCAGTGCCCTAGAGGTACTGCCCGGTCGCCACCGCTTCGATCGAACGACCGCCGGTGGCGTCCTCCTTGGTGTCGTCGTGGACGAGCGTCCGGACGTAGACGATCCGCTCGCCCTTCTTGCCCGAGATCTTCGCCCAGTCGTCGGGGTTCGTCGTGTTCGGCAGGTCCTCGTGCTCCTTGTACTCCTGGTGGATGGAGTCGAGGAGGTCCTGCACCCGCACGCCCTTGGGGCCGCCGTCGAGCTGGCGCTTGATGGCGAGCTTCTTGGAGCGGCGGACGACGTTCTCGATCATGGCGCCCGAGGAGAAGTCCTTGAAGAACATGATCTCCTTGTCGCCGTTCTGGTACGTCACCTCGAGGAACTGGTTGGCCTCGTCGGTGCGGTACATCTCGTCGACGGTGCGCTCGATCATGACCAGGACGGCCTTCTCGGGGTCGCCGCCCCCCAGCGAGGACACCTCGTCGGGATCGAGCGGGACGTCGGTGGTGAGGTAGCGGGCGAAGATCTGCGCCGCGGCCTGCTCGTCGGGCCGGTTGATCTTGATCTTCACGTCCAGGCGTCCGGGGCGCAGGATCGCGGGGTCGATCAGGTCCTCGCGGTTGGACGCGCCGATCACGATGACGTTCTTGAGCGTCTCCACGCCGTCGATCTCCGCCAGCAGCTGCGGGACGATCGTCGCCTCCATGTCCGACGAGATGCCCGTGCCCCTGGTGCGGAACAGGGACTCCATCTCGTCGAAGAACACGATCACCGGCGTGCCGTCGGCGGCCTTCTCCCGGGCCCGCTGGAACACCAGGCGGATGTGGCGCTCCGTCTCGCCGACGTACTTGTTGAGCAGCTCCGGGCCCTTGATGTTCAGGAAGTAGCTGCGCGCCTCCTTGCCCGTGGTCTCGGTGACCTTCCGGGCGAGCGAGTTCGCCACGGCCTTGGCGATCAGGGTCTTGCCGCAGCCGGGCGGACCGTAGAGGAGGATGCCCTTGGGTGCCGGGAGCGCGTACTCCCGGAACAGGTCCTGGTGGAGGAACGGCAGCTCGACGGCGTCGGTGATGGCCTCGATCTGGTCGTCCAACCCGCCGATGTCGGCGTAGTCGATGTCGGGCACCTCCTCGAGCACCAGCTCCTCGACCTCCGGTCGGGGCAGCTTCTCGAGGAGGAGTGCGGACCTCGGGTCCATGAGCACGGTGTCGCCGGCGCGCAGGCGGACGTCGAGCAGCTGGTCGGCCAGCTCGGCCACGCGCTCCTCGTCGGCCCGTCCGACGACGAGGGCGCGACGCCCGTCGTCGATGAGCTCCTTGAAGGTGACGATCTCACCCGACACCTCGGGGTCGCGCACCATGATCACGTTGTACGCGTCGTTCAGGACGACCTCGCAGCCGCGACGGAGGTCGTCGAGCTCGATCCCGGGAGAGATCTCGACGCGCATCTTCCGGCCCGCCGCCTGGACGTCGACGGTGCCGTCGTCGTTGATCCCCAGCAGGGTCGCGTAGGCGGCCGGGGGCTGGGTCAGCTTCTCCACCTCGTCGCGCAGCGCGGCGATGTGGTCACGCGCCTCCCGCAGGGTGAACGTCAGCTTCTCGTTCTGGCTCACGGCCTGGGCCAGCTGGCCCTTGGTCTCGAGGAGACGCTCCTCGAGGGTGCGGACGCGCTTCGGTGCGTCCTGGAGCCGCCGCACGAGACCGGCGACCTCGTCCTCGAGCTCGCGCACCTGCTCCCTGAGCGAGTCGACGTCCGCCGGGTCCTCGACCCCGGACTCGGCATCTGCTGGCTGACGATCCTCGTCGTGCACCGGACCTCCTGGGAGTTGGCGGATGGAACGAGCGGGAGCGCTCCCGTGCGGTCGCGCGCCCTCGGTCGTGTTCTACCCCCTCGGCGGTGCCGAGCGGCGCCATCGAGTGTCACGGCTCCGTGACGTCTCGGTCACCGCCGCATCACGGCGCCCCGGGGACGTGACGGGAGACCGTCGGAGTTTCCCCAGCGATTGCCGTGTTAATCGGTCGGTGGGAGTATGCTGCGAAGGACCGAGTCAGAGCTCCGCCCCCCTCCCACGTGACGGGGCACGACGTGAAGGCAGGATGACCAACCATGGGCATGAAGGTGTGGATCGACCAGGACCTGCGCACGGGCGACGGACTGTGCGAGGAGATCTCGCCGGCCGTGTTCACGCTGCTCGACGACGGCCTCGCGTACGTCAAGGAAGGCGACAAGATCTTCAACGATCCTGCCGGCGCCGAGGGCCTCGCGAACATCCCCGACGGTGAGCTCGAGGGCGTGATCGAGTCGGCCGAGGAGTGCCCCGGCGAGTGCATCTTCATCGAGGTCGAGTGACCCGACCGGGCGGCTGAGCCCGGAGACGGATCGAGACGCGACGATGGCGGGACCCTTCGGGGTCCCGCCATCGTCGCGTCGTGCCACCGGTGCTGCCGTCCCGACCGGCAGCGCCGGATCAGGACAGCAGCACCGGATCAGGACAGCAGCTCCGGGATCAGGGAGCTGCAGTGGTGGTGGTCTCCGGCTCCGTCGTCGTGGGCGCCGTGGTCGTGGGTGCCGTCGTGGTCGTCGTGGGCCGGGTGGTGGTCGGTGCCGGACGCGTTGTGGTCGGCGCCGGGCGCGTCGTGGTCGGTGCCTCGGAGGTCGTGGTCGTCGAGCTCGTCGTCGTGGTGGTCGTCGTGTCGGAGTCGCTGGAGCGGACCACGGCGAACGCGACGAGCGCCACCAGGACCACGAGCAGGGCGATGACCGCCCAGGCCCAGCCGGGGACTCCGCCCTTCGGGGGCTGCTCACCGGCCTGGGGGTACTGGCCCTGCGGCGGGTACTGGCCCTGCGGCGGATAGCCGCCGGGCTGGTTCGGGTCCTGCGGGTACTGCCCGCCGGGTGACCCGGGCGGGGTGCCCGCCGGCTGGGTGGGGGGCATGATGCGGGTCGGGTCCTCTTCGGGTCCCCCGACCGGCGGGTACTGATCGGTCATGTCGCTCCTCCGTCGTGACGGCAACGGCCGCCGATCGACGCTACCCGGGCGGTCCCGTCGCCACGGTGATCCACGCCGGTCGTGACCTCAGGACGTGCACTCGCCCGTCCCGACCGAGCCGCCACGAGGCCGGGCCAGCAGCGCCGCCAGCTCCGACTGGTCCAGCGCGTACGCGACGCCGTCGCGGTCCGGCGCGATCGCCACCGCGACGGCCACCACGGCGCCGTCGCTGCGGACCACCGCGCTGCCCGAGTCCCCCGGCTCCAGATCGCTGGCCAGGACGAGCAGCTGCCGACGGACCTCGTTGCGGTCGTAGATGTCGAGTCCGGTGGCGTCGAGGGACTCTCCCACCTCGAACGGCGACGGGGCGAACGGCCCTCCGCCCGGGAAGCCCATGACCAGGCCCCGGTCGCCGAGCTCGGGAGCGGCCAGCGGCAGCACCGGACGGTCGAGGTCGGTGGACAGCAGGGCCAGGTCCACCGCGGGGTCGAACGCCACCACCCGGGCGTCGACCTGCTCGCCCTCGGTGGTCACCAGGTCCACCTCCGACGTTCCGGCCACGACGTGGGCGTTCGTGGCGACGATCCCCGGAGCGGCCACGAACCCGCTGCCGGACTGGACGAGGCCGCACGCGTCCCCCTTCACCTGGACCACGCTGCGGGCCAGCTGCGCCATCCGCTGGTCGTCGATGGGGCTGTCGGTCGGCGCCGGTGGCAGCTCCGGGGCGGGCTCCTCCCCGGTGAAGAGCTGCGGGAACCGACCGTCGAGGGCCTGCCGCTCGAGCTCCAGGATCCCCGCCGGCGGGTCCGGCAGGTGCTCGAGGCTGAACGATGCGAACGCCGAGCCCTCGGTCGAGCTCCGGGCCCAGCCGCTGGTGTGGTCCATGAC
>JAEYSR010000187.1 GCA_023434535.1 Actinomycetes bacterium
GGGTCGCGGCGGGCCGGCTCATGCCCAGGCTCTTCTCTCGAACGAGGTGGTCCGCGATGAGCGCGGTCATGCCCAATCCTCGGCCGGGATCTCTTCGCTCTCCGCGTCCGTCACCTCGGAGTCCTCGAACCCGACCGTGGAGATCAACCGGTCGGTGACGTCGTCCTCCACCTCGTCGTCCGACGTGAGGATCCAGCTGCGGAAGGCCAGCGCCAGCAGGAACGCGGTCACGCCGAACGAGATCACGATGGCGGTCAGAGCCATCGCCTGCGGGAGCGGGTCGGAGAACCCGTCAGCGGAGCCGCTGCCGACGATCGGGGGGTCGCCCCGGCGCCCGGCCAGGATGAACAGGACGTTGGCGCCGTGCGTCAGCAGGCTGATGCCGATGATGATCCGGCTCAGCTTGCGCTGCAGCACCAGGTAGGTGCCGATCGCGAACAGCAGCCCCGCGGTCGCGGCGAGCAGCAGGTTCATCGATCAGCTCCCTCATGGGCCTCACTCATCGATCGGCTCCAAACCGATCGCCGAACGCCTCGAACACCATGAGCACCAGGCCCACGACGCAGAGGTAGACCCCGATGTCGAACACGAGGGCCGAGGACACCGACACCTTCCCCAGGACCGGGAGGTCCAGCGGCTCGTAGCCCGCCTGCAGGACCGACCAACCGAACGCGATCGGCACGAGCGCGGTGCTGACCGCGACGATCACGCCGGCGCCGAGGATCGTCCACGGTCGCCACCGGCTGATCCTCCGGACCTCGTCGATCCCTCCGGCGATGTAGCGCAAGGAGATGGCCGCGCCGGCGACGAGGCCGCCGACGAAGCCGCCTCCCGGCTGGTTGTGGCCCGCGAACAGCAGGTAGATCGAGCCGACCATGATCACCCTGAACAGCAGGGGGACGGTCTCGTCCAGGGTGGCGAGTCGGCGCATCATGCGGGGCTTCCCTCGTCCGCCGGGGCGACGACGGGTGCGACCTCCGGCTCGTTGGGTGCGGGCTGGTCCGACGGCGGACGACCCGGTCGGCGGACCGCTCGGGCGAGCGCCACGGCACCGATCGACGCGGCGGCGAGCACGGTGAGCTCGCCGACGGTGTCGAAGCCGCGGAAGTCCACGAGGATCACGTTGACGACGTTGCGCCCGTGTCCGTCGGGAAGGGCCCGCTCGATCATCTCCGCCGAGGTCGTCGCCGGGAACCGGTCGCTGCCCGCGGCGAGGGCGAACACGAAGACGACCGCCCCGACCGCGGCGGACACGGTGAGCCGCAGCGCCTTCCCGATCCAGAGGGAGCGCTCCTCGAAGTGGTCCGGCAGGCTGCGCAGCACCAGCACGAACAGCACGGTGAAGAGCGATTCGACGGCGACGGTGGTCAGAGCCAGGTCTGGCGCCCCCTGCACGATGAACAGCGCGGCCATCGCGTAGCCCACGCCGGCCAGCAGGAGCGCCGCGGCGTAGCGGCGACGGATGCTCGCCGCTCGGACCGCCGCCGCCAGCTGGATCGTGACGACGAACGCCGTCGCGATCAGGAGCGAGCTGGGCGCCTCCTCCACGCGGAACCAGTCGGGGTCGAACCCGCGGATGAGGGCGGTCGCCGGAACCAGCGTGCAGACCGCCAGGATCACGCCGGAGTACACCGGCAACGAGCCGCTCTGGACCACGCCGGTGACCCGGTCCGCCAGGACGTTGACGGCCCGCAGCGTCCAGCGGTACGCAGCGCCCGCCGACGGGATCCCGCCGCCGGCGGCGAGGACCGTTCCGACACGGTCCCGCGCCAGGAACAGGCCGCAGCCGGCGGCGATCGTCAGCGCCGTCAGGCCGAGAGCAGCGTTGACCCCGTGCCAGAGCGCCAGGTGCGGGTCGGGCGTTCCGGGCGCGAGGGCGTCGACGGCGGCGCCGACCGCGCCGTCCAGCAACATCGGGAGCAGGCCGAGCACCACGGTCGCGGCGGCGAGCACGAGCGGTGCCAGGACGAACAGCGGCGCGGGGCGTCGATCGTCGTCGATCGGAGCGGTGTCGCGTCCGCCGGCCATCAGGATGCCCAGCGCGAGTCGGGCGCTGTAGGCGAACGTCACGATCGACGCCCCGACCACCACGGCCATCAGCAGTGCGCCCAGGCTGAGCCCCGAGTCGAGCACTGCGGTGTAGCCGGCCTCCTTGGAGATGAAGCCGAGCAGCGGAGGGAGGCCGGCCATCGACGCCGCGCCGATCAGCACCAGGGCCGTGACGGCCGGCCACCGGTTGCCGAGGAGAGGGAGCTTCCGGATGTCGCGGGTGCCGGTCGTCCGGTCGACGATGCCGACGCCCATGAAGAGGGTCGCCTTGAACGCGGCGTGGGCGAGCAGCAGGACGCATCCGGCGGTGATCGCCTCGGGCGTCCCGATCCCGAAGAGCAGGAACATGAAGCCCAGCTGGCTGACCGTGCCGTGCGCGAGCAGCAGCTTGAGGTCGTGCTGTCGCAGCGCCCTCAACCCGCCGAACAACATGGTCGCTGCGCCGATCGTCACCACGGCCGGCCGCCAGAAGGTGATCCCCACGAAGGCGGGGGAGAAGCGGGCCACCAGGTAGATGCCTGCCTTCACCATCGTCGCCGAGTGCAGGTAGGCGCTCACCGGGGTCGGGGCCACCATGGCGCCGGGGAGCCAGGCGTGGAACGGGTACTGCGCCGACTTGGTGGCGGCACCGAGGAGGACCAGGACCAGGGCGGGCGCGACCGTCGCCCCCGAGGGCGGGTCCGCCAGCAGCGCCGAGAGCTGCGCCGTTCCGGCCGCCTGCGCCAGCAGGATGAACCCGACCAGCATCGCCAGCGCGCCGAGTCCTGTCGTGAGCAGCGCCTGCAGGGCCGCGGCGCGCGCCGTGGCGGACTCGGAGCGGTTGCCGATCAGGAAGTAGGAGCAGACCGACGTGAGCTCCCAGAAGCCGTAGAGGACGAACAGGTTGTCGGCGACGACGAGGCCGAACATGGCGCCGGCGAACAGGGTGAGCAGCCCGATGAGGCGACCGAGACCCGACTGGACCGGTGGGAAGTACGCCCCGGCGTAGACCAGGACCAGGCATCCGATCCCGGCCACCAGCAGCACGAACAGGGCGCCGAAGCCGTCGAGGCGCAGATCGATGTCCAGCCCCAGCTGCGGCACCCAGGTGAACGACTGGGTCACCACCTCGCCGTCGAGGACGGTCGGCATCATCACCGCCAGCCACGTCAGCGTCGCGACGAAGGGGACGGCCGCCACCCACAGCGCCCGACGGCCCAGCCGGGGACCGAAGCCGATGGCGGAGAACCCGGCGACGGCGTGGAGGAGGACCAGCGCGATCACTGGGCCGACCCGGTCCGGTCCTGGCGGAGGGCCGGGACGTCCTCGTGGGCCGGGGGCATCTGGGCGGGGAGTCTAGTGGTCGGCCTGGGACGTGGATCCGCGGCCATCGGAGTCACCTTCCCGGCGGCGGGCCACCGAGCACTCGAGGGATGACGAGTCGGCGCCGGGGTCGGCTTGGGGGAGGAGCCGGTCGAGGGTCCAGACTGATCGCCGTGTCAGAACCCGCATCCGTTCCCGTCCTCGTCGGCGCCGCCCAGACCATCGACCGTCCGGGAGCGCACGAGCTCCAGGACGCTCCCGGCCCGATCGAGCTGATGGTGGCCGCCGCCCGTGCGGCCGCCGCCGATGCCGGTGCGCCGGCGCTGCTCGACCGCGTCGGCTGGATCGGCGTCACCGGCGGCTTCTACTCGTACCGGGATCCCGGCGCCGTGATCGCGGAGGAGCTGGGCGTGACGGGAGCGGCGACGGCCCTCACCGAGATCACGGGCACCGCACCCCAGGACATGGTCGGCCTGGCGGCCGAGCGCATCGCCGCCGGCGAGCTCGACGTGGCGCTCGTGCTGGGCGGCGAGGCCCGGTGGACCGCGAGCCGTCTGAAGAGGGAGGGGCTGGAGCCGACATGGATCCAGCGGCCCGGCGATGGCGACCCCGAGCGCCTCGGCGGCTTCGCCCCGGAGGCGCTCGCCGAGATGGCGGTCCTCGGTTCGGCCACCGCGTTCTACGCGCTCTTCGAGGACGCTCTGCGCCGTCGCGCCGGACGCACCGTGGCAGAGCAGCGGGACCACTGCGCCGAGCTGTGGGCACGGTTCTCACGCGTCGCCGAGGGCAACGAGTTCGCGTGGGACCGCAGCCGTCACGAGCCCGCCGCCATCAGGGACGCCACCGACCGGAACCGGATGATCTGCTTCCCGTACCCCAAGGCCATGGTGGCGAACAACACGGTGAACATGGCGTCCGCCCTCCTGCTGTGCTCCGAGGAGGTGGCCCGGTCAGCGGGCATCCCGTCGGACCGGTACGTGTACCCGCAGGTCGTCACGTCGTCCCACGAGACCTGGGAGGTGCTGCGCCGCGATGAGCTGGCCGGCAACCCTGCGCTGACCGCCGCCGGCGAGGCGGCGCTCGCACACGCGCGGCTGGACGTGGATGCGATCGACCACGTCGACCTGTACGCCTGCTTCCCGTCGATCGTCCAGGTGTCCGCAGCCGCCCTCGGCATCCCCGAGGACCGTCAGCTCACGGTCACGGGCGGCCTCGGCTTCGCCGGCGCGGCGATCAGCAACGCGGTGGGCCACTCGATCGCCGCCATGGTTCCCCTCGTCCGGGAGGGGGGCGTCGGCCTGGTGCACGGAAACGGCGGGAGCGCGACCAAGCACAGCTTCGCCGTCTACTCGTCGGAGCCGACCGTGCCGTTCGCCCGCATCGACTGCCAGGACCGCGTCGACCTCCACGAGCGGGATCCGCTGCCCGCCGACTTCGTCGGCGACGTCGTGGTCGACGCAGCCACGGTCCGCTTCGACCGGGAGGGTCCGCTCGACGTGCTGGCGGCCGTCCGCTCCGGCGACGGCCGGCGCGCCTGGGCCACCAACCCGGATCCCGATCTCGTCGCGCAGGTCATGGCCGACGGGATCGCAGGGCTGGACGCGACCGTCGACGCCGGGACCCTCGCTCTCTGAAACCTGCTCTGTTCCGGTCTGAAACCTGCTCTGTGCCCGTGTGGTGACACGGTCGTGTCACCACACGGGAGCAGAGCGGCCGGGTCAGGCGTCGAGGAGCTCGTCGGCGTCCAGGTCGAGGGCATGCTCGGCGTGGCGTGACGCCATTGCCATGAACATGTCGTCGCCGCGCTCGGTCCGCTCGACGAGCATCGACGCGCCGACGGCCATCACCAGCCCGGCCCAGGTGCCGCGTCGGTAGGCCGCCCAGCAGTCGTCCCGGTCGATCGCCACGCCGGCGGTCACGAGGCCGCGGTGGTAGTGGTCGAACAGCTCGGCCTCGTGGTCGCGGCGGACATCGGGCAGCAGGCCGGCGCCGACGAAGTACGCGGCGTCCGCCGGCCCGGGTCCGACCGTGCAGGTCTGCCAGTCGAGCACGGCCACCGAGCCGTCGTCGGGGTGGAACAGCAGGTTGTCCAGGCGGTAGTCGCCGTGCACCACCGTCGCCGGGTCCCGATCCGCGTAGAAGGAGCCGAGCCGGGCGAAGACGATCCGGCCGGCCTCGAGCACGTGGTCGCCGAGGCGGTCGGCGTAGCGATCGGTGAACCCGTCCCACATGGTCGGGAGCAGACCGATCATCATCTCCCGCGCCGGACCCCGGTCGCCGAGCAGCCACTCGATGTCGCGCAGGGTCGGGTCGCCCCAGCGGGGCGCGTGGAGGTTGACCAGCTCGGACAGCGACGCCCGGGCCTGGTCGACCGAGCACCCGACGAGCTGGTCGCCCTGTTCGGCGGGAGCCATGTCCTCGAGGAGCAGGACGAACGACCCGGTGGCGGGGTCGATGTCGGCGTGGAGGGCGCCGGGGGTCCGCACCCGCAGGTCGGCAGCGAGCTCCTGGTAGAAGCGGACCTCCTTCTCGTAGGCCCGCAGGATGAGTCCGGCCGTCCGGCTCGAGACGTCGGCCGACGGCAGCTTGGCGATCAGCGTGGTCACGGATCCGTCGGACCGCTCCGCGCGCACCCGGTAGCTGTCGCACATCTGACCGGTGCCGAGAGGTCGTGCGTCGACGCTCGTCACCGTCCCGGCGTCGTCCTCGAGCACGGTGCTCAGCCACTCGGGCGTCAGCCCCTCGACGGTCTCCACGATCGTGGTCGTCACCCGACACCCCCCGGTCCCGAGGCCGGCCGCGCCGGCGTCGGTGGCGACAGTAGTTCCCGTCCGCGCGGCGAGGCCCGGGGACCGATGGGTC
>JAEYSR010000073.1 GCA_023434535.1 Actinomycetes bacterium
CAACAGAACGCCGGCAGGGCGCCGTGAGGTCGCCGCTCGGAACCCCGGGTACGGTGTCGCCCCATGCCGATGGAGGTCGTGGACGTCGAGTCGATGCAGCGCTACGAGCTGCTGGAGGATGGCGAGCTGCTCGGCTACGTCTCCTACACGGACCGGGAGTCGCCGGCGCCGGACGGCTCCGATGACACGGTGCTCGTGCGGGACCTGCAGCACACGGTGATCGACCCCGACCAGCGCGGTCGCGGTCTCGGCAAGATCCTGGTGCCCGCCGTGCTCGACGACATCCGCCGACGAGGGGCGCTGCTCATCCCGACGTGCCCGTTCGTCCGGTCCTGGATCGAGGAGCATCCGGACCAGCAGGACCTGGTGGCGTGACCGTGTCCGACGATCGGCCGCTCGGCGAGCAGGTCGTCCTGGCGATCGACCTGGGCACCGGCGGCCCGAAGACCTCCTACGTCGACCTCAGCGGCGAGGTGCTCGACCACGAGCACCGACGGGTGCCGGTGCGCACCGCACCCGACGGCACCGCGGTCGAGGACGCCGCCGACTGGTGGGAGGCCATCGTCTCCTCGGCCCAGGCGCTGGCGGAGCGAAGGTCGGCGGCGCCGGACCAGATCGTCGCCGTGGCATGCACCGGCCAGTGGGGCTCGACGGTCCCCGTCGGTGCGGACGGGACGCCCGTCGGAGACTGCATCCTCTGGCTCGACCAGCGCGCCCACCGCCTCGCGGCGCGCCAGCTCGGCGGCAAGCTCGCCGTCGAGGGCTACCGGCCCCGGGTGGCGCTCGAGTTCATCCGCCGGACCGGCGGGGCACCGAGCCCCCTCGGCAACGATCCCATGGGCCAGCGGCTCTGGATCCGCCACGAGCAGCCCGACGTGTACGCCCGGACGGCCCACTTCATGGAGCCGGTCGACTACATCAACCTGCGCTTCACGGGACGCGTCGCGGCGACCCAGGCGTCGATGCTCGCGAGCTTCCTCACGGACAACCGCGTGCTCGACACCGTGGACTACGACCCGTTGCTGTGCGACTACGCCGGCACCGACATCACCAAGCTGCCGACGCTCCAGCCGATCCGGTCCGTCGTCGGAGGCGTGCTGCCCGAGGTGGCCGACGAGCTCGGCATCCCGGCCGGCATCCCGGTGGTGACCGGTCTGCCCGACCTGCACGCCGCCACGCTCGGCTCGGGCGCCGTCACCGACTACCACGGACACCTGTCGATCAGCACCTCGGCGTGGGTGGGATGCCACACGCCCGACAAGCGCACGTCGCTGATGAGCCAGATGGCCACCGTCCCCTCGGCGCTCCCGGACCAGTACGTGCTGGTCAACAACCACGACTGCGGCGGCGCCAGCATGGAGTGGCTGCTGGACATGGTGATCGCGGCCGACGACGGGCTCACGCCGGGGGCATCCCCCACGTTGAAGGACCTCGACCGCCTGGCCGCCACGGTCGCCCCGGGCGCCGACGGCGTGATGTTCGCCCCGTGGCTCAAGGGCATGCGATCGCCCAGCGCGGACACAGCAGTCCGGGCCGCCTTCCTCAACATCGGGATCGACTCGGGTCGACCGCAGATGGTGCGGGCGGTGCTCGAGGGCGTGGCCCACCAGGTGCGCTGGCTCCTCGAGGTGTCCGAGAAGGTCGTCAAGCACCCGCTCGTGGACCTCAGAGGCATCGGCGGGGGCGCCCAGTCCGACGTGTGGTGCCAGATCCACGCGGACGTGATCGGCCGACCCGTGCACCGGGTCGCGGATCCTCTCGTGGCCAACGTCCGGGGCGCGGCTCTGTTCGCCGGGCTGGTGACGGGCCGACTGCAGCCCCGGGACGTGACCTCCTGCGCCACCGTCGACCGGGTGTTCCGACCCGACCCCGACGCGGCGGCGCTCTACGAGGAGCGGCACCAGGAGTTCGTCGGCCTCCACAAGGAGCTGAAGGGCGTGGCCCATCGGCTCCACCGGATCACCGCGCGCGCCCGCTGACGGCCGAGCGTTCGGGCCGGGTGGCGCTCAGGCCAGGGCGTCGGTCTCCACCTGCTGGACGAGCTCCTCCACCACGCAGCGCTCGAGGAACCAGCGCGACACCTCGTCCAGTCGACCCTCGTGCTCGGGAGCGGACGCCGCCACCCTCACCGCCGAGATGCCCAGCGGGGCGTCGGTCGCGACGCCGGCGTCCATGGCGTCGTCCGGGACATCCAGGTCGCAGCCCTCGACCAGCTCGACGATGTCGCCCGGGTGCAGCGAGGTGGCGAACCACCGCTGGACCGTCGAGCCGTCGGGCGGCCACAGCTCGTACATGCCGCCCCCGATGTCGCGCAGAGCACCGGACACCGCCACGGACCGGACGCTCCTGAAGCACTCGGGTGCGCCGGGATCGGTCGCGGCCAGGACGACCTGGCGGAGCTCGCACGGGGTCAAGTCGTGGTGCGGGCTGCGGCCGACGCGCAGCTCCCCCCGGTCGGTGACGAGGAGGAGCTCGGTGCCTGGCACGGTGTGGGCCAGGACGGCCGCCTCACGGACGACCGCCGTCGGGACCGGCCGCCGGTCGACCCCACCTTCGTCGGCCCTGCGTCCCGGCATGTTGTTAGGCATACCGAACAACATAGGATCGGCACGCCGAGTCCGCAAGGAGCTGGGTCGAGCACCCCGGCTGAACCCAGTGTCGATCCACGGCTCGGCAGGGCCCGTCGCAGATAGCGTCCCGACGATGCTGAACGAGCTCGCCGCCGCCGTCACCTCGGGGCGCGTCACCCCGCTCGAGATGGTCGACGAGGCCCTCGACCGAATCGCGGCGGGCGACGCCGGGATCGGAGCCGTCGTCCGGTTGGAGGCCGACAGCGCCCGCCGCGACGCCGCCGCGCACGACCGGTCCGGGCCGCTCGCCGGGCTCCCGGTCCTGGTCAAGGACATGGCCCGCTGCGCCGGGTCCGTGACCACGTTCGGCGTGACGATGCACGCGGACGCCGAGCCCGACGAGGTCGACGACGCCGCCATCGCCCGCCTCCGCGCCGCCGGGGCGATCGTCGTCGGTCGGACCAACTCCCCCGCCTTCGGCCACGCATCGTTCACCGCCAACCGCCTCTTCGGCGCCACCCGCAACCCGTGGAACACCGACTGCAGCCCGGGCGGCTCCAGCGGCGGGTCCGCCGCCGCGCTCGCCGCCGGCTTCGTGCCGCTCGCCACGACGTCGGACGGCGGCGGCAGCGTGCGGATCCCCGCGGCGCTGTGCGGGCTCGTCGGCCTCAAGCCGACCACCGGAGCGATCGGACGGAACGTCCTGCCCCGCTGGATCGAGCTGTCGACCCAGGGCGTCACCGCGGCGACCGTGGCCGACGTCGTGCTCCAGGCCGAGGTCGTCTCGGGTCCGGCACCGGGTGACTGGCTCTCGGCGCCGCGGCCCGCCGGGCAGTTCACGCCGACCCGACCTGCCCGCGTGCTGGCGTGCCGCACGTTCCGCGCGGACGTCGACCCGGTCGTCGAGGCCGCCTACGAGGCGTCGCTGGACGCGATCGCCGCTGCAGGGGTCCGGGTCGAGCGCGTGCCGGCACCCTGCGACGGCCAGACCGTCGTCGACTGGTTCTTCATCTCGTCGTGCGAGCTCGCCCACAGCCTGTCGGCGGAGCGGGACGAGTGGGACTCGTTCGACGACTCGCTGCAGGAGATCCTGCGCTTCGGCATCAACGTGTCGACCTCCGACTACCTGGCGGCCACGCGCCGCCGCCACGACATCGGCGCCCGGATCGACGCCGCCATCGGCGGTGACGGCGTGCTGGCCCTCCCCACGCTGAACGTGCAGGACTGGGCGCCCGAGGGTCCGACGCCGACCGATGCCGGCACCGTCGTCGGCGACCCCACGATCGCGACGAACACGCCCGACCTCAACCTCACCGGGCATCCTGCGGTCAGCGTGCCGATGGGCGTGGGCGACCGCGGCGTCCCGATGGGTCTGCAGCTCGTGGCCCCACGATGGGCCGACGGCCTGGCGCTCGGCGTGGCGGAGATCCTGGAGCGGTCACGGCCGTGGCCGCTCACCGCCCCAGGGTTCACGCCGTTCTCCGTCCGGTAGCGACCGCTCGGGCGGCTCCCGCCGGCTGCTCAGTAGCCGTTCTTGTGGACCTTCTCCGCATCGATGAAGAGGATGACGCGCGAGTCCGTCGGGCCCATGCCGTAGGGCTGGCCCATGTACTTCTGCGACAGCTCGTCGATGCTGGCGGCGGCCTCGGGGCCGTCCTGCGTCCGGGTGACGGTGCCTCGGGCCTCCACGTAGCGGTACGGGTTGTCGGCGTCGAACACCGTGACGGTGACGCGCGGGTCGGCCTGGACGTTGCGGAACTTCTGCCGGTCGACCTGGGTGTTGATGATCAGCTGGTCGTCGTCCGCGCCGACCCACATGATCTGGGTCTGGGGCTGGCCGCCGGGCATGAGCGTGGTCAGCGCGGCGAAGTTCTTGCCCTGGGCGAGGGCCTTGAGGTCGGGATCGAGTGCCATGTTGCGCTCCTGTCGTCGGACGCCGAGCACCTGGTGGACGGCGAGATGGGGTGAACGGCCCAGACCCGGGGGACGGGCGGACCAGTCGGTGTCCACCGCGCGGCCCAGCGGGCGCGCGGCGCGGTGGTGAATCCGGATCATCGCACTCAACAGGCCGGCGCGGGGCACCGAACACCGGGTCGGGACACAGGAAGGAGCAACGAGATGCGCGCCCGCCCCACAGCTCGGACCCTGCCGGCGGTCCTGATCATCGTGCTCGCTGCGCTCCTGACCGCCTGCAGCGACCCGCCGACCGCCTCCCCGCGCACCACGGCGCCGCCGAGGAGCGCCTGGGACGGCTACACGCTCACGGGATGGTCGCCCTCCAGCTCGTACGTGCTCCGCATCCACCCGACCGCTGCGGCGTTCACCGCCGACATCCTGGCCGCGACGGCCGAGGTGACCCGTCTGAGCGGGATCACCTTCACCGTCGGCCCGCCGGCGACGAGCGACGCGTTCGACCTGACCGAGTCGACGCCCGAGATCGTCGTCACCGTCGGCCAGTACTGCCCCGGCCAGGCGGTCGGTTGTGCGGAGATGAGGGGCCAGCTCGGCCCGAACCCCTTCGTCATCCGCGACGCACGGATCTCGGTGGTGGAGGCGATGCTCACCAACCAGCCGGTCCGACAGGCGGTGCTGCTGCACGAGTTCGGCCACGCCGTCGGGCTCGGCCACATGTCGGAGAGCTACCTCGGTCGGCTGCAGGTGATGAACCCCTACATCGACGCCAGCATGAGCGCCTACCGGGAGGGCGACGTCAACGGCCTGGCGGTCGTGGGAACGCTCGCGGTCCCGTCGACCGCATCGGCGCACGCCGCACACATCGGTTCTCCCGACGACGCCGACACCGACGGCGCCGACCCGCCGCAGGCGATGATCCCGTGACCGGGAGCTGCCGTCGTCAGCCCGTCGCGGCGTACAGGTAGATCAGGAAGGCCGGGGCCAGCACGTCGTAGAAGAAGATCGGCCCGACGTTGTTGATCGACAGGTTGCGCTCGGAGATGGCGCTGCGGACGTGGCCCACGGCGTCGCCGAGGAGGAAGACGGAGAAGATGATGATCGTGGCCAGGCTGAACGCCCGGGGCTGACCGCTCGCCATGATCCCGGCGACGGCCATGCCGGCCGACGCCACGCCGAGCTCCCACTGGAAGGGGCTGGGCGCCCAGCCGATCGAGCGCGCGATCGGCGCGGGGAAGAACAGGTGGGGCGGGGCGGTCATGCAGAGGAACGCTCCGACGAGCCAGCTGACCGCGTTGGCGAACACGAGGGCCTGCCAGGTCTCGCCCGGACTCCGACCGCCCCACTGGAGCGCGACGGAGATGGCCAGTCCGGCGACCGGGACGATCACCACCAGCGGCGACATCCATCGGACCCAGGACGGCACGGCCCCGTCGGGAGCGGAGTCGGAGGCGTGGGACCCGGTCGGGTGCGACGGTGCGGGTGCGGTCAGGTTCGACATGGCGAACTCCTCGGAACGCGGGCTGTCCCTCCACTGTCGGCATGCCGACCCCGAGATGTGAGGACCGTCCGTCCAGCAGGGACCGAGCCGGTCGGTCGCCGGCGGTTCGAGCGGCCGGCGATCGGACGGCGCCCGGGTCCGGGTGTCCGGGATGTCCCGCGACATCACACTGG